>JAFUGC010000003.1 GCA_017469565.1 Clostridia bacterium | reverse complement strand
TCCCCAAAAACACTAGCCTTTTCTTGCAGTAATACCATAGTACCTTCTCAGTAACCTGATTCCCTGTTTGTATGTATTTCTTACAATATATTTTTCTAATTTGTCCATATCTATTCCTTTTTGATAGTATTCTTTATGATCTCTTTCTTCTTCCGAAAAATCGTCAATGATAGGAACTTTCAGTAAAAATTGATAAAGTGAATTTTTATCTTTGAAATATTCTCTTTCATGAAGTGGAACTAGTTCAACATCTTCAAATCCCGCATCTAACACTGCTTCATAATCGATGATACTAATTGGTTTTTTATCATGATATGCTTGACCTTTTCCAAAAATCCTTTTTAATTCATGACAGTCATACATATCAACACCTCTAATAATGAGGTATCCACCAGGCTTTAACGACTTGTAAATCTGTACCGGATTGGTTACCGTATTTCTAGCCACGACAACATCAAAATAATTGACTGGTAAATTCATTTTTAAATTATCCATAAGTCTAAAAGTAATATTTTTTCGATTACTTTTCCTTAAATTTTGATTTGCTGTTTCAATCATCGCACTTGAAAAGTCTGTAGCGATGATTTCCTTTACATTACTTGGAAAACACTCCAATACTTTCTCACCCCCACCCGTTCCTAAATCTAAGATTCTTGATTCTTCATTCGTTACATCCTTTAAAATATCATACATGTCCCAATTGTTAATCTTTTCAGATACTATCTGAAATTCATCAAAATTCCAATCTTTGATTCGCTCATAAAATTCATATTCACTCTTTTGTCCCATTGTAAAACCCTCCTAATTTATTTTTGTGGTGTTAAAATAAAAAAGAACCTCCTTTCATGAACAGCAAAAATACCACAATTTTTCACCGCAGTATTAGTGTCATTCATGAGGAGATTCTAAGGTTCTCATCATTATTAACCTAAAGATAATATCTTTTATGGTAGCAAAACGCGAATAACTAATTGAATTGCTACAAAAATTATTTTAACATAAAAGAGCTTGAGTGTCAAACATTCTCCAGTCTCATTCCAATCATACATTTTTATTTCGTATATAATCTCCTTCAAACTCCTCTTTCAATATGTCCATCATAAGAGCATCATAATACTTGCCATTGACAAACTTGCATTGTCTTCTTCTACCCGCTTCTTTAAAACCACACTTTTTATAACATTTAAGAGCCCTTTCATTTATCTCTAATAAATCTAGCTTAATGCTATGTAAATTCATATATTTGAATCCATACTCTAGTATTAAATTAATTGCTTCTGTACCATATCCCTTACTTCTATAATTCTTATCTCCAATAAAAATCCCCAAAGAAGCCGTTCTATCAGTCCAACTAATACTCTCTAGCGAAACCGTACCAATCATTTGATCCTGATCCAAGGTAACAATCACAAAAGTAGATGTAGGCTTTATATCTCCCTCTAAGAAAGCTTTTTCTCCTTCCAAAGTTATTAGTTCCGCACTCTTTCCAATATAATCCGTTGTCTCAAAATCATTCAACCATTCTGTAAAAAGCTCTACATCTCCACTATTCCTAGGAGACAAATAAATTCTATCTCCCAATAATTTTTTGAAATATTTCATTCCAACCACGCCCCCTTCTCCCTCAAAAGCAAAATTGCTGCTTAGGAATTTAACAGCAATTTATCATATTTCCAGCAAGAAATCAAGATTGCTACTTTTAGAGATGTTTTTGGAAGGTGTCCCCAAAAACATCCCCAAAAACATTATGTTACGTCAAAATTGGTTGTCCCGTTTTGACGTCCCAAAAGCACTTCAATCTTTATTTCATTCTCAAGCTTACGATTGTTTCTATGTGATGTGTCTGTGGGAAAAGGTCAAGCGGTTGTATCTTTTCTATCTCATATCCATTCTCCGTTAAGTATTTTAAGTCTCTTGCGAGTGTAGCGGGATTACAGCTGATGTATACAATTTTGCCTGCTCTCATTTCTTTTAATGTCTCCAAAAGCCTGCTATCACAGCCTTTTCTTGGTGGGTCCACAAACACAACATCTGCCTTATCTCCTTCTGCATACTTTTTCGGAATCACCTCTTCTGCTTTTCCACAAATGAATTCAATGTTTCTTTTCTCATTCATTTCCGCATTTTCTTTTGCATCGATGATTGCCTGCTCCACAATTTCAACACCAAAAACTTTTTTAGCTTCATCTGCCACAAATACGGAAATGGTACCGATTCCACAGTACAAATCATAAACATTTTCTGTTCCGGTAAGTCCTGCGTAATCCTTTGCAATATAATACATAACTTCTGTTTGAATTGGATTTACTTGATAAAAAGATAATGGAGAAATCTTGAATTTATAATCCCCAAGCCTGTCTTCAATATAGCCCTCACCGTATAGTGTGATACACTTTTCACCAAGAATGACATTATCTCTTCTGGTATTAATATTTTGTACGATGGTTGTAATGTTTGGATAAAGCTCCAAAATATCTTTCACAATCTTGTCCGCATTTTTTAGCTTTTCTTCATTCGTCACAAGCGTTAGCATTAATTGATTTCCATTATTCTTAGCAATCCTTGTGATAATATGCCTTACGCAGCCCTTTCCTGTTTTTTCACTATAGGTACTCACTTTATTTTTTTGCAAGATTTTAAAAGCATCTTTGGCAAGTTTATCTGCTATTTCATTTTGAATAAAACAGCCTTCATTTTCAATGAGTGAATGAGTTCTTCCAGCATAAAAACCTATTTTTTCATCTGAAACCGGATATTGCACCTTATTTCTATAATGATAAGGAGTGCCCATGCCAATAATATTTTCTACAGGCACATCAAACCCTAACGCTTTTTTTAGTGTTGATTGTACCACATTTTCTTTTAATTTTAGCTGCGATTCATAAGACATGTGTTGTAGATTACAGCCTCCGCATCTACCAAAAACACTACAAACCGGCTCCTCTCTATTTTCGCTAGCTTCCAGCACTTCTAATAATTTGGCAAAACCATAATCCTTATTCACTTTCAACATTTTTATTTTTGCTTTTTCGCCTTTCAAAGCACCTTTGACAAATGTAGTATAGCCTTCTATTTTGGTAATTCCCTCTCCTTCAAAGCCCATATCTGAGATATTCACTTCAAAATCCTGGTTTTTTTCTATCATAAGCATTCTCCTTTTTCGTTATTTAAAAACACTCTCTTTTTAGAAAGTGTCCTTCTTAGGTTAAATATCTCGTAAAATAGATATCTCTTCCTTAGTCAATATTCTCTCATACTTAAAAAACACCTGCAAATTTTTTCATCGTCATTTATTTACAAGATAATTTCTCTTTTCAAATAATTACCCTCAATTTTTCCAATTCCGATAAATTCATCTGCATATAGTTTATATAATCCATCTGGCTGCTGAACATTTATTTTATCACCATTTAAAAGCCTTTTTAGATACTCTTTGACATTCACTTCTTTGTCGAAAAGTTTTTCCATAGAAATGATTTTTTCTTCTGATATGTCTTCTACCTTGATAGCCTCTTTGATTTCAAAATGGCCTGCCTTGCTTCTTCTTAAATTTGTCATCGTCCCACAAGTGCCAAGCTTTGCAGCGATATCCTCACAAAGGCTCCTAACATATGTGCCTTTGGAACAAGATACCGTATATTTTAAAATAGGTCCTTCCAAAGAAATATTGGAGATATCAAAAATTTCAATATCTCTCGCCTCTCTTTCTACGGTAATCCCCTGACGAGCCAGCTCATATAACTTCTGTCCATTCACTTTGATGGCAGAATACATTGGTGGAACTTGCTTTTGCTTGCCAATAAAAGAATTCATGATGCACTTCAGCTTGCTTAAATCAATCACAACTTCTTTTTCCTTGCGGATGACATTACCAGTAATATCTCCCGTATCCGTTTGTATACCAAACTGCATTTCAACCTCATAAACTTTCCTATCAGATTCCAAATATTTTACAAGCTTTGTCGCTTTCTCAACGCAAACCACAAGCACTCCCGTAGCAAGCGGATCTAATGTACCCGTATGTCCAACTTTTTTGGTATGTAGCGCTTTTCTGACCATGGCTACCACATCATGTGAAGTCACTCCTTGTGGCTTATCAATGATTAAGATACCATCTTTCATTTCAATTATCACCTCTAATCGCACCCTACTTAACGGAAGAAGAGACGGAGGTAACACGTTTTCCTCCGTCCCCTACTTGTTTCCCTATTTTTCATTTTCTTTTAACTGCCCTTTTATTTCGGATACTAACAAATCTTTTGCTTGATCAAAAGACATTTTAAGTTCTAAACCAGAAGCCTTCAAATGTCCGCCACCTGCATATTTGGCAGCAATTCTAGACACATCAACATATTCGTTTGAACGAAGACTTACCTTATATCCGCCATCCTTTTCTCTAAGGAATATGGAAACTTCAACACCCTCAATATTTCTGCCGTAATTAACAATTCCCTCATGGTCTCCATCTTCATTTTCAAATTCATGTTCATCTTCATTTGTAACATATGTAAAGGCTATTTTACCATTTTCTAATAACTCCAGCCTTGATAATGCTCTACCAAGCAATCTTGTTCTTTTCTCAGTAGTCAAATCAAAAAGATTCCTATAAATTTTAGCAATATCAATTCCTGTTTCTAGAAGCATAGCAACAAACTCAAAGGTTTCTGGCTGCACATTATACCTGAAGCCACCTGTATCGGTAAGCATTCCAGAATAAATGCAAACTGCCATATCCTTATTAATGGCAACATCAAGTGCAGCAAGCACTACAATAATATTCTGGCAGGTAGAAGATGCAACCGCATTCACATAGTTCACATCGCCAAAATTTTGATTGGTAATGTGATGATCAATTACAACTGTATTTTTTATCTTCTCAAACCAAGGTCTTCCAAAAGAACCGAGCCTGTCTAAATCACTACTGTCTAGCGAAATGCACAAATCATACTCCGCATCGTCTGCAAGCTCTGTCTTGATTTCATCAAATCCTGGCATAAAACTGTACATTTTATTTGCCACTGGAATAAATACATCCACCTTTTTCTCTAGTTTTCTTAACCCATGCATAAACCCAAGAGAACTACCAACTGCATCTCCATCCGGATTTTCATGAGTAAGAATTAAAATCGAATTTGCTTCATTTACCTTTTCTTTGATACTATCTAATATGGACATTTTCAAACTCCCTCTTATCTTAAACATTTGAGACACATAAGGACTAATCCGTTTTGTGTCTCATTACTATTATACCTAATGAATTCTGTTTTTTCAAAATTATTCCTCTGTATTCTCTGTGTCACTTTCTTCCTCAGAAGTTTCCTCTTCCAAAGGCTTAATATCTAACTCTTTAATGATTTGCTCAATCTTATTTCCATAAGCAATCGAATCATCCAAAATAAATTCCACTTCAGGGGTAGAATGCATTCTAATATTATCCCCAATTTCTTTTCTTAAATATCCAGCAGAAGATTTTAATGCTGCCATAGCCTCTTTTTCATCCTCTGTTCCAAGCATGCTAACATATACTTTGCAATACTTCAAATCTCTGGATACTGTTACCTTTGTCACACTAATCATACCTGTAAGCCTTGGGTCTTTTAAATCTCTATCAATTACCTTACTTGCAATTTTTTTCACTTCTTCTTCAATTCTATCTGTTCTTTCCATTTGTATCTTCCTTTCATCACTCATGACTCATCACTTAGTCTTTAATTTCCTCTAGAATAAATGATTCCAACTTATCTCCAACCTTGATATCCTCATAGTTTTCAATTTGTACACCACATTCATAACCAGCAGCAACCTCTTTCGCATCATCCTTCATTCTCTTAAGCGATGCAAGTTTGCCAGTGTGAACAACCACATTCTCTCTAATCACTCTTAAGCCAGAATTTCTAACTATCTTGCCATCTAATACATAGCATCCTGCAATCATACCAGCACCAGTAATCTTGAAAGTCTGCCTAATTTCAGCTGTACCTTGAATAACCTCTTTATATTTTGGTTGTAACATTCCTTTTAGTGCTGCTTCCACATCATCAATTGCATTATAAATAACAGAATAAAGCTTAATTTCAACGCCGTCTTTATCCGCAATGGATTTTGCAGTAGCATCTGCTCTCACATTAAATCCAATGATAATTGAATTGGTTACCTTAGCAAGTGTTACATCAGATTCTGTAATTCCACCCACATTGCTATGAACAATTCTCACTCTTGCCTCTTCATTTCTAATCTTTTCAAGCGATGCTTTTAATGCCTGAACAGAACCCTGTAAATCCGCCTTAATAATGATGTTAAGGTCTTTTAGCTTTCCTTCTTCAATCTGATTGAATAAGTTATCAAGCGTAACAGGAGACGATTTTCTAAGCATCTCTTCTCTTTGTTTACGTTTTCTCTTTTCAATCAAATGTTTTGCAACCTTCTCATTTTCTACTTCATAGAAAGTTTCACCGGCCTCTGGAACCTCAGGAAGACCAATGACCTCAACGGGAGTAGAAGGACCTGCAGCCTTAACTTTTTGACCTTTATCATCCGTCATTCCTCTAATCTTACCAATAACACTTCCCACCACAATGGTATCACCAATGTTTAGTGTACCCCTTTGTACAAGAAGTGATGCAGTAATACCAGTATTTTTATCAAGCCTTGCCTCAATAACAGTACCCTTTGACTGCTTGTTAGGATTTGATTTAAGCTCCTTCATATCCGCAACCAAAAGAATCATTTCCAATAAGGAATCAATATTCTTATTTTGTTTTGCAGAGATTGGAACACAAATCACATCTCCGCCCCATTCTTCTGGAACAAGACCATATTCCATAATCTCACGCTTAATTCTATCAATATCTGCGCCCTCTTTATCTATCTTGTTGATGGCAACAATGATAGAAACACCAGCAGCTTTTGCATGGTTAATAGCCTCTATGGTTTGTGGCATTACACCATCATCTGCAGCAACTACAATGATAGCAACGTCTGTTACCTGAGCACCTCTCGCACGCATCGCAGTAAATGCTTCATGACCAGGTGTATCAATGAATGTAATTTCTCTACCATTGATTTCAACCTTATACGCACCAATATGCTGCGTAATTCCACCAGCCTCATTGGTTGTGACATTCGTAGAACGGATAGCATCTAGAAGCGATGTCTTACCATGGTCTACATGCCCCATAACAACAACGATTGGAGGCCTTGGCTCTAAATCTTCCTCATTATCATCTGTATCATCAAATAAGATATCCTCATCTGATACAACCTCTTTCTTATGTGCTGTAACACCAAATTCAGAGGAAATCAAAAAGGCAGTATCAAAATCAAGTTCATTGTTTAAGGTAGCCATGATACCAAGCATCATTAGTTTTTTGATAACCTCTGTTGCTTGCTTCTTTAATTTCTCTGCTAAATCCTTCACCGTAATTGTTTCTGGAATATCAATATCCGTAAGTTCAAAGATTTTTTGATCAATATGTTCTTTACTCTCTGTAGGCTTCTTTTTATTTTTCTTTCCACCTTTTCTCTTAGAAACATCATAGTAATCAAAAATTTTGCTCTCTGTATCATCAAACATATTGGAGAAATTGCTCTCTGACTGTAAGTCTCTAAGCTTTCCATAGTTGATATCATTTTCTTCTCCTCTAGAATTTCTGCCTTTATTCTTCTTGGTATTAGAAGATTCTTCGAACTTTCTATTATCTTTTTCTTTATCCTTATAACCAGTTCTAACCGTCTCACGAGCAGCTTCTTTTTGAGAAACTTCACTATTAGCAACAATTCCCTTTAATTCTTTTTCTACCTTGCTTTCTCTTGAAACATTTTGCCTATCACCAGGTCTGTTAAATCCGCCTTTTCCTCTCTGGTCTTTATTTTGGAATCTACCATCTCTGCCGTCTCTATTTTCATTTCTATTATTTCTATCAAACTTATCAAATCTTTGACCGCCATTTTGATTCCTGTCAAATCTCTGATTAGAGCCATTATTGCCCTTATCATAATTTGCTCTTTGTGTATCATTTTCTCTAGATTGCCCTTGCTTTTGCCAGCCGCTATCTCTATTAAAGTTTGGTCTCTTGAAATCAAGGTTTCTATTGAACTGTTGTCTTTGACCGTTTCCTCTATAATCAGAATTTTGCGTACGATTATCATAATTTGCTCTTTGTACGCCTGCCCCCTGATTATTGTTTTTCAAATTAGCATTATTACCGTTTGTTCCTGATTTTTCAGATACCACACTATTAGTAGTATTACTCTTTTCTTTGGCCCCTAACTGTTCTCCATTAGAAACACTATTCGCATTCGCACTTGCACCTGTATTGGCACCTGTATTAACATTCGAATTCACACTTGTATTCACATTTGCACTGGTAGCTGTATTACCACTTGCACCACTAGTTTTTTCAGCCGAAACATTCGCTGCCACATTAGCAGTTCCTGCAGATTCTGTTTTTACACTACCAGTTGTAGCTCCAGAAGAGATGGTATTTTCCTCTTGAACCTTTTCTGCTCCCGCTCCTGCGTTCAAAGTACTTTTGGTATTTCCAGTAGAGGTATTCCCATCTTTAATTGGTGTATCAATCTTCTTTTCTTGATTTTCCCCATTTGGGTCCCCATTTATTTGCGTAATCGTGCCAATTTTTCTAGGAGGAGTCCTGTATTTAATATTCATAGAGGTATCCGTTCTTCTTTGAACAACCCCTAAATCATCTCTACCAGAAGCAACAGATGGTCTATTTGTATTTTCAGTTGTATCAACAACCCTCGTAACCTCTCTCCTAATAATCACTGGTGCAATTGGTTTCTTTTCCTTCTTAGTAGCAGTTTTCTCTTTCTCAGCAGTATTTCTGCCACTTACAGCGCCACTTTTCTCTTCCTCTTTCTTCTTATCATTAGGAGCTACACTAGAACCTTCTTTTTTCAGTTGTTTTCTGATTTTTTCCACATCAGCATCTTCTAAAGTTGATAAATGACTCTTCACATCATATTTCAGTTTGATTAACTTATCCATCAACTCTTTACTTTGCATATTAAGTTCTTTTGCTAGTTCATGTACTTTCATTTTTCCCATTAATTAAATAGCCCCCTTCGATTCTTTTATCAGCTCTATTATCTTATCTGCAAACCCTTTATCAGTCACGGCAAACACCGCCTTATTCTCTTTTCCAACCGATTTACTTAAAACATCCTTTTCTCCAAAGAACACAAGCCCCAAACCAGTTTCTGCCGTCAAATTTTCAAATTTATCTTTCGTGTTTTGTGAAGCATCCTCTGCCAAAATCACCAAACACGCATTTTTCAGCTTGATACTTTCAATACAAGCATCCGTCCCGCAAAACAAGCTTTCCAGCCTTCATGCAAAGACCCAGCATGGAATAAATTTTATTCATCACGAATTCATATCTCTCCTTAACGTTTCATAAACTTCTTCCGATATGGCAGCACCAAATTCTTTCTCTAATCTTTTTGCTTTCATTGCCTTTTCAAGGCACTCTGCGTTATAACAAATATATGCGCCTCTTCCATTAATCTTTCCTGTTTTATCTACACATATCTCTCCGTCTGTTTTTCTAACGATTCTACACAATTCCTTCTTTGGCTTGGATTCATAACAGCCCAAGCAGCGCCTAAGTGGAACTTTCTTCATTCATCCTCACTCTTTCTTTTTTAGGACACTCATTGTTAGGAAACTAATTAATGTCCCCAGTGTTCATCTCTTCTTTAATTTGACTCTCACTCTTAATGTCAATTTTCCAACCAGTAAGTTTTGCTGCAATTCTTGCATTTTGTCCATCCTTACCAATAGCAAGAGATAATTGATTATCTGGTACAACTACCTTTGATGCCATCTCATCTGCTCTAATATCCACCGCAAGAACAGTGGCAGGGCTAAGTGCCGATGCAATATACTGCACTGGATCTTCACTCCACTCTACAACATCTATCTTCTCATCTCTAAGTTCATTCAAAATATTTTGAATTCTAATTCCTCTTGGGCCAACACAAGAACCAACTGGATCAATGTTCATATCTTTTGAATAAACAGCAATCTTTGTTCTAGAACCTGCTTCTCTTACAATGTTTTTAATCTCAATTAATCCTTCATAAATTTCAGGAATTTCAAGTTCAAATAATCTTCTTACAAAGTTTGGGTGTGTTCTTGAAATAAGCATTTGAGGCACACCCTTATGATTCTTTTGCACTTCTAAAACATAAGCCTTAATCTTATCATTCACATGATACTCTTCCCCTGGGACTTGCTCATTAGCAGTCATAATGCCTTCAATTCTGCCAAGGTCAACAATCATAATATTCTTCTCAACTCTTTGAATAATACCGCTAACAATCTCACCTTGTCTGTCAGAATACTCTGTGAAAACAATCTCTCTTTCTGCCTCTCTAATCTTTTGCACAATCACATTTTTAGCAGTTTGTGCAGAAATTCTACCAAAGTCCTTTGGTGTAATTTCCACTTCTACAATATCTCCCACTTTCACCTTTTTATCATACTGCTTGGCATCTGTTTTGCTAATTTCAATTGCTGGGTCCATTACCTCTGTAACCACTTCTTTTAATGAGTAAACCTTCACAAACCCCTTTTCTTCATCTATCTCTATTTTTACATTTTCTTGAGAATTAAAATTTTTCTTATATGCGGTAAGTAATGCTGTCTCAATCGCATCTAATAAGTACTCCCTGCTAATTCCCTTCTCCACACTTAATTCTTCTAATGCTTCAAAAAATTCCTTATCCATTTTCCGATTCCTCCCAATCAAATAAAATTTTCGCACTTGAAATATTCTCAAAAGAGATGCTAAGCTCTTCCATTTGACTAACTTCACTAGCACTTAGCTTTTTAGCAGACTTTTTCTGTTTGCCATGTTTTTTAGAAGCCTCTTGCTCCACCTGCTTTACCCAAATGCCACTTTCCTCTAACTTTTGTAATATACCCGTTACAAGTTTTTGTCCTTCCACTGGTTTATACAGTTTTAGCTCTATGTTTTTTCCAACAGCTGCCTCAAAATGTTTTTGCTCTCTTAATTTAGGTTCCAATCCACAAGATGAAATTTCAAGTGAATATGACGTTTCAATGGGATCTGTTTCATCCAAAACTTCAGATACCGCATCACTCACTTTTTCACAATCATCTAAATCAATATTTTTCTCTGGATGAGTAATATAAACTCTCAAAAACCAGTCCTGCCCCTCTTTTAGGTATTCTATATCATACAGCCCATAACCTAAGCCTTCCACCACTGGAGCAACAACCTTTTCAAGCTCTTTTTCTTGCTTTGTCACTAAGGTTTCCTCCTAAAATACTTTCTTTACAAACTTAAAGAGTGAGGGCCAACCTCACTCTTTTTGTTATCTTTTATTATGCTGTGCTTATTTTACAATATTATTCCAATAAAATCAAGGTTTTTCGTAAATTTTGCACAAAATTTTGTTACAATTCAGTCTAATTTTTAGGTATTTCTAATATCAATGACATCATAATACACATCTCCGTCGCTATCTGTAAAATCTACTTGATAAAAACCGTTTGGAGTAATATCTGCACTATCATCCATTACACTATCATTATATTTGATGACAAGAGGACGAGGAAAGACTTCTTGTTCATTTAGTGTTTTAGTATATTTAATTAGGTCATTTACAGTAGATCCTCTTACCTTACCCGCATATTGTCTAAGATTAGAATTAGCCATTTGGGCAACCGCATTTTCAAGCGAATCAGAAGCATTATGTACTACTTCAGATGATTGCACAAATATCAAAGCAGATAGAAAAATCGGAACTACAATACATAAGATAATAAAGATAGCACAAACCCATGCAATAATTTTCTTATATTTCTTTGGATTCGTTTCAGGTTTTACATAGCCCTCATTGTATATTCCTAATGGATTTCTCTCTAGATAAAACTCACAATACGTTAACTGCATGTATGCAGTTACAAATGAAACGATAAAATAAATAATCGCACTCATTAGTATTTCTGCCCACAATGGCACCGTAGAAACAGTGATGCCCCAAATGGTATATGGTGGCCAAATAACATTGAATATAACAAAGACTATTGCACCTAATAAGGCTGATAATATTAGCCAACCAAGAAATGTAAGTGGTATTACAAAAACTTTTGCCTTGTTGCCTTCCATCATTTCCTCTGATTTTTCTAATAATTCCTTAATACTTCTATCAGGATAATCGTGTTTTAAATATGTCACTAAGAAATAGCGATAGCTAACCGTAATTAATCTTATCATGGCAACGATGAATAATACAAATCCAACCAATATAAGAACGATATGAATTGGATTAGCAATAGTTTCAATACTTTGCGAGTTTGTGATACCCTCAGCAATAAGCCCATAGCCCATCAGAATATAAGCAATCACACCTAATAAGAACCAGCACCATACTTTTTTGAAAATGCCCCAGGCACACGCCCATCCATTTCTCATTCCTTCTCCAAAAATATCTGAAAAGAAAGGAGAAGTTTCTTCTTTTCTTGCCACTTTTAGCATCCTAAGCATTAATGCATAAGAAGCTGAAACACTAACAAATAAAACTGCCACAAAAGCAATCACACCAACAATAATTTTTCCTACTCCATCACCCAACAAATCCGGTATGACACCTATCAAATAAATGAGTAAAGTCATCAAAAATGTTGGCAATACTAGTTTCATCTTACTACCAGAGGCATCCTCACGTGCCCTTGCTCTTAATTCTTTAATTCTCAAAATTATCCCTCCTTGTTTTATTCAATTATATAAAACATCAAAAAGAAATTCAATATTCCATTTATCTAAGAATTTCAACCAATTTCATTAATGCAAAAATGAACGATTTCCTCCAGTCTTTCGGTTTGCTCCGTCAAATACAAATACCCAATTAAAGCTTCAAACCCAGTAGCATACTTATATTCCACAATATCCGCATTTTTGGCAGTAGAATGAGGATTGGAATTTCTGCCTCTTCTTACCACATCTTTTTCTTCCTCTGTCAGTATCTCCTCCAGCTTTTTTAAAGCACTAGCCTGTCCTTTTGCGCTCACATATTTGATGCTCTTTTTATGCAATAATCCATTATTGCAATGCCCCTGCTTAATTACATATTCACGGACATATTTTTCATAAACAGCATCTCCCATATAGGCTAAGACTAAGGAGGAAAACTGCAATACTTCCTCTTTTTTCAACTATATTTCCTTCTTTCCTTTTTCTATTTAGAGGCTTTCCTTCTTCTTGCAAAGAAGATGTCCCATTTTACTTTTCAAGTGTGATTCGCCCAATCTTCCCACTTCTAAACTCTTCTAGAATAATATTAGCAACCTTAGTATAATCAATCTCTCCACCTCTCACAAGGCAGCCTCTTTTTCTTCCAATCTCTTCAAGCACCTCGAGTGGCATCTCATATTCAAAATCTTCACTAATTTTAAATCGTTCAAAAAGCTTTGCCTTCTCTATCTCCAAAAGCTCCGTCACCAAGTGGAAAGAAAGCTCCTCCACATCCATAATGTCATCTTTGATAGTCCCAATATATGCAAGATGCCTTGCCAGTTTTTCATCTTCAAACTTAGGCCACAAAACCCCTGGCGTATCAAGAAGCTGAATCCTATCATTTAATCTTACCCATTGGTTCTTCCTTGTCACACCCGGTTTATTACCAGTTGCAGTAGTTGGCTTTTTTGCCACTTTATTAATAAATGACGATTTCCCCACATTTGGAATACCAACCACCATGGCCTTCACAGAAGCCCCTACAAGCCCCTGTTTCTCCTTTCTCTCAAGCTTTTCTTTCATCAAATCATAAACAGCATCTAGCACATGATTAATTCCACTACCAACATTAGAATTGACTTCTACTGCAGCTTGTCCTTTTTCCTTATATTTTTTAATCCAATTTTTCGTATCCTCACCGTTGGCCAAATCCGCCTTATTTAGTACAATAATTCTAGGTTTCTCCCCAATAATTTCGTTCAAAACAGGATTCCTACTAGCCACCGGAATTCTAGCATCCACAAGCTCTATGACCACGTCAACCAGTTTTACTGCCTCAGCAATTTCACGCCTTGCCCTAGCCATATGGCCCGGATACCACTGGATTTGATTTTGATTTTCACTCATTTTTATCACTTCCTTTATATATAATTACTTTATCATCTATTACGACTATCGAATCATCATTTGTAAGTTTATATACTTTATATTTTCCAAATTGAATAGCGTCATTATATACTTTTTCTCTTAATTCGGCATTATATTCCGATGCTCCATAATGCGAAATTATTATTCCATCAAATAATCCTAATGCATCATAATTTTTGATATCTACATAATTATCATCAAGACTTAATAAATGTTCAATATTTTGAGTAACAATATTTGCTCCACATGACCCACCTATATACGTAACACTTTTCTTAATATAATTAATTATATCTTTATCAAAACCACATTTTTTTAATTTGTTTAGAGTAGCAAAAGTATTACCACCACTGATATAAATTAAATCAATGTCTAAATTTCTGTATTTGTCTGATTCGAATTCATTAAAGATATAAATATTTTTTCTATTTGTAAATCCATCACTGTATAATCTATTGTAATATTTATCAGAACAAATCTTCTCTTGTGTTGCATTTTCATTCGGTATAAACAACACTTTACACTCTGCTATATTTTTGTCTATATTTTCTAAAATAACTTTTTTAGAATTTTCATTTAGAAAATCACAGGAACTCAGTATTAGTTTCATCTTTATCTTACCTTTTCTCAACTGTTATATTTAATATTTTAACGTCAATTAGGGACAGTCCTTTTTGACGTTACATAATTCCATTCTTAATACCTTTTTTTATTCATTATTGTTCACTTGATATTTTAGCCATTTTTCCTTTCTTAAACAAATAATTTTATCCCTTAAAGCTTTTACTTTATGCCAACTAAATGAAATAAAAAGATGCGACCCTTAATATTTCATTTAATTATGTTACGTCAAAAAGGGCTGTCCCTAAATGACATAATAATTCTCGCTTTCTTCCATTAATTTATCAAAATCTGATTTATATAACTTGTCTTGTTTCACTCTATATTTTTCAAATTCAGTTAAAGCCTTATCACAAGCTATCTCATGTGATATCTTTCCTGCATCCTTTAATATATCTCTATCATCTGATAACAAGTACTTATCAATTCTTGTTGCCCAATCCTCCATCGTCATAGGAATATTTCTTTTTGCTCTTGCTTCTGCTAAATCTAAAAATGCAGAAACTATCAATTCTAATTGTTCTAATTCTTCTTTTGATAAATAGTTTTTAGCACTGACTACATCTGTCTCAAGTATTTTTCCATTAGGAAAATTTTTCCATGATGTTAATCCCATATTGTCTTTTTCTGCATCTGCTCTATGATAGATTATCTCTGCTGCAGTTTGATGAGATACCGCATAATGCATTTTATTTTGAACTTTTTTAAAGAACTTTATTGTAATTGGTGACCTAGAATCATAGTCTACACTAGTTGCATATATATCCGTTATTTTTTGATAGAATCTTCTCTCAGATAATCGTATTTCTCTTATTTCAGCAAGTAAAGAATCGTAATAGTCTTCGTCAAAAAAAGCACCATTTTCCATTCTCTTTTTATCAATAATATATCCCTTTTTAGAGAACTCTTTTAATATATTCGTTGCCCACCTTCTGAATTGTATTGCTCGGTCTGAATTTACCCTATATCCTACAGAAATTACCGCATCTAAATTATAATACTTGATTGTTCTTTTTACTTCTCTATTTCCCTCTTTTTGAACTACCGAGAAATCCTCGGTAGTTGAATCCCTGTCCAATTCATAGTCATTATATATGTTTTTTAAATGTAATCCAACATTGTCTGTGGAACAGTCATATAATTCACTTATTGCTTTTTGGGTTAACCATAAGTCTCCATTTTCAAATCTAACTTGAACTCCTTTATCATGTGACTGTCTCTCAAATATTAAAAATTCTGCACTACTGCTTCTTATGATTAAATCTTTCGACATTATTTCTCATCTCCTTGCAAAAAATGCTTATTTTTCAGTACTTTCACTGGTGTTTGATAATGTGAGAATAGCCCATTGAATTTGATTTCGTCAATTAGGGAGCGTCAATTAGGGACAACCATTTTTGACGTTACATAATTCCATTCTTAATACCTTTTTTATTCATTATTGTTCGCTTGATATTCTAACAATTTTTCCTTTCAAAAACAAATAATTTTACCCCTTATAGCTTTTACTTTATGCCAATTAAATGAAATAAAAGGATGCGACCCTTAATATTTCACTTAATTATGTTACGTCAAAAAGGGTTGTCCCTAAATGACGGTCCCTAAATGACAAAATCTTACGAGTAACTCAAATCTTTATAAATTTAATAGTTCTTTTTTCTTGTTATCAAATTCTTCCTGATTAATAATACCAGAATCCAATAATTCTTTATATTTTTTTATTTCTTCTATAGGGTCTTTTTTTGACTCATTTTTATTCTTACCTAATTTGGAAAACCAATTTGAAACACTATCTTTAGTTTTATTAAATCCTTCTGCAAATTTTTCTTTGAAATCTTGTTTTTCTTCTTCAGTTACTTCTCCACTTTCAGTACTTAATATTTCAATATCTTTATTAAATTCTTCTTCTGAATAATCAAAAGTAGCTTCATCCAATGTACCATTTAGTCTCTTTGCCATAGGCATCATTGAGGCAAAATTAATTGTTCCCGATATTACACCACCAATAACTGGTATTGCTTTAGAAACACCAGAAGCGAAAGCCTTCTTTGTAAGAGTATATCCAACAAATGAACATGTTTTTTTAATAATTGGATACCAAAATGTTTTGGTTAATGCTTTTTGCGGAATTTTCTTTAGTGCTGTTTTTGCAATTTGAGTTGATAAAACCCTAACACCCGAAACTGCTCCAGATACTCCAAACATAACTCCACAGTAAAGTATTAATTGATTTTTAATTTTTTCATCATCAACTTGTCCATTTTTCCATAAATCGTCTGCTCCATATAGATATGATAGTTCCTGTGCAAGTCTTAAAGCCATTCCAAAAAATTGTAATATATCTGCTGGAATTGTTGCCGCCATTACTAATCCTCCAGGAATACCAGCAGCAAATGAAGCAATTGAAGATTGACTCGTTCTTTTTATTATTAATTTATTCGCTAAATTATTAATTTCTTCTCTAGATATTCCAGTCTCTATTGGGCCATTATTAATTATATTTTCTAGTATATCAACTTTTGAAGAAAATTCTTCTGCTAGGAACTTATTTCTATCTACTTTTACACCGGGTATTTGAATAGCTTTAGAAATAATCTCTTCTAACATAAAATCAGAAGTAATTTCTTTATTTCCCATAATAGAAATATCAGTTTTTGTTATTTCATTTTTTCCTTGTTTTACTAAATCATTATTTTCCATTAGTTTCTCCTTTCATAAAATAAAATCATTTAGGGACAGCACTTTTTGACGTTACATAACTCCTCTCTTAATACCCATTTTTTATTTTGTATTCATTATTATTTGATTGATATTTTATCAACTTTTCTATTCATATACAAATAATTCAACCCTTAAAGCCTTTACTCTATGCCAATTAAATTCAATGAAATAAAAAGATGCGACCCTTAATATTTCACTTAATTATGTTACGTCAAAAATGGTTGTCCCTAATTGACGAAGAGCTGTCCCTAGATGACGATTCCTAAATGACAATGACAAAATCATGTTCACATGCTCTCATTAATCTGTTCATAATGGCAAGGCCAATGCCGCTTTGCTTCCACTCCTTCTATCAGAGCCAAATCAACATCATACTCATCAATTTTTCTTAATGCAGAAAAAATATGATGAGAAACCTCTTCTAAATCATTTTTACTCCCAATATCAATACATTCATAGCCCTTAAAACTAGCAATATCTTCACGAAAAGACAAGATGACCACATTTTGATATTCCTTAGCGATGCTAAGAACCTTAGCAATCATTTTATTGCTATCACTACTATAAATCAATTTGCAATGCGTCTTTGGTGCATAATGCCTGTACTTCATGCCCGGAGACAATACCTTTTCATTTGGTGCAATCTCCCCCATCACATTTTTGTCAATTTCCACATGATTCATGACTTTTTCAATATCCTCTTGGGTGATTTTACCAGGTCTTAAGATTCTCACTTCATCCTCAATCACCCTTACAACAGTAGACTCAAGCCCAATGTCTGTTTCTCCGCCATCTATCATGTAATCCACTTTGTCTTTTAATTCCTCAAAAATATCCGAAAGTTTGGTTCCACTCGGCTTGCCTGAAATATTCGCACTCGGTGCTGCAATAGGCACCCCTGCCTCTCTTATGAGTTCTTGTGCAATGGGATTGCTCGGCATTCTAACGCCAACCGTATTTCCATGGCAGGTAGCAACATTGGCAATCCCCTCTTTTTTATTTAGAATTATGGTAAAAGGCCCCGGCCAAAAAGCATTCATCAGCCTATATTCCATTTCAGATACATCCTCTACAATCTGTGCTAACATCTCCCTATCTGAAATATGCAAAATCAAAGGATTATCCTGTGCACGCCCCTTGGCGATAAATATCTTTTCCACCGCTTCATCATTTAGTGCATTTGCTCCAATCCCATACACAGTTTCTGTGGGAAATAAAACAATTCCTCCATTTTTAATTACTTTTGCCGCCTCTATTATTTTTTCTCCATCCATCTTTTTTCACCTTTCACGCATTATATCACAAAAAAGCCGCTTTAGGAAGTAATTGGCTTCAAAATACGCATTTTCTACTTGACAAACAGCTCTTAACCAATTATGATGCAATTAGCAAATCACGGATGGCATCATGATTCATTATTTCAAAAAGTGGCACCCGTCACAAAAATCCCCTTAAAGTGAGGTAAATAAATGGAACCAAAAACAGTACTAAAAAAATACTTTGGCTATGACACCTTTAGGCATGGTCAAGAAACAATCATAGAGCATATTTTAAACGGTGAAGACACCCTAGGCATCATGCCAACCGGTGCTGGAAAGTCTATCTGCTACCAGATTCCTGCCGTTATTTTTGAGGGAGTCACTATCGTCATCTCTCCCTTAATTTCACTCATGAAAGATCAAGTGGATAGTTTAAATGAAGTAGGCATCCCTGCCACTTACGTTAACAGCACCCTGTCCTACCGTGACTATGAACAAACCATTGAAAACATCGTACATAATGTTTATAAAATCATATACGTTGCGCCAGAAAGATTAGAGTCAGAAACCTTTCTCAATGTGCTAAACAATATTGATATCTCCATGTTTACCATTGATGAGGCACACTGCGTATCACAATGGGGCCATGACTTTAGGCCAAGCTATTGCTATATTGCAGAGGTCATCAAAAAATTAAAGAAACGTCCTATCGTTTCCAGTTTTACAGCAACCGCCACCAAGAGGGTAAAGGAAGATATCATTCATTTGCTAGAACTGCAAAACCCATTTTCTCTTACCACAAGTTTTGACAGGAAAAATCTCACGTTTAAAGTAGAAACCCCAGAGAAAAAATTTGACTTTATCAAAGAATACTTAAAAGGTGATTTTGCCACCGCAAGCTCTGGTATTATCTACTGCGTCACCAGAAAAAACGTAGATAGCCTGCACCAAAAACTGTCAGACCTAGGATACTCAGTCTCTAAATATCACGCCGGCATGACAGAAAAGGCAAGAACTCAAAACCAAGATGATTTCACTTATGACAGAACACAAATCATGGTAGCCACAAACGCCTTCGGCATGGGTATTGACAAATCCAACATCCGTTTTGTCATTCACTATAACATGCCAAAAGACCTAGAAAGCTACTACCAAGAAGCCGGCCGTGCAGGGCGTGATGGCTTGGCATCGGAATGTATTTTGTTATTCTCACGTTCAGACATCGTAGATAATAAATTTTTAATAGACTCCATCCCAAACGAAAACCATTTCTACGAATATGAAAAACTAAATGACATGATAGATTATTGCAACACAGACAAGTGCCTTAGAAAATATATTTTAGAATACTTTGGAGAAGAAACGCAGTTTGACCATTGTGACAACTGTAGCAACTGCCTAAGCACCGTAGAAATTTCAGACATCACCCTAGAAAGCCAAAAAATATTATCCTGCATCAAACGCATGCGCGGAAATTTTGGAAGTAATCTCGTCACCGATGTCCTAAAAGGAGCAAAAGTAGAAAAAATTAGACGATACCATTTTGATGAGCTGTCCACATACGGCATCATGCACGAATACACGAAAGAAACCATCAAAAGCTTTATCGCCTATTTAGAAACAGAAGACTATGTCAAAACAGTAGGAAACGAATACCCTGTCCTATCTCTAACACCTAGAGCAGATGAGGTACTCTTTTGTGGCCAAAAAGTATTAGTAAAACGCAAATTTGAAAAAATTCCGGAAAAGAAAATCGGATTCCATATGGATGATACAGACGGTGCAAACACAACACAAAAACCACTAAACGTAGACAAAACACTATTCGAACAATTGCGCAAACTAAGAATGGAACTAGCTATACAAAACAACGTCCCGCCATTCATTATCTTTGCAGACACCACCCTAAAAGAAATGTCCGCCTACTATCCAGTAAGCAAAGAAAGCATGCTAGCCATCAAAGGAGTAGGAGAAGCAAAATTCGAAAAGTACGGAGAAACATTCATCCAAGCAATCTCCGAATACCTTACTCAAAACAACATCATCCCCTCCTAAAAAATCAAGCAAACCAGCCAAGCAAAACAAACCAAAAAAGGATAATCAGGGAAATCAGACCAAAATAGGGGCTGTAGAAAACTCCAGTCGCCCAAGGGGACAGTGATATCTACTCCAAACCTAGGGAGGTTAGGTATGGGGTTTGGAGTAGATATCACTGTCCCCTTGGGCAACTGGAGTTTTCTACAGCCCCTTACTGTGTGGCATGTTTTGAAGAATCCAGCGAATATCCTCAATGGACTTTCCCATGTTAAACCTCCCATTCCCCACAGGATAAAAAACAGAATAACACTCGTACTCTCTCCCATTGATATTCTTGCTAAACCTTTGCTTCCTGCACTGTGATACTGATATTTTTTGCCCTAGAACAATGGAGCTCACTTGATTCCCAAAAAGCACAATCACCTTAGGATTCACAATTTCAATTTCCTTCTCTAACAAATGTAAATACTGAAGATACACACTGTCCGGAAGCGGCCTCGCATCCACCTGCGTACACTTTCCAAGATTGGTGATAAAATATTTATGCCTTCTCACATCATCATACACAAGCTCTGCAAACTCTTCCGTCCATTCATTTCCCTTCATCGATTTAATCCTATCATAAATTTTCGGGTCCAACAGCTCTAGTGCCACAAACAAATCCCAGATATTTTTCGTACCAATCCATGGAGATTTTAAGCCTTTCCATGATTTGTTCGATGCAATATTTCTCCCCGTTGGATTCATGAAAACAAAACAAATATCTGGATGATTCATACACCCACCATGATAAATGGAATCTAACTCCTTGGCTCCATACTCTAATTGTAGCTTATCATATTCCGCCTTCAAGTCATCTAAATCATCTATATCATTGAAATTTTCCCTTTTCTCTTTTAACAAATTCATTTTCGCAACCCCTATTATTACCAATTATCCATATCTTGCGCGTCCACAACTTCTATCCCATTTTCAATTAACAATTGAGCAGCAATTCCATTTCCATCAACCAGCTCACCATCAAAGTTGCCACTATAAACTTTCCCTACACCACAAGATGGACTCCTTGACTGCAAAATCACCTTTTCAATGTTTAACTTTTTAGCAAGCTCTAATACTTCCTTTGCACCTTTTTCAAAATTTTCCGTGACATCATGATTTTCCTTATTCATCACACGCCTTTTTCCGTCTAACACTTTTATCTCAGATGGAATTCTAGGTGTGGTAAGTCCACCAAGCTGTTCAGGACAAACAGGAATTGCCTTCCCCGCTTTTACTAACGCAAGCGCCTTTTCATTCAAATTGTTTCCGCCATTATATTTACAGTTTACCCCCACTAAGCAAGCACTGATGAAATACATAATATCCCTCCACTATTTTCAAAATTCTCTATGGAACTTATTTTAATTCTATAGACAGCATTATAGCATAAAAAGTATGTCATGACATAATCTATTTGATTTTTATCATGCAAAATTATATACTAAATACGAAGAAGGGAATGAAACAAATGTATATCGATTTAGAAAAAGCAAAAAGAGAATTTATGAATTACACAAATAACTATAATCAAGAAAATGTCTCTATTAGCAGAAAAGTTTTTCATTCTTTGAGGGTCATGGACATTTCCTCAGAAATTGCTCAAAAAATGAATCTATCTCAAGAAGATGTTGAAATCGCTTCCGTCATCGGCTTATTGCATGATATTGGCAGGTTTGAACAGCAAACAAAATTTCAAACTTTCAACGATCTTCATAGTTTTGACCATGGTGATGTTGGCGTTCAAATTCTAGAAAAACAGATAAGAAAATTTATTGCCACTAGTCAATATGATAGGCTCATTAAAGTATCCGTGAAAAACCATAACAAATTCCAAATTGAAGACGGTTTAAATGATAGAGAACTTTTCTTTGCCAAATTAATTAGAGATGCTGATAAGATTGATATATTATATGAGGCAACCGAAATATTTTGGCAAGGTCAAGAAGAAATCATTCGCCATGAAACAATCAGTCCCCAAATATTAGAAACCCTCTATCATAAACAGCTGATTAAAAATGAAAACGATACGGATGATCAACCAGTAAATTCCGTCATTCGTCTCCTTGCATTTATTTTTGATATCAATTTTGATGAAAGTTTTGAAATCATCAAAAGCAAGGATTATCTCAATAAAATAATCAATCGATTCGATACCAATAGTAATGATACATGGCAAAGCATCAGAAACTTCTTAAATCATTATCTTGAGAATATTAGATAAAAATAAGCAGGTGATTTTTATCACCTGCTATTTTTGAAAAGCGCAATCACAATCGATATCACCGTTATCACCTCAAACACAATTGCAACATAAGACTGATACACAATCGCATACACAAGCCAGCAAACAGCAGACACGATTCCAATCATTCTAATCACATTTTCATTATCCATGATAAAAGAAAGAATCACCGTCACAGATGCAACAATTGGAAGCAACGAATAAGCATTTTGATAAGTAAAGAGTGCAATCAAAATGACAAAAGGAATCATACACATCACTAATATCTTTTTATTCTTCTCATATTTATCAAATAGATAAATCATCACCAGTGCAATGAGTCCCAGCAAATTACAGATAGAACCCGTCATTCCACTAAGCAAATAATAATGTATGGTAAACATCACATAAGCAATAATTTGCATCGATAAAATTTGCTTTTTCTCTTTTCTAAAATAACTTATTGCTAGCAGTGAATAACCAATCGCCCCGATCACCTGCGTTAAAATAAATTCCAACATCAATCCATCCTTTTCCCAATCAAATTCTCACAATGGTACATCCCAAGCAAGTCTCTCCCCTGACCAACTAAACCTCATAAAAATTATATCAGAAACACCCACATGTTTCAAGGAATCCCTTCAAAGACATTCCTGCCCTTCCGTCAATCAAGTTCCATCTTTTTTTCCGTCAATTAGGGACGTCCCTTTTTGACGAACTCTTTCCTGCTTCTCCATCATTCAAGTTCCGCCTTTTTTCCGTCAATCAGGGACGTCCCTTTTTGACGAACTCTTTCCTGCCTCTCCGTCATTCAAGTTCCACCTTTTTTCCGTCAATCAGGGACGTCCCTTTTTGACGGACTCTTTCCTGCCCTTAAATTTTTGCAATCATTAAGTTTGAAGAAGAATATCTTCTTAATCCACGGTAAAAGAATAGGAATGCAAGCGCTGTCATGCCAACCGTTATGGCTAGTACTAAAAGTGTTAATCTCACATCAAATGTTGTCATCACACTAACGGGAATATAATTGATGATTCCCGCAGGTATGATGGTATAAAGAATGATTTTAGAAATCCCATGAAAGATTCCGTCCGGGTATGTTGCAAAGTGTGTTATCATTCCATTTCCCGTATCGGCAACGCTATCTGCTCTGCCAAACCAAAAACTAAGGCTTGCAAGGATAACCGCAAAACTTGTCATGGTAATTCCACCCGAAATCGTAAATAAAATAAATAATAAAACTTTCGGGATTGTTAGTCCACTAACAATTAGCATGATGACTCCATATATCAAATCTCCAATAGCCGATGGTTCCACATCGGAGGTAATTGCTGATATCAATACATTCTTAGGTTGTACCAAATAAGAATCTAGTTTTCCATTCGTAATGGCATCCGACAAAGAAAATGACTTTTTAAAGAAGAAATGAGCAAAGCCAAATGTTGACGCTGCCGTTCCCCAAAGTAATAATACCTGCCCAAAACTATATCCTCCAACATCACTCTTTAACGAATAAATCACAACCCATTGAAGGATAAAACTTGCATTATTGAGTATCATAAAAATGACATTCATCAAAAAGGTAGTCTTATTTAACATCTCGCGCATAAGCGCATACTTTACAGAAATAAAAGTAACTTTTATTTGATTTTTAACCGCCGTTAACATTTAATTTTCTCACTCCTTTCCTGTATAGTGCCAAACATAGCGCATAAGCTACCAGCACATATAAAATTTGAAAAATGATGATATGGATTGCACTGTCCATGCTGAAATCCACAAATAGCTTTGCAGGTCCATAGCAAATAACGTAAATTGGTGTCATCGCAATGATTCCTTGTAATGCCGTTGGGAAAAATTCAACCGGAAACATCGTTCCAAGAATTAATATCATCTTACTATATAACCAATAAAGCGGATGTGCATCTTCAATATAAAACGATATCAAACTAATAAAAATAATGCACAATGCATCAATAATGACAGCAAGCAATCCAGATAGGAACACAATCATTAGGCTACTAACAGAATGCGATGGAAAGGTTCCCAAAAATATTTTGCCAAGAATCATCCCAACCGCTACATAAGCAACTGTCTTCACAAGCCCTTCTCCCAAATGACTCGATAAAACGTAACCAATATAGCTATATGGTTTGTTCATGTTGTAGGCAATATTTCCACCCTTTACATCATTACAAATTTGTCTGCAAAATTTTCTGCCATTGAAAATTTTCCAAAGAATTTCCGTAATAATAACATACCAAATCATCTGCGTTTTTGTGTATCCATTGATAAGTTCCGTCGGATCATCATAAATATAATTCCATAAATTTAATAGAATAAAAATAATGATAAAGTAGCCAATGAATCCTGAAAAAAGGTTCGAGAAATACTGTAGGGCGCTCATCATTTCTGCTCTAAAAATGTATAAGTATTTTTTCATACTTTCACCCCATCTCTGTATATCTCACTGATGATTTCCTCAAGCGGTGTGTTTGAAATATTCATATCGATCAAATCATCCGAATGAATTAACTTTAAAACATCTGCGATGGATTTCTTTTTCAAATCAATCTCTAGTTTGAAATTGGTATCTTTTTGCTTTAACACTTTTATTCCATCAAAATTACTAAAATCAGCCATTTTGGCAAGTTTTATCTCTATTATTTTTTTGTTTAAATGATGATATTTTAAATTCTCCATAGAATCATCCATGACAAGCTCACCATTGTTAATAATGATAACCCTTTTGCAAAGTTTCTCAATATCCGAAACATCATGGCTCGTCAAAAAGACAGTTGTGTGATATTCCTTATTCATCTTCTTAATCAATTTTCGAATACTATCCTTTACAACCGGGTCAAGCCCAATGGTAGGCTCATCTAAAAAAAGAACCTTTGGCTGATGAATTAAAGATGCCGCAATCTCGCACCTAATCCTCTGCCCTAAACTCAAATTTCTTACCGGAGTATTCATAATTTCTTGAAGCTCAAAAAGCTCCTTGATTTCCTCAATTCTCTTTTCAGCTTCCTTATCCGGAATATCATAAATTGCACCAAAGAATTTGAAGTTATCATATGGCGTTAAGTGCATCCACAACTGCTCTTTCTGACCAAATACGGTACCAATTTCATACGCCAGCTTTTTCCTCTCCTTGGTTGGATCGATGCCTAAGACTCTGATGTCACCACCATCCGGATAAAGAATTCCAGTAAGCATTTTGATAGTAGTGCTTTTTCCTGCACCATTTGGTCCAATAAAGGCAATGACTTCTCCTTCCTGGACTTCAAAATTGACTCCTTTTACCGCTTCCACTGTTCTATAGCTCGCCTTCACCATAGATTTTAAACTACCTTTTAGTCCCTTCTCCTTTAGTTTTACTCTGAAGTTTTTCTTTAGATTTTTAACTTCAATTACTGCCATATTTTCTCCTCCTTCCTGGCAAGTATCTTTTTTCTAGAAAAACGAAAGCGGAGCACACTTATCCCTTTAGGATAAGTGACTCCGCTTAAATGTTATTCTTAAACGTGTAAAGTTCTTCAAAAACTCCTATGTGGCTCAAACACATACTCACCTTCACATATTTACTTTCTTCTTTCTAGAATGACTACATTGTAACACGGTTTTACATAAAATGCAAGAAAAAAATGTCTTGAGAAATAATTTCTCAAGACATCGGTCTTAAAAGCCTAATCTATGGTGATTCTAATCGCGGAAATCCAACGGGTCTTCGTATCATCAAACTTCCACTGCAATCCCCATGAAGATACTATAACAGATTCCTCTGAAACATCAGTAACATAGACCGCATGCGCTCTTATATGCTCTACCATAATATCATCATTTGTTTGATAGAGAGCATAATTATCACCACCGACAATGTCTCCTGGCTTTAACTCTTTACATGTGATGGTGTCAAAGAAGTCATAATGAATTTTTAGTCCATAATTTTCCAAAAAGCTTCCCAACCCCATATATTCTTCATCAAAAATAGTACCAAAATCCATATAATGATTTTGAGAAAAAATCCATTTTTCATAAAGAGTATGAAACCTTGAACTTTTTTCTTCTTCGTATTGCATCCACTCTTCTAATTCTTCGTTAGACCACTTGTAAAAATCATTAGGTTTTTTCTGGTTGTAATATTCAGAATTCACATAATTATTCAGCGAGTTATCGGCTAGATCCTTAGCCATCGAATCAAACACAATTTCCTTAGAATAATTGTGTTCAAGAATGGCATAGTTAAAAAATTTTAGCAAGAACAGTTCATAATTGAAATTAACATTCCCCTCTGTATCAACAGAATACATTGGAAAGCCAAATGTTTCCTCAAATTTTTCTGGTTCTCCTTCAAATTTTTCGAATACAAGATTCGTTGCTGCAGCATAGCCACATCCGTCTCGAGCAATAAGAGCTAGGTATTTCTTGTAGAAAAACATTGTTTCTTCTTCAGTCTCAAATTCATTAATTGGAAAGTATGCCTGTAATTCCTCCAGAATTTGAGGATCCTGAAGCATTTCAATCTTTTCAAGAGCTCCTTGCGATGCCCCATATTGTCTTGAAGAGATGTTTTCTTCTGCAAAAATGGAAATGCTCTCCGCCCGTGAACAGCTAATAGCCAGAAACATTACCAGACCCATCAGAACGCATAACATTTTTTTCACTTTGAATCTCCTTTCATTGTCTGCATGTTCACAATTATATTCTTTCCTTTGTTACTGGTCATGTATCGTATCTTCTTTTCTCGGTTATCTCCCAAAAATAATATAAAACACGATTATATTATACCACGCAATCAAAAAAAGAGCAATTTTTCAATTATTTTCATATAAAGTCTTTATTTATCAACACTTCCAGACATTATTCATTCACAATATGGAGTACAACATGTTACAATGAAAATGAAGGATGGAACAAAGGAGCTTCCGTCCTCAGAACTTTATCTAGGAGGTGATATGGTGAGGTTTCGTATTTTCATTTTAGTAAGTATCCTAATGATTCTTACAGTTGGTATTTCTTCTATCTCTTACGCTGCATATACATCGCCATACGCTGAACCAACAAGTTTGGTTAGATATGGCAATACAGGAATAGGTGTAAAATGGGTGCAGGATATGTTAAGACAGAATGGATATTCGCTTACGATTGATGGAGCATTCGGTCCTCAAACACAGAATGCGGTCATACTTTTCCAAAAAGAAAATAGTTTAGAAGTAGATGGAATTGTTGGAGCACTTACTAGAAGTGCTTTAAAGAAAGAACTTGGAAGTGCTAGCACAACTACTACAACTAATAGCTCTACAACAACTGTAAATGCCTATCGATATGCATCTGCTAATGTTAATTTTAGAAATGGTCCTTCTACAGGTAACACTTCTTATGGCATTCTTGCAAAAGGCACAGAGGTATATGTTTATCAAAACAGAAGTGATGGATGGTCTTATGTGAAATATAATAATAGATATGGATATATTAACACTACATATTTACAAGTAACCAAACCTGTAACAACTACCACAAGCAATACATCAACTAACACAACCACAACTAACACTTCATTGCCTGCATTTAGCAGAAATGCAAAAGACTTACTAACCATCATCAAAAATTGCAAATCATACTATGCCAATAACAATTTCAACTATAGCTTAGCAGATGGAGTAAGATCAATCCCAGCAGATAAGAGTAAATCCTATAGTGGAAAATACTATGTTGACTGTAGTGCTTTTACCACTTGGGTACTTTACGAATATGCAAATGCTAACGGAAAAACCGCAATGAAAAACTATTTCAGTTATCAAAGAAATAGTGCCACATTCGCATCCATTGGAGCAAACGGTGGAAACGACTACTTACAAGTGGTAAACGGAGGACTTGCAAACGCAAAACCAGGAGACATCCTTGTCACGCAGGGACACGTTGAATTTTTCTCGTCTTACACACAAAATGCCAATGGCACCATTAGCATGAAAGTATACAACTGCGGCTCTGACGGAAGCATTAAAGTAGCCGGAATCTCAAATTCCGCAACAAAAAATGCATCAGAAATTAAATATATTCTAAGAGTGAAATAGAAAAAGGAGCCAATTTGGCTCCTTTTTGTTATTCAGCTTTCTTATCTTCTTTAGAAGTAATTTTCTCTTTAACCTTTGTTGCCTTACCAACTCTGTCTCTTAGATAGTAAAGTTTAGCTCTTCTAACTTTACCACTTCTAACGATTTCAACTTTTTCAACCTTTGGTGAATTTACAAGGAATGTTTTTTCAACTCCTGTACCATACGCAACTCTTCTTACTGTGAAAGTTTCGTTTGATCCACCACCTTGTTTTTTGATGATAGTACCTTCAAAAACCTGAATTCTTTCTTTATTTCCTTCTTTGATTTTAACGTGTACTCTAACAGTATCACCAATATTTAAAACAAGCTTGTTTTCTCTAAGTTGTTCGTTTTCAATAGCTTTAATCTTATCCATTGTTTGACTCCTTTCTTTTAGAATTTTATCATTCTAAATTAATTTTTCTTAATAAATCTGGACGCTTGCGCTTGGTATTTTCCAATGCCTGCTCACGCCTCCATTTTTGAATATTTGCATGATGCCCCGAAAGCAAAACCTCCGGCACTCTTCTGCCCAAAAACTCTTCCGGTCTTGTATACTGTGGATACTCTAAATACCCATCACTAAAAGACTCCTCTTCCACCGATTCCTCATTTAGCACTCCCTTAATGTTTCTAGAAATGGCATCTATCAGAACCATTGCAGGAAGTTCCCCTCCCGTCAAAACATAATCACCAATCGAAATTTCTTCATCCACGATTTCATCAATCAGCCTCTGATCAATTCCTTCATAGTGACCACAAAGCAGAATCAAATGCTCTTCTTTGGCAAGTTCTCTAGCCATATTCTGATCAAACACTTTTCCTTGAGGCGATAAGAATATCACTTTTGGCTTATAAGAAAGTGTGTCCACAACCGACCTATAAGCAGCATACACTGGCTCTGGTTTAATCACCATTCCAGCACCACCACCGGTACGGGCAATCATCTACATGCTTTTGTTTGTCCGTAGAAAATTCTCTAAAGTTTATCAGATTCAGTTCCAATAAATGATTCTTAGTAGCTCTCCCCAAAATGCTTGTCTTAACAGGTTCAAACATTTCCGGGAAAAGAGTAAGCACATCAAACCTCATCTTCTAGCCCCCTTGGAATCTCCACGTCAATTCGTCTAAGCTTCACATCAATCTTTTTCACTACCGATGCAATGGTAGGAAGCAGTAAATCCTTTTTCCCTTTTCTTTTCACCACATAAACATCCGCAGCGCCGCTTGTGAAAACATCATCCACAACTCCAATGAGTTCTTCCTGATATACTTCACAACCAATTAAGTCAGCAATAAAAAATTCATTCTCTGCCGTTTCCTTAGCAGCTTCTCTTGGAATCCTGATATATTTTCCTTTTAATTTCAGTGCCTCATCAATATCATTTACTTCTTTCAATTTCAATAATACGATGTCTTGCTGGTACCTAACAGTATCAATCTGATATTCTTTTAAGGTACCATTAAAATCAACAAGGATACTTTTTAATTTTTCATAATCTTTTTTACTCTTTGTAAAAGGTCTTACTTTTAATTCCCCTTTGAGACCATGCGTATTAGAAATATGTCCAATCTCAAAATAATCTACCATCAAAACTCCTCCAAGAACTTTTCTCAATTTTAAAAACTAATCAAGAATATCTACGCTAACCTTTTTGCCAAGCTTTGTTGCATAAGCTTTCATTAAAACACGAATTGCCTTTGCTATCCTACCTTGTTTGCCAATCACCTTTCCCATATCAGATGGGTCAACGCTAAGTTCCATCACAACATCTTTTTCATTTTCTTTTTCCGTGATAACAACTTTATCTGGATTGTCCACAAGATTTTTCACAAGTATTTCTAACATTTCTTTCATTTTTAGTATCATTCCTTTCTACTTAGTCAGACTACTTAGTTAGAAACTTTGTCGAATAATTTTTTTACTGTGTCTGTTGGTCTTGCTCCATTCTTTATCCAAGTTTCATACTTATCTGTATCAATCTTGATCACAGCTGGTTCCTTCATTGGATCATAAACCCCGATTTCCTCAATAAATCTACCATCTCTTGGGAATCTAGAATCAGCTACAACAACTTTATAATAAGGAGCTTTTTTAGCACCATCTCTTCTAAGTCTAATCTTTACCATGCGTTTTCACCTCCTTCAACTGAAATTTCATTTTTCTATTTCATAAACTTTCTTAAGTCTTTTAAGCTATTCATATTGGTCATCTTCTTGATGTCCTCTTCCGAGATATTATCTGCATCCAGCTTACTAGCCTCTCCCATGACCTTTTTCATGAGACCCTTCATTGGTCCCTTACCACTCATCATGCTCTTCATCATCATCTTAGTATCTGTATACTGTTTGATAAATTTATTCACCTCTTGCACCGTGGTACCAGCGCCATCAGCGATTCTTCTTCTTCTTTTACCATTTAGAATATCTGGGTCTTCACGTTCTTTAATAGTCATGGATTGAATAATTGCCTCAGCCCTCACAAACTGCTTCTCATCCACCTTTGCCTGTTCAATGGTCTGCGGATCAATGCCAATCATTCCTAAAATAGATTTAATTGACCCCATCTTCTTAATTTGCTTTAACTGATCTAGATAATCCTGCAAAGTGAACTCTTGCTTTCTAAGCTTTTTCTCAAGTTTTTCCGCAGCTTCCATATCAAACGATTCTTCCGCTTTTTCAATCAGCGTTAGTACATCACCCATGCCAAGGATTCTTGTTGCCATTCTGTCTGGATGAAATACCTCAATATCATTCATCTTTTCACCCGTACCAGAAAACTTGATAGGCTTACCAGTAACCGCCTTAACAGAAAGTGCCGCACCGCCACGAGTATCACCATCCAATTTGGTAAGTGCCACACTGTCAATGCCAAGCTGCTCATCAAAACTCTGTGCCACCGTAACGGCATCTTGTCCCGTCATGGAATCTACTACAAGCAAAATCTCATGCGGTTTTAAAAAAGCCTTTAATCTTTTTAACTCATCCATCAGTTCTTCATCAATATGAAGCCTACCTGCAGTATCTACAATTACCACATCATTTAACTTGGAATTTGCCTCTTTCAAAGCTCTTCCAGAAATATCAATGACATCTTTTGACTCCTTATCTGCAAACACCGGAATATTTAACTGTTTTCCAAGTACCTGCAACTGGTCAATTGCTGCCGGTCTATAAATATCACACGCTACCAAAAGCGGAGACTTTCCTTTCTTTCTAAGCATATTAGCAAGCTTAGCAGCCATGGTAGTTTTACCAGAACCCTGAAGACCTGCCATCATGATGATAGTAGGCGGATTCGCAGAAATATTAAGAGGAACCTCCTCTTTTCCAAGCAAATCCACAAGCTCATCATGCACAATCTTGATAACCTGCTGGCCAGGTGTTAAGCTTTTTAAGACATCTTGTCCTAACGCCTTTTCACTAATCTTAGCGGTAAAATCTTTGACAATCTTATAGTTAACATCTGCCTCTAAAAGTGCAAGCTTTACCTCTCTTGAAACCTCTTTGATGTCATCCTCCGTAATCCTTGCCTTTCCTCTTAATTTATTCATCACTCCTTGAAGTTTTTCACTTAAACTTTCAAAAGCCATTCTCGAAACTCCTTTATCTTTATAATAAATTGGTTAATTTTTCTTTTATCCATTTATCTTCTGTTTGACGAATCACTTCACTCAAAACTTTTCTTTGCTGCAACTTTTGCTCTAAGAAACCCAATTTTTCTTCTATTTCAAACAAATGATTCTCAGCACTTACCAAAATCTTGCGCACCCCTTGACGAGTAATCCCAAGCTCTTCCGCAATTTCACTAAGTGATAGGTTATTGTTATAATACAAATCAACAACATCAAACTGCTTATCTGTAAGCAATTTGCCATACATTTCTGTGAGCATACTAACACGAATATTCTTCTCCATATGCCACCTCCTGTAAACCTCAAATAGTTTACAACGATTTTTCCCACTTGTCAAGCCTTTTTCCAAAAAAATTAGGGCGAACAAAAAAATGGCGGAGGAAACAAGTTTTCCTCCACCACAAAATTCTTACCAGAAGCAGTCAATGATGGCCGGCTTCTCTTCTTCAATCACACGGTAAACAACAGGATTAGACAGCAGCCGAATCATATGAATGAGGCTCTCCTCATCCGTACCAATCCAGTAGCAATCATCCAAATAATCCCGGGTCAGACTCTCAATGTACGCTTCCACTTCATCTCTGCTCACGCCTAAACCATCCGTGAGCAAATCCGAAATTCTGGTCAGTGCATACCCCGAAAGCCCCAGTTCAAAAAAACTACTAATAGTTGCTTTCCAGGAATCAGAATCAGTTACCTGAAAATCTTCCGCTCTATAATTCCGATAAATGACGATGCGTTCATACAGATCCACCAGATCCTCTTCAAACATCTCCACTTCATCTTGGCATACATAAACACGCTGCATCATTGCCAGCTGATACTCAAAAGACTCCACAATCATTTCCGGGAAATATTGCGGAATAGCAGCAATCAGGTCATGTATCCCATAAGCATAAAAGTTATAGGACGTTAATTCGTTCTCCTCTTTAAACTCTTCAAAATACTGGAACAGAATATGCTCAAAATCCAGTGTCAGAAACTCCTTTTCTTTTATCATGAATTCCTTAAGCTTGGAAAGGTATACTGCGCCATCACCAATATCATTATCCCGAGAAAGAACTCCACTAATGATGGCTTCCACATCATGAACAGCCTCCATCCTGTCTTGAATACTGCCCAATCTCTTTTCATAAACAAAATCAGGAAGTTCAAACAGATACTCCGCCGGAATAAGGTAAGTATACCGGTATGTAATCTCCGGCCCATACATGCTTTTCAGCCTGAAATCAATACCGTGATTGATTTTCTCGTAAAGACTAACAAAATCCACCACATTCTCGGTGGCCACCCAATAAACCGCCTTCAAAAGCTCTGAACCAAACTGAAAAATCTCTTTCTCATACTCAGACAGATCATAATCATAAGTGATATCTGTTTCCTGAAGCATGCGACTTACCAGATTTGCCGTGACAACCCGTATGAGTTCTTCCAGCATCTCAGGGCCGGCCAGAAAATTATTCTCTGCAAAGACTCTGCTGATGCACGCCCGGTAGCACTCCGTCAGACAGCCAATCCTTTCCATTTCTTCCTGTTTAACATTCCAATAAGTATCTCCCATATGATACGGGCTGATATTCAGGGACTTCACAAACCGCTTGGTATAATCTGCACTCGCCACTTCTCCCAAAAACACTTTGCTCCACCGGTAAAGTGCCTCACGCTCTATCTGCGGAAGATTCTCCACCTTCTCGGGAACCTTCACATGACAAGAAGTGTCATTCACGGTTGAAGCGGTTGAAGTGGTTGAACCAGTTGAACTAGTAACAGCCGCATCATCCAGTCCGTCTTCCATCTCACGCCTGCGGTTTAACCAGTTTCGAATACCCATATTTTACCTCCTTAATAATGGTTGGTCCTAAAGTAACATATTTAGCCTTGTTATTATATATTTTGCCCATCATTATGTCAAGCACATAAATAGAAAAAGCATCAAAAAACAACAAAAAGTGCCAAAAAAGGTGGTACACTAAAATAAGTGTACCACCAAAATTCATCTTACAGGCGTTTGCCCTTCTGAGTGCTTTGCTTCCCACCGGAAGCCTTGGGAATTATCCCAGACACCTTCACAGGCACAATCGATGTGACCTTTGAAAAATTCTGAAGCGATTCCGAAACACCGGCAATCCGCTCCTGTGTCTGCCCTCTATCCAGCATATCCACCTTATAAGTCTCTAGCGTTCTCGCATTCGAAACCATGGAGATAATGCCCAGCATCAGGTCCACAATCGCCTTTTCCTCCTGAATCTTAATCACATGTTCTGGCGCCAACCGCGTGGTCCACGCCTCTGTAATGTCACTTTCAAAACTCCTACTGCAATACTTGTTCAAGAGCATAAAGACATTGTCATTTACCTTCTTCCGCAAAAGCTCAAAAGGCTCCACATTACCTTCAGTGCAGTCAATGCCAAACTCCTGAGCCTGAACCTCATTCACCTTAGGATAAGGTGCCTCATCTCCAATAAAGAAGATGAGAGGCTTACTGCCCGGTGGAAACTCCGCATTCTTATACAGATAATAAGCGGCAAGCTCGTAAGACTCCTTCCTCTGGCCTCCGCCAGCACCCTCCAGCACTAACTTTTCCAGTTGGGAGTCCAAAGCAATCCCCTTTGCAAAATCACCTATCTGCAAAGGATAATCATCCGTGTAGGCATCACCCACCGCACAAAAAGCAATATCAAAGTCATCCAAATACCCCTTCTGCTCAATCTGCCCATAAAACATCGGCATCTTGTCATAAACCAATCTGGCAAAATCAATGTTGGAGCCAGTCACATCCAGCACCACAATAATAGGATTCTTGCTTGTACTTTTCAGAATCTTACCATTAGCCCTCAGGGAGCTATCCAAAGTGCTACTGCCCATCTTCATTGCTGAATAAGAACTAGCACCCCAGCCTGAACTAGAGCTACCACTGTACACATCCCGGTCATAGCTGCTTCCACCCATTGTGATTTCCTCCTTATACTAATTTGTTTCATGCGTCATGTTCAACCAACACACTCTCAGTCCAATTTTTGAAACCGCTGAGTTCCAAAAACTTCCGTTCTGAGCTCAATCAGCTCCGTCCAGAGTTTCCAGGCATCGTCTGGTCTATCCATCATAGAAGGATTCACCATTTTCCGGATAAACGCCCTCACTTTCGCATTCACGGAAATGGGCATTCCAGAAGAAGAAACGGCACCTCCTAAAAGCGCAATCGCAATTTTGCCAACCGAATATACATCCGATGCCGGATAAACCGTGGCATCCGCACTTACCTCAGGAGCAGAATAATTATCATTTTGAATCTTGTACTTTGCCTCTGGGGTATTCGCCTTAGGAATACAGAAAGAAAAACCAACCAAGGAAACATTATGATTTTCCTTGTTAATGATGATATTTTCCGGCTTGATATTCCCATGCACCACAAAGTTAGCATGCAGATACCCCACAGCACTCAGCAGGCGCTCCAGCATCCACATCACATGCTCTGCAGGCACACCATGCGGATATTGCTCCAAAAGCTCCAGCATAGTAATGCCCTTCACCTCTCGCATCAAAATGGCCCTGGTATCATTCACCTGAATTTTCTGTTCCACATATGGAAAAGACTGATGCCTAAGCGTGGAAAGCACATCATACTCCGTGTCAATCAGTTCATTGTCTGCTGGGTCAATCGCTACTTTCAGATACACAATATCATCATCGGCCGACTTCCCCTTAAAAAGATAGGCAACCTCGCCTTCAAACACATTCTCAAAAAACTGATACCGCTTTCCTCCAGCCGTGATTTCAAACAGCGGCGACTGATGCGAATACAGTTGCACCTGGTCAATTACGCCATAAATGCCCTGTTGGAACTCAGCAAGACCCAAATGATAAAGTCTATTCAGCACAGAAAACGCCTCACCGGCAAGATACCTGTCACAGTCAGGCACTAAATCCGGATGAACCTTTTTGGCAAAATCCTTATAGAACCTTTTCAGCTCCTCTTCCGTGGTAGCCTCACCAAAAAAATCCACCGGCCGTTTGGCCCTCAGCAGCCTTTCATAAATTTCCTTAACCGTCATAAGCATTTCCCCCTTTAGCTGATAATCCAATCCGCCATTTCCTTTTGCGGGAAAATGAACTCTCTACTTAAGGGCATAATACACTCCGCCCAGTACTCACGAATGCGCTCCTCCGGCACGTCATATAAAGACGTATCCCTTGCAATCCTTCTTTCCAGGCAGGTTTCTACATCAGTATCCAAATAGACTTTTACATTATGCCACAGTCCACTTAATATCCGGATGCTATGCAAACCCTCAAAGATATTAATATCTCCATTTTCAATTTTAGTGTATTCCGCCGTCCTTTTATTTCTGGCAATGTCATACTGAGGCACTCTCACCGTTCCATGTTGAGTCAGATACTGTGCATGAGCCCGGTACTCATCTGCATGAAAGGCATAAAGAGAATCCATCAAATAGCCGCCTTTATTTCTAGGAATCAATCCTAAATTTTTAAAGTAACAATCCTGAGAAATAATAGACACCTGTTTAGGATGCTTTCCAAACACATAATGCTCCTGAATTTCTCTGGCAAGAGTGCTCTTTCCGGAACAGGTCATCCCAGCAATCAGCACATTCACCTTTTGACCAGTGGTAATACGCCGGTCAATCTCTTCATAAAGCTTATCTTTCATGCATAATCCTCCTCTTCTTCTCTCTAAGAATCCATTCGTATCTTGTTTTCCCGAGTAGGTCCCACAGACACCACCGTAACAGGAAGATTCATAAGACGTCCCAGCCAGCCAATGTAATTTCTACACCGAACTGGCAGTTCCTCCTGATCAGTCACCTGAGAAATATCCTTCTTCCAGCCTCTGATGCACATGTAATCCGGAACGCAAAGTTTCAAGTACTCTCCCAGCCTGTCACTGGGCATCACAATATCATCAATATACTTCCTACCGTCCAACATATCAACATATTCGAAAGTCCGATTGAATTCTTCATCTACCTTGCCATCGTATATATAACCAACACAAATTTTGAGTTCCTCAAAATCATCCAGCAGGTCCAAGGAAGACAAATAAAGCTCATCCACCTGGTTGATGTGCTGTGCATACCGGAGCAGCACCACATCCAGCCACCCAAAACGAATCTTACCATTCCAGAAAGATTCCTCCTGATTTGGGTCTTGAATCTTACTGCTCACTTCCTCTGATTCCGTGGGAAATATACCTGGTCCATGCCGAGAGCTAAAAGCCTTCACGATACCAACCTTTGTCACATGGTCCGTGTACCTACTTATCCTCAAAGCAAACTGATTGGTGGTATCCAGAAAAGTGGTATTCGGCTTGATGCCATATTTACCATCAATCAAAAGTCCCTGTGACCCCTCAAAAATCACCTTCTTACAGTTTGCGTGCAAAGACTGTTCATAAGTACTATAAATACATCTTTTCAGGTTAAACTCTCGTGGTACCGTATTAAAGTATCTTCTATAAATGTTAGTAAGATTAAAAACTTGTCCAGAAAGCAAAGAATCTATCTCTTTCTGTAAACCCTCTTTCATCTCCTCAGGAGTATTTTTCCAAATCACTTCCTGATTTTCCTGATAGAACGCACTCACATACTCATGAAGCCCCATGAAACCAGCAAGGAGTGGACGAATACCACGAGAATCAAAAATATCTTTTACTTGAACCCCTAAGGATGGCTCAAGCGGAAAATTTTGAGACTCTTCCAACACATACCGGACCTCACTCACACCAGTGCCAACCGTTCCTCTGCGGTTTTCTCCCAATGACAATTCTCTTAGCTTGTTCAGCAGCTTGTGATAAGGCGTTACCACAAAACAATTCTCATGAATGTGAATCCGATTGATGAGTTCAGAAACAGAAATACCAGTTTTTTCCGAAAAAACCTTCAACTCCACCATAAGATTATCCAGGTTCACCACAGTGTTTTCCGTAATATATGTGTGACAATTTTCCAAAAACATTCCGGAACCTAACTGACTAAACTTATGAAGCGTTCCACTTGGAGTCACCACCGTATGCGATGCCTGTGAACCTCCGTTATACCGGACAACGGCATCCGCGTCTTCTCTATGTGACATATAGTCAACAAACGTACCTTTTCCTTCATCACCGAACTGCATTCCACATAATACATAACTATCCATGCTGAAACTCCTTCCATGCTTTGATTGCTTTTTCAAAATGGTAATTGCATATGTTATCACACAGCATGAACCTCCGATAGCCCATGCTATACATGAGTTCCAAGTCCGCATAATCTGCAAACTCAGGCGTTTGCCTTCTCTCCAAAGAAGGGAAAATCCGGGATGCACAAACTGCCCCACTGTCCACATCAACAATTGCTTTCAAATGCTTTAACATGCTGCAATTTTCACCTGTCTGAATATACAGGTCATCTCTCGCAGCCATTAGAGAAAAAATGTTAAACTTCTCCATAAGTACAGATGGATGCCTTGTCACAAGCTCCATTCCCTTGAGTGACTCAATTTTAGCCATAATTTGAGCATTCGGTTGGAGCGTCAAAATCTCCATGAAATCCAAGAACTCTTCTACAAAAGAAGCCATAATCCAAGGCATACCCAGCTTAGCGCAAGCAGTTAAGTACTCTTTATCTTTCTCCGTTAAGTAACCATCAATCTCAACATCTCTCCCAATAATATTCACAGACTGCCCTGCACCAAGCGCCTCTTTGGGCAGCGGTTCCACAAAAAGTTTATTTCCATCTTTGATATGGGCAATTCTCACCCGATCACCATTTCTAAAACAAACCTCTGCCGGATATAAAACCTCCACATGGTGATTGAGTTCAATGCAAGAATACAAAGGATCCGCCCACTTGCTAATCCTAAGCTGCCTGCCCTTCACATCAATCCAAAGTTTCTTATCATACTTCAGTGACAACCTTTGTAAAATATCCAGCGCTTCTTCCGCCGCAAAAGGCACATGCACTCCCGTATTAAACCTTACTTCATCTACACAATCACTCTCAAAAACCTCTTGCACCTTTTTCAAATTACTCAATGAAGGTAGCGTTGCAATAAGTCTACAATCCCGTTTCAAAAAACATTCCTCCTTTTTCATTCTTCATTTAACAAAAAACAAAGACTACCCAAAACCAATTCAATTGCGGATTCATTTTATCAGGGATTAACATAAAAAGCAACAAATTTCAAAAATGTTTTTGGGGACACCTTCCGAAAGCATCAAAAGCAAAAAAAGTGTGTAAGTAAAATCACTTACACACTTAGTTATTTTTTAATATTCCTCAATTCTATACAGAAATATTTTTCCAAAGTTTCTTTACACTGCCTATAATATCCACATCCATAAATAGAATATCTTTCCAATGATTTCTTTTGGCAAGTGCAAGTTCTTGTGGAACCGATGCAAAATCTATCACATTAGCAGTTTGGGTATTTGGTAGAATATCAGCCATATTTACTTGAACATTATCATCCGTACCCATATTATTAATTTTCATATCTATATGAGTAACCGGCGCTTCCACTGTAACTGTACCAAACTCATTGGTGATGCTTGCTCCTAAATTCAATCCGGAAAGATAATGTGACTCCACATACTCTCCATTCTTACCAGTAAACGCCATTCCATGTACCGGTGCCTCATAGCTTGCCTTATAATTATAAACCGTGCTATTTAAAGGATTAAACTCATTACTTACAAGCGGTCTAAACAGCCCAACACCCTTAAACTCAGGGGTAGCATAACTTTTTGATGTAGATAAATCAAAAACATCATGATAAAAATCCGTGTCAGTGTTTGCAAGCACATCCCACTGATTCACTTGATAAAATGTGCCATTTTCAAGCTCAGCCTCTAATCCTTTTATGATATTTTCTTTATTCTTTTCGGTGATCACGCAAACACCCCCTCTTATCCTTTGTACTATTCAATTTTATAACTTACAACTACATAATACAATTACATTTTTGTTACAAATTCATTACCATTTTATTACAAGGTCGAAAAGAAGTATCAAATTACTTAATCACAACCTCATCTTTTGCAAAATCCAACGTTACACTCTCTCCATCTTTAATCTTTCCATCCAAGATACCTTCTGCCAGCTTATCCTCCACCAAAGATTGGATTGCCCTTCTTAGCGGACGCGCACCATATAACGGGTCAAATCCTTTTTTCGCAATATGTTTCTTCATAGAATTTGTAACAGACACTTTAATCTCTCTATCCTGAAGTCTTGCAATAGAATTCTTAACCATAATGTCCACGATCTTTTCAATTTCAGTTTCATCTAGTTGTTTAAATACAATCATCTCATCCACTCTATTCAAGAACTCTGGTCTAAATTCCTTCTTAAGTTCACTCATCACATCGCTCTTAATTTGTTCATAGTTTTTCTTCTTTTCTTCTGCACTATTAAATCCAATTGCCTTATGATCTGTGATATTTCTTGCTCCCACATTCGATGTCATGATGATAACCGTATTTTTAAAATCTACCGTTCTCCCCTGAGAATCTGTTAGTCTACCATCCTCCAATATTTGAAGTAATATATTAAATACATCCGGATGCGCTTTCTCAATCTCATCAAATAAAATTACAGAATAAGGTTTTCTTCTCACTTTTTCTGTCAATTGGCCGCCCTCTTCATAACCAACATATCCTGGAGGTGAGCCAATCAGTTTTGCCACGGTATGTTTCTCCATGTATTCAGACATGTCGATTCGAATCATCGCATTTTCATCACCAAATAAACATTCTGCAAGTGCTTTACAGGTCTCTGTCTTTCCAACACCTGTAGGGCCTAAGAAAATAAAGGAACCAATTGGTCTTTTAGGATCCTTAAGTCCCACTCTTCCTCTTCTTACAGCCTTACTCACTGCGACAATGGCATCATCTTGACCAATTACCCTCTTATGAAGTTCTTGCTCCAAATTCTTAAGTCTTGTTGTTTCTGCCTCAGATATTTTACTCACTGGGATTCCCGTCCATTTTGCAACTACTTCAGCAATCTCATTTTCTGACACCTCTGTTGTAGCAATTTGATTTTTCTGTTCCCATTCCACCTTCATTTTTTCCAGTTTTGCTCTTTCCTTTTGTTCTCTATCCCTTAATTTTGCGGCTTTCTCAAAATCTTGCGTATTAATGGCATCCTCTTTTTCTTTCACCGTTTCCTCAATTTTCTCCTCCATCTTCTTGACTTCTTTAGGAGCCGTAAGCGATGCAAGTTTCACCCTAGATGCTGCCTCATCCATGATATCAATCGCCTTATCTGGCAAATACCTATCATTAATATATCTAGACGATAAATCCACAGCCGCCTTAATCGCCTCATCTGTGATTTTTACTTTATGATGTGCCTCATATTTATCTCTGATTCCTCTCAAAATTTGAACTGTTTCCTCTGTAGTTGGCTCACCCACAATCACTGGTTGAAACCTTCTTTCTAGTGCCGCATCTTTCTCAATATATTTTCGATACTCATTTAATGTAGTAGCACCAATTACTTGAATCTCTGCCCTTGCAAGAAGTGGTTTTAAAATGTTTGCAGCATCTATGGCACCTTCTGCTGCACCGGCACCAACAATGGTATGAATTTCATCAATAAACAAAACCACATTTCCACTCTTTTTAATTTCTTGCAAACACTTCTTAAGCCTTTCCTCAAAATCACCTCGATATTTTGCTCCTGCCACCATGCTAGAAACATCCAGTGTTACTACCCTTTTATTCCTTAGATTTTCTGGAACATTTCCCTCCACAATTCTCTCTGCAAGTCCTTCTACCACTGCTGTTTTACCAACACCCGGCTCACCAATTAAACATGGATTATTTTTGGTTCTTCTACTCAAAATCTGAATGATTCTTTCAATTTCATCATCTCTTCCGATAATAGGGTCAAGCTTTCCAGAAGTAGCATCAGAAGTCAAATCCTTACCAAACTGATTTAAGGTTGGCGTTTGATGATATGATTGTTTCTTATGCGATGTGGTGGCCCCTCCACTATTTTCATCATTTAATGTTTTTACTAAGTCAGAAAATAATTTCTGAATATCCACCCCTAATTCCAGAATAATCCTTGACGCAACACTATCACCCTCCTTCATAATGCCAAGTAACAAGTGCTCCGTTCCAATATAATTATTATTAATTTTTTTCGCTTCCATAAAGCTAATCTCAAAAACACGCTTTGTTCTTGGTGTAAAACCGGTTGGCATCTCTGTCAAAGAATCATTTCTTCCAATTAACTCTTCAATTAAATTCATTACTTTCTCGTCCGTAATTCCTTGGTCTGTAAGCACTCTGTATGCCAGACCACTTCCCTCACGAAGCAAGCCACAAAGCAAATGCTCTGTCCCCACATAATTATGTCCAAGTTCCGCTGCAGCCTCTTGGGCAAGCGCAATTGCTTTTTCCGCCCTATTTGTAAACTTATACATCATTGCCATAAAATTCTCCTTTCTCACTCTTTCATAATATTCTTAATTAACTCTGCCCTTTTCACATCTCTCTCATTTGGTTCCAATGCCTCCTTATAGCACTTTTGCAATGTGGCAGGCTTTGTCATGATTGATATTTCGTTCACTTTTTTAGAATCAATTTCTTTAATAATTCCCATATCCACACCAAGTTTTACAATGGAAATCAATTTAGCACATTCATCGGAAGAAATCTTTCTTGCCGATGTCAATATCCCATAATCACGATAAACCTTATCTTCAAAATCAATTCCTCTGTCTTTTAAATATTCACGAGCCTTTCTCTCTTGTTCAATAATTTTCTTTGAAATTGCTTTTACATTAACAATTATTTCCTCATTTGTCATTCCTAAACTTGCCTTATTAGAAACCTGATACATATCTCCGATTGCTTCTGTGCCCTCACCATAAACACCACGAACATTTAGGTTTACCTTGCTAATCACATCCATAATCTTGCCAAGTCTACCCGTAATCCTAAGTGCAGGCAAATGAAGCATAACCGAAGCCCTAAGACCAGTACCAACATTGGTTGGGCATGCTGTCAAATATCCATAAATATCACTATAAGCATATTCCACTTTGCTTGCAATCTTGCTATCAATTTCTTTGGCCATTTTTAAAGCACCATTTAAATCCAATCCCGGCTTCATTGCTTGAATACGAACATGATCCTCTTCATTAATCATCACACAAACATCTTCATCATTATTGAGTAAGAGTGCTGCATTTTCCTCATTTAAAATATCTCTACTAATGATATGTTTCTCCACCAAACTATTTTGCATCAATTCATCCAATTCACAAAGCCTTACAAATCTAAGTTCAGGAATTATTTTATTCTCCTTGAATAAATTCATTACTTCTTCTAACTCTTTCCCATTTGCCTTTGGTACAAACTTGTGACCCACAATATTTCTTGCAAGCCTTACCCTAGTACTCACTACAACATCTGATTCAGGCCCATTTTCCAAATACCAACTCATGATCACTCACCTCTTTCTCTATCTTCCAATTTTTTGGTATTGAATTTTTTATCATTTAACTTTTTCTCCAATTTTTTTATCTTGTCACGGATAATCGCGGCCTGCTCATAATCTTCACTCTTGATACAACTTGCTAGTTTTTCTTTTAACTCCGCAATCACCTCTTCTAAACTCTTTTTCTTTTCTTTCGAAGCACTGATTTCTGATGACATTGGAACTTGTCTTTCTCCCTCCTCAATATGTCTATTATTACCATGAAGTTTCTTCAAGACGTTATCAAGCCTCCTGCTAAAAACACGATAACAATTTTCACATCCTAACATTCCAGTACTTGCAAAGTCATCATACTTGGTGCCACACACATCACACACTAAACCATCAGAAATTTCAAGAGGTTTAAAAAAGGCTGGCTCACCAAAAAATGATGAAAAGACATCATCAAATCCAAACTTAAAATTCATATCCAACTTTAACTGACTGGCACACTTATCACAAACAAAAATTTCCTCTTTTTTTCCATTAATAATCTGTGTATATCTTACATTTGCTTCATTTTCTCCACAATTTTGACATTTCATAAAAATTACCTCCTTTTTAGGCACAGGCCCATTCCTCACTCACTGATTAAATTAATAATCATATTCTTAAAAATTCTTGTTCTCACATCATCCCTATATTCCTTTGGCAGCCCTAGCACCTTATCATTGGTTGCCACTTTCAAAAGCTTTCCCGTCTTCTCATCAATCACCTGATAATCAATCATATTATGAATCATTATTTCCGCTTCTTGCTGAGATAAACTCTTATCTAAAGAATTGACAAGGTGCATAATATAAGTATCCTTTGTGATATCAATTCTTTTGATTTTGACGTTTCCGCCACCACCCCTTCTGCTTTCTACATAATAGCCTCTTTCAGGACTAAAACGTGTGCTAATGACATAATTGATTTGCGATGGTACACAGTGAAAATATTCTGCCAATTCATTTCTTCCAAACTCTACAAACTCATCACTATCTGCCATCATACTTTTGATATATTCTTCAATTAATTCTGATAGTCTCATTTTCCAATCACCTCGATTTAAATTTAACTTTGACTTTCTTTGACCTTTCAAGTAGTATTATAGCACCTTATTTTTACTTGTCAATATTTTTTTTGAAAGTTAAGACAAAAAAATCAGGTCAGGAAAAATTCCCAACCCGATTAAAAATTAGTCTCTATAATCCACTTTGCATCCGTATCCGCACGTCCCGCAGATAATCTCCACTACATCCGGCTCAGAGGTATGGATTACTTTTGCCTCATTAGACCACTCGGCAATTTTCCGAGTTTCCGGGATACAAACATCCATAAATGATCCTACGCTTATCTCGGAAATCGTCGCAAGATATTCTCCGCAATGAGGACAAGTTACTGTTCTTCTTATATTCAACGAAAATCCTCCTTCTTGTATCCATACAGAAGTTTTTTGACCAACAGATAAAACAGATAATATATGATTAACCCTGCTAGTAAAACCACAACCGTCATCAGCGTCAGTGTGATGATTTCCACCCCGTATGACACCTTATACGAAAGTCCATCAAACGTAACCTTCATATTTTTGAAATATATTTCATCGTGATTTACGAATTTGAACACATTAGGATTTTTAGAATCATAGTCCATCTGAATACTTCCGATTTTCATCCTCAGTTTCAAATCAGATTCCTCGCCAGCAGTCACATTCTTCTGAATGCCATAAGTGACTATAGTATCCAGTGTCTGTCTATCAGACGTGGTAAACTCTAGAGAATCATAGCCATCGATAAGATTGAGACCATTCACCCAAGTACCCATGGCCATCTTCTCACACAGATTTTCAACTTCATAGTTCCATTTGGACATGCCACCATGCCATGTAAGGTATGTGGTGAGAAACACCACTAAGATGGACAAACCAAGGAGAGTTCCTTCCAGTATACCAAATGCAAACTCCTTGGCATTCCAATGCCTTTTTAAAGTACTAGAGGGTCTAGGGCGTCTCTTCCTAGGAGGAACATATCCATACACCTCATTAACATCAACCGGCCGTTCCTCATCCTCTTTTTCAAACTTGGTCTGTTCTGTTTCCACGGAAACATCAGGATTCAGCGGCTCATCCACCACATGACCTTCTTGCGTGCCGTCTGTCTGAGCCTTTTGACTCATTTCTTCCTCATACTTTTCCTGCAGATACTCCTGCTGAATTTCCACAAATCCAGCATCCTCCTGGTTCATTTCTTCCCGGATTTCCAGTTCTTTCTGAACGTTCTCGTTGCTTTTCATTTTTTTCTTTTTCCTTTCTGCCATTCTGGCATCGGTCTATATTGAATTATTGCCAACATAATTATGTTAACATAATTATCGAGTTTTTACAAGTCTTTTTACGAATTTTATTCCTCTCTTCCTAAATTTTCTAGATATTTTGCTCTTCTTTTTTGTTCTTCTGGCGTTAGCCAGGCATCAAATGTTGCAATAAATTCACCGTATTCTGTATCATCTTCCACAATCCCTCTGCCCTTAATTCTAACATTACTATTGTCAAGACCAAGTTTATTTTTCCTATAGCTTGGTATATTTGATTTTTCCGATTTATTTTCAGACATAAAAAATCACCTCATGAATATTTTATGAAGTGATTTCTTTTTTATACATTGAATTAGCTTATTCTCAATGGTTCTATTATAATCTTCTAAATACCCCTGCCACTTTTCCAAGAATAGTACAATCTGGTACGATGATTGGCTGCATAAACTGGTTCTGTGGCTGCAATCTAATAAAATTCTTTTCTTTATAGAACTTTTTCACTGTAGCCTCATCTTCAATTAACGCAACAACAATATCACCATTTTCAGCAGTATTTTGTTTTTTTACAAGCACAAGATCTCCATCCAAAATACCTGCATCAATCATACTATCTCCTCTTACCTTTAGCATGAAAGATTCGGAATTACCAACAAAATCTACAGGCAATGGGAAGGAATCCTCTATATTTTCCACAGCAAGAATAGGAAGACCTGCTGTTACTTTTCCCACAATTGGAACATCTACCATTTCTTTTGATGAATAAAAACCTTTTTCATCTGCGGCATCCTGACTACCAACAATTCTAAGAGTTCTTGGTTTTAATGCAGCCCTTTGAATTAAGCCCTTCTTTTCAAGCCTTACAAGATAACCATGAACCGTAGAAGTTGATTTTAAATCTAACGCCTTACATATTTCTCTTACAGATGGAGCATATCCATCTCTTTTCATGGATTCTTTAACAAAATCTAAAACCTTTTGCTGTTTATCTGTAGCACCTTTTTTCTTCATATGATACCTCCTAGAATGTGAGTTTTACGGAAAATCCTTCTAATTCTAAGTGGATGTTATCACAAATATGTGTTCTTGTCAACAGTTTCGCGAACAAAAGTTTCACTCACTAATTACCTTATATACCTTCCAATTCCTTCTTCCTAATTTTAATGCAAACGATCTATCAAAAACAGCATAATCAAACCTGTACTTGCCTTTTACCGCACTTCCCGTATCCATGGCCACCACATATCCTAAACCCTCAATATAAAACTCCGTTCCTAATTTCCAGTATGAAGTATCAACCGCAATAGAAACGCCTGCTACAATTGGCTTTCCCGATGCCGTATATCCTAAACTATTACTACACTCCTCCGGACTTGGTGTATACGCCGTTCCTTCAAACTCACCAATATATTCTAACTTAGTGTAATCAATAGCAGTATCTGCCGGGTCTGCATCATTATAATTTTGCGGGGTAATACCAACACTCGCCGCAATTTTTAAGGTATCTTGTAGACGCATATTTTCCTCAATGATGCTCTGGTTATTCTTTGCAAGCATTTCAGCTGTAAGTGCAAGCTCTTCTTGTTGTTCCACAATCTGTAGCTTTTCCTCCTCAATTTGCTGTTTTGCCATTTCTACCTCTTGTTGATCATTGGATAAAACTTCATTTTTTTCATTATAAGTTGTGACAGTATCATTGGCATAAGAAAGCACATAAACTGCGCAACAAAGTGCAAGCGTTGCTGCAAAACATACACTTCTAAACTTTTTTTGGCTCTTTATCTTATCCTTTTTTCGCGATAAAATGCTTCTAATTTGTATCGCTTTATCAACACTCATAAAACTATCCTCCAAAATTTTTCATGTATATTCAGATTATATCATACCGTACAAATAGGGACAACCATTTTTGTTCGCTTTTCGTTCACAAATTTTTCATAAAGCCGCACAAAAATGGTGGTCCCTATTTGTCACCCTTTCTCGCTTAAAAAATTTGCAATCTCTTCAATAATCTGCTATAATAACAATTGAATATACGGGGATGTAATGGTTTCGACGGATATTTAGAAGTATCAATAGCGAGTGATGGATTCTCACTTGGCCATCTAAAAAATGTGAGAATAAAAATAATTAACAACAATAAAGTTGCTTTAGCTGCCTAGTTGCGGCTTCGTTTGCCCTGATGTGCCACTTTCGTTGGGTGCAAGCGTCATCTAAAAGTGGAAACAAAACTATCAAAACTTTGAGATAGTGGGTATTTATCAAGTTACTGTTTTGAAAAGCCTGTTTATCGGCGTTTCAAATATGGGAATTTTAAAAGATAAACTGCACTCGGAGAAGTTGATATGGAAGAATTTTCGGACAGGAGTTCGATTCTCCTCATTTCCACCAAAAAAGAAAACCCAGTGTGCTTAAAGCACATTGGGTTTTCCTTTTTTTGTAGTTACTTAGTAGGTAGCTACCTCACGCATGGTAGCTACCATGCGTTCATGCTCCTCCTGACTGCTCTTAGGAGAGTTAAAATAGCAGAGTGCCTCCGCTCTCCAAAGAGACTCTTCCCACTTCTTCTGCTGGTCCAGCCTTGCATAATAGAGGGCTTCGACCAAGGCGTTCCGATACCATTCCCAGCTTTGATTCCAGGAATCATATTCCATATACGCCTGTTCGATCTCTTCCGCAATGCGCTCAGGATCCATTTCTTCTTCCTCATCAGAAGTGAAATCCCTGTAATCGTCCCAGTAATCCCAGTAATCGTCGTAATCGTCCATGCAATCATAGTAGGCAAAGTCGCTTTCGTAATCCCGATTGTTGCTCGCCTCATCCTCGAGCTTGTTCATGTATTCGATGTAGTCCATGCGGTTCTCATCGAAAAAACCCGCATCATCATCCAGGTCCTCCTCGATGAAGTTCAGCACCGCATTCTGCTCCATCAGAGCCATACGCATGCGCTTTCCCTCACGGTTAGAAATTCCCTCCAGCTTTCCGGAGAGGAACATCTTGACCTCGTGATTCAAGCGCTGTGCCTTCAGCGTTTCCCGCTTGTGCTTACAGTCACGGCGCTTCTGCCGCATACGCACAATACGCTGATGCTTCTGCGCCTTTTTCATCTCCGCCGGCAAATTCACGATAAAGTCAGCAACATTATCAATTGCTTCCTCCAGCTTCTCCTCCACCATCATTCCAGGAATAACATTAGGGGTTGAAATAGTCATGAACTTGGAGCTTATCATTGTCTAATCTCCCTTTCTAAAAATAATGGATTTCACCTTTTTTATTATAGCATCGTTTACATAAAATTGCAATTGTTTTCTCAAAGATTATCATTTTTCACAATTTTTAACTTTTTCTACCACTTTTATCATAAATATGATAGAATAAAAATACTTTCTTTATACATAGGAGGAATTTTATGAAAAAACAGTCGATAATAGCCATTGCTATCATCATTGTGCTGGTAATGATTGTAACAGTCGCACTATTACTATCACAAAATGGCAAAAAAATTACAGATGAAAACAAAATTACTGATTTAAAAGAAGCAGCATCATTAGACATTATGGTTAATCTAGGTGAATTTTCACAAAGTCACTATGAAGATTCCAAACTTTTAGATGTATCTATGCAGCTTGCTGAAAAACTTGGCATGATGAGCACATACAGTGATGAAGAAGTATTCATCGAATATGTTTCAAGAGAAGATTTACATTCACTAATTCAGGAATTCACGGGACTTATCATAGAGGCACCAATTGAAGTGGAAGATTTTTATTATTTGTATGATAGTGAAAATGACTATTACTATTACCGTCCTGCCACACCATCATACTACTCAATTAATGTGATAAGCTCCGTCAAAGAAAATGGAAATCAATATCATATCACATGTTCCGCCTCCAAAACGGAGGATACAGAAGTTCTTGACGTCTTGCCTGAGGTAAAAATATCTCTTACTTATATGCCTAAAAATGAGTATATGAAATATCAAGTAAATAAGATTTCTTATTAAAAAACAAAAACAGGGACACCTTTTTGCATGGTTGTCCCTGTTTGTCTGCTCATTTTCATTTTAAATAAATCATTCCCGTTCCTAATCCATACTCCGCTCCATCTGCCCTTCTAGAATGAACTTTTTCCGATGCACAAACACTGCAAATACCAGAATCAATAATGTTTTCAGGAAATACGCCTTCTGCTTCTAACAGTATCTTTGTGATCAGTATTGTATCAATAAAATACTTTTGCTTGCCTTCCTTGATATCTCCTTGGTGAATGATTTCTTCCAATCTTCCTGTATCCGCAAAAATCTGCTCGCACATGTCTTTTACATCATCCTCCACTTCAAAATGGCAAACTCGAATACTAGGACAAATGCAAACAATCATATCTTGTGCTTGGCATCCAAACTGTTCTTTCATCTTTCTTACGGTCACCTGTGCAATCTTTTGAAACGTTCCTCTCCAACCTGAATGCACGCTAGCAATCACTTTTTTGATAGGATCATAAAATAAAAGAATGATACAATCCGCATTGGTGGTAGCAAGTGCTATCTTGGACTTATCTGTAATCAATCCGTCTGTTTCCTTTAAATAATCAAGAAACATATCCGGAGCCTCTTGATTTTCTTTGCTCTCTATCACAAGTACATGGTTGGTATGCTTTTGCCCAGGTCTAACAATAGAACTCCATTCTACCCCAATGCTACCTGCTAACTTTGCATATGCTTCCGGAACATTTTGATTATTTTCACCATGTGCCCTATAATCCAAAGGCTTTAACCCGAATGCATGAACCACCTCAGGAAAGTCTAATAACCTTTTGAATTGTATATACTCTACCTCGCCATCTATCACATGAATCACATTTTCATTAGAAAGATTCATGATTCCTTTCCCTCCTTTTCGTCACAGTGCATAGTAAATGAACGCCCTAATTTGTGCACTCATTTTTCATTTTGGTAATCCACAGACACTAAGTATAATCCATGTGGTGGCAAAGTTTTTCCTGCCTTTTCTCTCACACCACTTTCTATGATTTCTGGAATTTTGTCCGCCTCAATTTTTCCCAATCCTACGTCCAAAATAGTACCGCTTATAATCCTCACCATATTATACAAAAAACCATTTCCCGTCAGTTCTATGATAATTCTATCTCCGTCTTTTTCCACGCTGCATTTTGTTAGTGTCCTAACAGTTGTTTTTTTGGCATTTCCTCCCGAGGCTTTAAATGCTTTAAAATCATGCTCTCCCTCAAAATATTGGGCAGCTCTTTGCATTGCCTCAAAATCTAATTCATAAGGCATGTGATATTCTCTATATCGGTTCAGTGCCGATGGAAAGGGAGCATGATTGATAATATATCTGTATGTTTTTAATTTACAATTATACCTTGCATGAAATCTTTCTTCTACCTCTTCTGCTTTCTTTACCACAATGCTTTTTGAAAGTTTGGAATTAATGGCATACGGTATCTTATTGATTTCAATATTCGTATTTGTATGAAAGTTTGCAACTTGCCCCAATGCATGGACCCCGGCATCCGTTCTGCCCGATGCAATCAGCTCCACCTTTTCGCCTGTCACTTCCTCTATTGCTCTTTCTATTTCTGTTTGAATACTAACCTTACCTGGCTGTGACTGCCACCCCGGAAAGTTTTTTCCATCATATTCTATTGTTAATTTTATATTGCGCAACTCTTACTTCCTGCCTTTCTTTTTGTCTTTCCCATGCTAAATTTCAATCCTAACCTCTTTCTCTACCACTAGCTCCTTAAATTTTTCTGCATCCGCTCTTTCTCCCACAATTAATCCATAATGCGTTGGCACAACAACCTTTGCCTCTATTCTGTTAGCAAGCTCAGCTGCCTCACGATAATCCATCGTATATTTTCCGCCAACCGGCAAAAATGCAATATCGCAGGAAACATTTCCTAGTTCTTTTAAATTGTCTGTATCACCGGCAATATAGTACTTTACGCCATCTAACTCAATAATATATCCTACCCAGCCTTCACTCTTTTGATGATACATCTTTTCTTTGTTATACGCATATGTGGTAGAAAAATGAATTTCCTCTACCTCATACTCCTGATCCGGTTCTACAATGAAAACCTTTTCCTTATCCTTGGTTAATCCATAAGCAAGTTCCCTGGAAGAATCCGGGGTCACTATCACCGTGGAATCCTTCATCACCTTTTCAATGTCTTCCTCCGAAAAATGGTCATAATGAGAATGTGTGGAAAAAACAACATCTGCATCATGATATTCGGTATCTACTCTAAAGGGATCAATATAAATTGTCTTACTGCCTGTTATCTTAATACTATTATGACAAAGAAGTTTATAATTTTCTGACATATGCCTTCCTCCTTCATTGGATATTTGTGAATCATATTAGGATTTGATTATATCATGAAGCAAGCACATTTTCAACAAATAGGGACATCCATTTTCATGAAAATCAAAAACCAACCAATAGGGACGTCCCACCATGACTTAAAACTTTCATGCATATTGCAAATTTTCCACAATATTTATATAATATCCATATACAAATAAGAAGGGGGTAACTTATGAAGAATTTTTTTAAAAACTACAAGCAGACAGTTATTCTATTGCTTGCTGTAGTCATAGGTGCAATTATTGGATTATGCTTTGGAGAACAAGCTAAAGTGTTAAGTCCATTAGGGGATATTTTCATTAATTTAATGTTTGTCATTATTATTCCACTAATTTTCTTAACCATTTCCACTTCCATTTCTAAAGTAAAAGAGCCAAAAAGAGTAGGAAAAATATTAGGCACTGTTATTCTTGTTTTTATCATTACATCGCTTGTTTCAGTGGTAATTGGTCTTGTATTCTCTTATCCATTCAAACTAGTTTCCACAGAAAATAGTGCAGAAATCAGAACTGCTCTTCAAGAAGAAACCGAAGAATCAAATGATGAAGACATTTCTATCTTAGACAGAACCGTTCAGGTACTTACAGTCAATGACTTTGTTGGTTTATTCTCACGTCAAAATATCGTTGCTTTAATTGTATTCTCCATTTTGTTTGGATGTGCCATGAGGGCAGCCGGAGAAAAAGCAGAAGCAGTAAAGAATGTATTAGATTCGCTAACAAATGTCATCATGTCATTACTGAATATTATCATGTACTATGCCCCAATAGGAATAGGAGCCTATTTTGCAGCGCTCATTGGCACATTTGGTGCAACCATTGCAGTAGGCTACTTAAAAACATTTATTCTTTATGTCATTGCTTGCTTAGTAACTTATTTTGCAGTTTATTCTTTATATGCACTAATTGCAGGAGGAAAAACGGGAGTAAAAAGATTCTGGGGTGCCATTATCCCAGCAACAGTAACTGCCCTTGCCACTTGTTCAAGTGCAGCATCCATTCCTACAAACTTACAAGCAGCACATAAAATTGGCGTATCAAATGATATTGCAGAAACCTTAATTCCACTTGGCACAAGTTTCCACAAAGATGGGTCTATCATTGGTTCTGTATTTAAAGCCATGTTCCTAGTTTGTTTATTTGGAACAAACGTATACTCATTAGGAGGAATTGCACAAATTTTACTAATTTCACTAGTAGCAACACTATTCATCACAGCAGTTCCAGTCGGGGGTGGAACAATTTCTGAAACAATGATTATCACAATGCTTGGTTATCCATTAACAGCACTTCCTATCCTTACAATTATCGCTACCATCATCGATGCCCCAGCAACTGTTCTAAATGTAGTTGGAGATTCCGCATCTTCTATGCTGGCCGCTAGAATAATTGACGGCAAAGATTGGATGAATCAAAACAGAGAAGAAAAAAAATTAACAGATTAAGGTTGAAAAAAGGTTGACAGATTAGGGACGGAGGTTACACTTTTTCCTCCGTCCCTAATCTGTTAACCTTTTTATCCATTATATTTTCTTCTCGAATTTATAGATAATTCTAAGCTCTTTCGTATCCGCATTATATTTCACGGTTACTTTATTTTTTCCCTCATCAAGTCCCGTATATAACACATTTGAGGCATTGTTCTTCACTGATTTTGTATAAACTTTCTTTACTGAATTTACATAGCTTTGAGCATCTTTCTTTCCAATATCTAACATATATATTGTTATACCAGTTTCCCCAACCTCTATTAAGTCAATCTCTTCAAACTCAGGCTCCACAGCATTTCGTATTCTACTAAGACCAGTAGGCCATACATTTGTATAAAGCGTACTCTCTGATACATCATACTCACTCTTATCTACCCAAAGTCCATAAGAATCAAAATAACATGTACCGCATGCCATACCTTTCATATACGGTTGCCTTATCCTCAATAGTAGGATTTGTATAATCATTAATGATTCTTCTCGTTAGTGGCTGATTGACCACTGTTACATCAGCGGTAACATCCGTACTAACATCAAACTCATCATTCGGAATATCAGATAATTGTTCCTTTATTTTTGATGCCGCATTAAATCTTGCAAACGCAATAAACACTATTAGCAATATCAATAGCAAAATAAAAATCACTTTCAATTTTTTTATATTCATTGAAAACAACACCTTCCTTTGTAAAGATATTCATGTTATTTGTGTATTCTTAAAGCTCTGTTCTATTTTCTAGAGCCTTCGCAAGAGTTACTTCATCTGTATATTCCAAATCACCACCAATAGGAATGCCGTGCGCAATTCTGGTTGTCTTAATATTAAAAGGTTTCACTAGTTTTGAAATATACATGGCTGTAGCTTCTCCTTCCACATTTGGATTAGTAGCCAAGATGACTTCTTTCACATCATCATTTCCAATTCTAGTCATCAATTCTTTTAATTTGATATCATTTGGTCCAATACCATTCATTGGCGAAATAACACCATTTAGCACATGATAAACGCCATTATACTCATGTGTTCTTTCAATTTGAACAATATCTCTAACATCTTCTACAACACAGATAACTTCTTTATTTCTCTTTGTGTTAGAGCATATTGGGCATGGATCTGAATCCGTAATATTATTGCAAATAGAACAGTATTTTAAATTTTTTCTGGTATTCATAATTGTATTTGCAAACTCTTCACAGTCCGCTTCTGATGAATTTAGAATATAAAACGCCAGTCTAACTGCAGTTTTATGCCCTATACTAGGTAATTTTTCAAATTCCTCAATCAGTTTTTCAATAGATGCACTAAATCCCATACTTCAAAAACCTCTCTAATACTACAATAGTCCATTTAATCCACTAGGAATATTATATTTTTTCATTTCTTCTTCCATCATATCATCTGCTTTTTTTATGCCTTCATTCACTGCTGTCATCACTAAATCTTCCAACATTTCCGGATCATCTTTATCAATAACTTCTGGTTTGATTTTGATTGATTTAATCGTCTTTTTACCAGTCATGATGATTGTCACAGCGCCACCGCCAGTAGCAACTTCAAACTCTCTTTCCTCTATTTCTGTATGCGTTTTCATCATATCTGATTGCATTTTTTGTGCTTGTTTTAATAAGTTTGCCATATTACCGGCGCCTCCACCCATTCCTGGGAATCCATTAAACTTTGCCATGATTCATCTTCCTTTCTCATTTTTGATTTACAACATGCACTTTATTATAACATATAAATTCATGATACAACTATTTAATTCAAATTAATTCAAAATTTCTTAACCATAAACTTTTTACTTGGATTATCCAAATACATATTTAATTTTCATTTCCTTATGAAGAGCATTTTTTACTGTTTCTTTGATTACTGCTTTACTCTCTTCTTTTTGCATATATTGTTTGTTAACATCATCAATCGATGCTCCAAAAATAATGTGCACAAGGTCTTCACTCGCAACTTTTATTTCTGCCCCTGTCAAAATTGTGTGCATAATCATTTTTCGATTTTCTTTTAATATTGATAGAACTTTCTCTTTTAGTTCATTATCTGATGTATTACTTTCCTGAGGAACTGAGGCATTTCCATTTGCCTTGGCCGACACATTTTGAGAAATACCTACATGAGAAAGCATTTGATTACGATTGCCCTCATAAGCAATCTTAATCAGCCCTGTTTCAAATATCACTTCCCTGTCCGATGCCCATTTCATGCTGCTCTGAAGGGATGACAAATCCGTAATCAAACGTAACAATCTTTCCTTATCGGTGAACTTAAGCAGTTCTCTCATTCTCACTTTTTCATCCTCTTTATAAAGTACTAAATTATCTGAAATCTGAAGCATAATGAGATCTCTCATAAACTTAATAAGCTCCCAAGTGAATATTTCTAAATCTTTTCCCTCATTAATGATTTTTTCTGCACTTTCCAATACCTGAGCAGCATCATTTAACATCAGATTCTTTGATATTTCTAATAAATACTCTAATTCCGGAATTCCAACAAGTTCCCTTACTTTTTCTTCTGTGATGATATCTTCTCCATCTGCCACACATCTTTCTAATATGCTAATGGCATCTCTCATTGCACCGTCAGACATTTTTGCAATAATCTTAAGAGCACCTTCTTCAATTTTGATATGCGATTCATTACAAATGATATTTAACCTTTTAATAATATTCTCTACCGAAATCCTCTTAAAATCAAACCTCTGACATCTTGAAAGTATGGTGATAGGAAGTTTTTGAGGTTCCGTGGTAGCCAAAATAAATATCACATGTTTAGGTGGTTCTTCTAATGTTTTTAGTAGAGCATTAAATGCACCTGTAGAAAGCATGTGAACCTCATCAATAATATAAACCCTGTATCTAGCATTTGTAGGAATAAATTCAACTTCTTCTCGAATGTCTCTAATATTATCAACGCCATTATTCGATGCCGCATCAATTTCACTGATATCTGTTAAAGTTCCTTCTAAGGCTTGTCTGCATATTTCACATTCATTACAAGGCTCACCATCTTTTGGATTTAAGCAGTTTACTGCTCTTGACAATATCTTAGCCGTACTAGTTTTTCCACTACCTCTGCCTCCACTAAAAAGATAAGCATGCGCCACCCTGCCACTTTTTATTTGATTTTTTAAAGTTTTAGTAATATGTTCTTGCCCCACAACATCTTCAAAAACCTTAGGCCTAAACTGCCTATATAAAGCTACATAAGACATACCATTCCCCCACCCTTAATAAAAAATACCGTAAAATACGCTTATATGAATGGTGTATCACAAAAAAGGATCTACTTATTGCTGCTTCCTTCCGGACCTGACAAGGTTCATAGTCTTTCCTTGACCACCATTCATATAAACACACTTTACGGTATGATTATAACCTTTTTTCTATCTTAAGACAAGAGTCATTATAGCACATTATTTTTTAAATGTAAATAGCAAGGTGGACAAATTAGGGACGGAGGAAAAAGTGTAAATACCTACTTAAAGATTCCTACTTTCATAAAATATCTATATTATTTTGTTGACATAAGTTTATAAGCCGTGCTATAATAATGATTGCGAATTAAATATGTGATTATTTCTATCACTTTATAGGGGGAAACTTTTATGACTAAGAAAATAATTCTTTTGTTTATAACTGTTTTTTCTTTTTCTGCCGGTGTTGTAGCTGGCAACAACTTTATGGACTATATATTTAGAGATTATAATCTTTCTGTTGTTGAAGCCGCTAATAATACTGAAACTGCCAAGAATACTAGTACTGGTGGGAAAGTATATACCACGAGCGGAAGCATAAAGCAAGAAGAAAACAGTTCAACAAATGACGAAAAATCCCCAAATAGTGAGATTGAAGAAACAAATGATAACGAAGTAATCATCGCGAATAAATAAATGCAAGAGGCGCAAGAAGCGAACAACCAGGGACAAAAAAGGTTGTCCCCGGTTGTTCGCTTCTTCTTGCGCCTCTTGCAAAATTTATGCTCTTGCAAATCTTGCTCTGAATTTATCCCAAATTCTCTTGATTTTACCAATAATATTATTCTTGTAAATAATCATTGCTAACTTCTCTCTTTGCTTATCCATATAATCTATATAATATTCTTTTGCATCTAAAGGAGTTACGATGATAGCACCATCTATATAGAATATCCCTTGTGTATCATAAGATATAGGCAATGTATATTTGCTTTCTTTCGAGATTGTAACAATCCAATCAACAAGTTCCTGATTTTTGGTAGCATTTATATAGGAAGCCATATTTCCTAAGAATTCCTTCTTTATTTCAGTGGAAACCTTTTGATTATAGATTTCACTGATAATATCCTTTTTATCTTTTGTGTTAATTACATTTCTAAAAAAGTGATACGCATCAATCACTTTTGCTTGAAATGCTGTAGCAGATTCTTCATCATTTATCATATACTCTGTTCCATCAAAAATAATATTACCATTTTTCATGTTGAATTGACAGCCAAAATAAGTTTTAATATTACTAAGTGTAGCAAGCATTCTTTTATCTTTACTAAGTTTTTGAACAGATTCATAATTTGCAAGAATGATACCTTTATCCATATTTACATCTTTACAAAAATCATTCAAATCAAGCAAATCATGATATACACTTTTTGCCCCTTCCATATTTTCAAAAGTAATGTTCAATGGAGTAATTTGGAACTTATTTTTCCCCAAATGTTCAACATTAACACCACAATCCGTAAATTTATTTACCTTAAGTATTTCTTTTGCATACTCTTTATTCGGTAAAAACTGTGCTCTTATATAATATTCTACTGGCTCTTTGGTGATTAAGTAATTAACATAAGCTCTAATCATGAATGCGTCTGCATTAGCAATATATGTATCTGAGGAATTTATATATGTGAATAAAAATATTTTTGATGATAATTTTTCTAGCAAAATATTATAAATAGTAATATCTGCTGGAAGATTAGCTTTATAAATTAAAACGTAATTATCCATGAAACTAGGTTCATTCCAATTTGTGACAGAAAGTGATGAAAGGCTTGAAAAGTCAAGCTTAACGTATTCATGGCTAATTAAACTTAATATTTTTTGATTTTCATCTATTAAGGTTCCGCTATAACGCACATCACTCACCACCCTTAGAAAGGATTATATTACATTTTATTTTAAAATACTAGTATATATTTAAAAATTTTTTTAAATTTTTTTGATTCTTTTAAAAAAATTAAAAAATTTTTCAAAAGTGTTATTTTTATAATATTTTTTCTTATTTGTACCACTCTATGTTTTATATTATTAGTACGTTAATTATTAGTATACTAATAATTAATTTCAAAAAAATTTTTTCATTTTTCTATTGCAAAAAATGTCTAAATTAGTTATATTTTAATTGTAATAGATGAACTTCATGATTAAAAATAAAACTTACAAAAGAAGGTTTTACAAAAGAGAGGGGGGCAATTCACATGCCAACAGCTAAAAAAACTACAGCTAAAAAGGCTACAACTAAACCAGCTGCTAAAAAAACAGTTGCTGCTAAAACTGCTACTAAAAAAGTAGCTGCTAAACCAGCTGCTAAGAAAACAGCTGCTGCTAAGCCTGCTGCTAAAAAGACAGCTGCTGCTAAACCAGCTGCTAAAAAGACAGCTGCTGCTAAACCAGCTGCTAAGAAAACAGCTGCTGCTAAACCAGCTGCTAAGAAAACGGCTGCTGCTAAACCAGCTGCTAAAAAGACAGCTGCTGCTAAACCAGCTGCTAAGAAGACAGCTGCTGCTAAACCAGCTGCTAAGAAAACAGCTGCTGCTAAACCAGCTGCTAAGAAAACGGCTGCTGCTAAACCAGCTGCTAAAAAAACAGCTGCTAAACCAGTTGCTAAAAAGCCAGTTGCTAAAAAAGCAAAATAAGGTACAAAAGAAAAAATGAGCTTGCAGTGTTAAAACTGCAAGCCTTTTTATTTTAAAAACTATTCATAAAACATTCTATTTTTATTCTAAGTTTTGCAACATCTTCTGCAAATAGTTTTCAAGCATACGTTTATCCTTCTTGGTAAATCCCGCAAATAATGTTTCTTCAAATTCATTCAAAATTCTTTTACACTGAACTGCTGCTTTCTTACCCTCTGTAGTAATAAAAATTCTCTTCATTCTCAAATTATCTTCATCAACTATTCTATTAATGTATCCGAGTGCTTCTAGCTTATTAATTCTTTCGCTCATAGAAGAAGGTTTTACATTTAAAATGTTTGCAAGCTCATTTTGAGAAAGCCCATCATTTTCCTTGATAATAGAAAGTAAGCTTGCTTGCCCATTCACCAAATTATATTTTTCTAATCTCTTATAAACTTTATGATACTCTGCCTGTGTAATACTTCTAAAATATGCGGTTATATTTTCCATTTCATTCATCCTTTCTTATCACTTCTATTTTTCTTTTGACATCCAAAAACTATTTTTTCTCCTTATCCTTTTTCCTTAAATATTGAAAAAAATCCTTTAGTAGCCTTACAGATTCTTCTTCACAAATGCCAGTAACCACCTCTACTTTATGATTGAAAGTATAATCACCCAACAAATTTAATTTGGATCCCACACTTCCAGACTTAGGTTCCATGGCACCAATATATAGTTTTTTTATTCTTGCATTCATGATTGCACCAGCACACATGGAACAGGGTTCTAGTGTTACATAGATTTCACAGTCTTCTAGTCTCCATGCATCTAATTTCTTACATGCTTTTTGAATTGCAATAATTTCTGCATGAGCACATGCATCTTTTTTGGTTTCTCGTAAATTATGTCCTCTTGCAATTATTTTCCCGTCTTTTACTATAACAGCACCTATTGGAACTTCCTCTTTACTCATAGCTTTTTGGGCTTCCTTTAAGGCTTCTTTCATAAATTCTTCTGGCATGTCTTCTTTCCTTTCTGGTCATTGTTACAATTGCATTATATTATCTAACTTTCAAAAAATCAAGTGATAATATGCATAAAAATAATAAGCATACTAATTTTTAGCATGCTTATTATTTTTGTTATTCTACATCCTTTTTCCAAAGGTTATGTTTATTACAATATGCATAAACAGTAGCTCCTGGAACATAACAGAAGGTTGCCTCTGGTTTATCACCAGGTTTTAAATTTACCTTAACCACCTTTTCATCACTTACCATTGCAATCCACACAATGTAATGGTCAGGGTCCATTGGATGTGGCACCTCTCCTACTTTCACAAGAATTTTGTCTCCCTCTTTTTCAATGACTGGAACATGTTTTTCTGCAGCAGCATCTGCTGTATTTGCTTTTAGCTCCACCATATTTTGTCCGCAACAAGTAAGGCTACTACCATTTCCATTTAAAATTTCTACCGTTGTTCCACAAATTGTACACTTATATACTTTTAATTCACTCACGTTATCCTCTCCTATTCTTTCAATTTTCATGACTAGTATACTGTACTTTTCACTGTTTGGCAAGATGCAATTGGGGACACTTTCCAAAGAGGTGCATTTGGGGATGCATTTGGGGATGCATTTGGGGACACCTTCCAAAAGCATCATATGTCATGCATTCGGGGACACCTTCCTAATGCATCTCCAAATGTGCATGACATATGATGCTTTTGGAAGGTGTCCCCAAATGCATCCCCAATTGCATCCCCAAATGCACCTCTTTGGAAGGTGTCCCCCAATTGCATCCCCAAATGCAGAATAAAAAACTCGCTAGAAAATTCTAGCGAGTATAATTTAGTCTATTGGTGTCATAAAGTTGAGTTTTTTCAGGTCTAAAGCATCGCAGCCACAAAAGGCATTATCTCCAACATATTCAAGCTGTCCTGAAAAATGAATCATTTCAATTTCTTCACAATCTCTAAAACTATCTCGGTTAATTCTTTTTAAAGATTTTGGAAGATCTATCACTTTTAAAGAAATGCATTCCTTAAAACAGCCCTCTTCTAGCGTTTCTAGATTAGCGGGTAAAATGACTTCTTCTAATTCGGAACATCCCTCAAAAGTACTTTCTGGAAGACTTGTGATAGTGCTATGAATCTCAGCTTTCTTCAAATTAGTGTTTTTGAAAATGCCTTCCCCTATACTTAAGTGGATGCAATCCATATACATTTTTTTAAGTCCGCTTAAAGCAAAGGCTTCTTCTTCAATGATAAGTTCTGTTTCATCATAATAGGTTGGAAAATTAAAATGCTTAAGATTTTTACATTCTTTAAAAGCACTTGTCCCTATCATTGTTAAGTTTTGCGTTTCTTCTACTTTTCCTAAGTGGTAACAATACAAAAATGCATATGGCTCAATAATGGAAACATTTTTCAATGAAATCTGCCTTAGTGACTCACAACATCTAAATGCCTCCTCACCAATTACTTGTAATTCATCATTAAAAAGAACTTTTTCAAGGTCAGTGCAACTTTCAAAGCATCTATTTTTCAAGCCATTCTTTTTCAGTGATGTTTTACTTAAGTCTGCTTGTTTTAATTTGAAACACCCGAGAAATGCTCCCGTGCGAATCTCAAGCAACTTTTCAGGAAAGATAACTTCTTCTAATTCTTTGCAACCATGAAAAGCAAAATCTTCTATCACCTGCAAATCGTATGGTAACACCACTTTTGTAATGCTTAGATTTTCAAAAAATTCTTGAGGAATGTGAGTTGTATGACAGTAAGAAAAATCAAGAACCAATTGTGAAGATGGCAGATAATAGCTAATACACTCAATCACATGACGAATCGAAAGAGTATCCCGTAAATCATAGCTATGAACTTTATTGTAAGCAAAGGTTTGAATTGTTATTGTTTTATAATGCTCTCCATGAGAGCCTCCCAGCTTCCTTAAAAAATGATTAAGCTTTTTTATTTCCGCTTTAGGCATGATAAATCCCTGAAAATGTTTCAAAGTAATATGGATATATTCGTGTTCTTCTGAAACTACCGTATAGAATTTTCTTTCTATCCGTTTTCTTGAAATGACTTCAAATAAACTGTGCTTGCTTGTTGCAGGCTCTTTGTCCATTATCAATTCTTCCAAGGAAGTTTCATTTTCCAATTCTTCTTGATTCTTTTCTTCTTTTCTCTCTTCTTTTAGCATCCATTCCGGATTTTCAATTTGTGCGAGAATCTTCCAAAATTCAATATCATGAATCTTACCATCCTGGAACTCATTTAAAAAATGATACATTTCATTTGCCAGCATCGCTTTGCTTTCTTTTAAAAGATGTGAAACACTATCCTTATGCCTAAGATGCATAAAAAGAAGCATATCTGTCTCAAAATCTTGTGCAAGTATATTGGCATCGTCTATCGCATCATCCATGATTAGTCTTATCATATAAAAATACTTTGCCTTGGCAATTTCTTGCTCAAAATCACTTGCGTAAATATTACTCTTTTCATATTCTGTAGTGGCAAGATCGATGGTTCCCCGAATATCCTTTCTTTCTCCGCCATAGTCAATGGCATCTAAAAGCTGTTTGAAAATAGCAAGTTTCTGCCTTCTATTAGCAATAAAGGAAGGATTTGTCTTGGCTTTTGCAATGATTTTTTCTTTGTCATTTTCACAGTCAATCAGCTCTGTCATATAGGGAACGATAGGCACTAAAGGATTACTGGTGTTACCAAAAACCACATAGTTTTTGATTCTTTGAAGCAAAGAATAAATGCTCGAAATAAGCTCTTCCGGCAGAGCAGAATCTGCCGGAAAAGCCTCTAAAACTTCCCGATAAAAATGATACTCTTTTTCTAAAGCAGCCTTATATGTGTCATTCGGGGCTAGCTTAGAAATATAAATACCAATTCTGTTTAAATCGTTACCCATAATCACTGACTACCCCTCCTTTTTACTTGGCAAGGGTTACTTTAGCACTTCCATAATGGAAATTCAGCTGAATCGCAACCGTTTCCTCTGCTTCCATACTAACACTAACAATGCTAAAATCCTCGCTTAAGCCTAGGCTGTTTTCCAAGAAACTGTATAGTGGCGTATAATCTTCGTGGATTCGTTCTTGTTCCTCCTTTGATAAGCCAATCAGCTTCACTGGAACCACAATCGTATCTATGCTATAAACTTTTTCAAAAGAACTTTTGTATACTTTTCGGATTCCTACCGATAGCACAATCTTTTTTAAGGAATCACATCTGGCAAATGCGTATTTTCCAATAGTACTGATATAGCAAGGAGACAGGTCTATTTCACACAAATTATAGCAGTTTCTGAACGTTTCCGCTTTAATTTCTCTTAGATACTTGGACAGCGTTACTTCTTCCAAGCGTCTGCATTCATTAAAAACACCTTCTCCTAAATCTGTGAGAGAATCCGGAAGGATAACTTTTTCCAAATCCGTTCCTGCAAAGGCACCGTTTCCAATCGCTTTCACATTTGACGGAATCTTAAAGTCTCTTAGCCTACCGCACAGGCAAAACGCCTTTTCGGATATTTCTAGCAATTCCTTTTCATCCGCAAATGTAACAGTTTCTAAATGAGTGCATTCATAGAACAGTTTTGGCTCAATCACATCCACTTTTGGGAGCTGAAATTTGGTGAGTCCATCACAGCCACTAAAGCATTCCGCTCCGATTCTTCTGCAACCAACAGGAAATTCCAATACCGATAGACTTTTGCAATTCTTAAAGCACTTTTCTCCTAATTGACCAAGGATACTTGGAATATTCACGCTTTCAAGATTTTTGCAATCCTCAAAACAAGCATCTCCAAATACGGCAATGCCATCATCCAGATGTACGCGCTCCAAGTTTTGACAGCCCTTAAAAATTTCAGAAGTTAATACCAAAGAGTCTTCTATCCATACAGAATGGAGATTACTCTTAGAAAAAATACCAACTCCCACCTGATGGAGTTCTAGTGTTAAGGTAACACTTTTAAGGCCCGTTTCTGCAAATGCATAGTCTCCAATACGGCGTATATTTTTAAAGCTAAAATCCGTGAGTAACTTGCATCCAAAGAAGGCTCTATGCCCTACTTCTTCAATATCAGAGGAAAAAGGAAAATCAGAAAAATTCTCACAGCCTTCAAATGCTCTGTCACCAATCCGGGTAATTTGGCCAAGATAGCCAACTGACGTCAGCTTTCTGCACCCTTTAAAGAACCCCTCATTAATCTCAGTGAGATTGTATGGGAATTCAAATTTAGTCAGCGAATAACAGTTTTCAAAAACATAAGCACCTAAATCATGACTATCCATGATGGCAGTTGAAATTTCAGGTAAGATAACCTCTGTCAAATTTTGTGCCTCACTAAACGCATAATCTTTGATGTGATAAATCTTGGCATCGCTAAAGTCCACTTTTTGCAAGAAATGCGTCTTATAGAAGGCAAAGGGACCAATTTTCCATAAACCACCATGAACTACAAAAGTGTCAAAATACGTTCCTTGAAACATACCCTCCGTTATCTCATAAATATGGCTCTTTTGAGAAACTTTCACGTCCAAAAGAGTGATATGAGCATAATTGGTAAGCCTTCGGACAATTCTCCCTAAATCGGCATACTCATATTTTTCAAACATGGGAGTGCTATACACTTCTGTTACATAAACGGATACATTGGAAAACGGCTCGCTCTCCTTTTTGTACCAAGTAGATAATAAATTCTCTAATTTGTCTAATTCGTCTTGGAGCATATAAAACTCAAAGTTAAGGGTTAAATGAATGACCACACTTTCTGAATTCAATGAAGCACTGTAGTACTTGGAGTTTTTTGTTTTGGAAGCCGAAACAATCATACTTTCCCCCGGAACGCTCAAACTTTTTCTTTGGAAGAGATTTCTCAAAGATAAGAACCGTCTTTTCTTCACGGTCGTAATCTCTTTGGTTGTTTCTTCTATCTCATCTACCACGATAGAATTGCTTTCATCAATGATAATGTCGCTGTTGGGATTATACTCCGGGTTTTCAATTTGCGCCAAGACTTTCCAAAACGCAATATCCTTTTCCTTATCCTGAGGCATTTCAGTCAGAAAAGTATTGAGTTCTTCGGCAAGCCTGGACCTTCCCTCTTCCAAAAGCCTATGGACCGTATCTTGATGATGCTTATGAAGAAACAAAATCATGCCAGAATCAAAATGCGTTGCATATTCGCTGGCACGAGAAAGCTCACCATCATATAAAAGCCTGAGTTCATAAAAATACTTGGCCCTAGTAATCTCTTGCTCAAATTCATTAGAAAAAATATTCGTCTTTTCATACTTTTCTTGCACCAGCTTAATGGTGGAGCAAATGTCTTCCAGATTCCCCTGAAAATCAATCTTATCTAAATACGATTTCAAGATAGCAAGGCTTGATTTCCGGTTTGCAATATACGAGGCATTTGAATTTGCAAGATTTACAAGTTCTTTTTTGTCCTCTTCGCTTGTGATTTTTGGGGAAATGGTTGGTGCCAGTTCTAAAAGAGGGTTACTTGATTTGCCTAAAATCACATAATTTCTTAACCGTTGTTCCATGGAAAATACACTTGTGGAAAGTGTTTGTGGAACATTCACGTCTCTGGGAATCGATTCTAATGAAGTCCGGTAAAGCTCGTATTCTTTTTCCAAAGGAGCCTTATAGGAATCATTTTCGTCAATCTTTAGGAGCATTACTTCAATCGCGTCTAATTGCTTTTTAGTCACCTGTAAATACCACCTTTCGTTTAAGAAGTCTCTTTGTCGAAATGACAAGGTATATGTAAACAGCCATATTATAACACGGCAATTTACATAATGCAATCAAAATATTGCTGCTTATGTTTCTGCTTTTAGCTTCTTTTCATTAATAAAAATTTTTCGTGTCATATAATTCTCCCAAACTTCATTATACATTTATAGTATCACATTTATTTTCATATCCTAATGGACTACATTTTTTAGATAGGTTGTCCTGAATTGTTAGAAACAGCTAACTTTCCCAGAATTTTTCTTATCAAAAATTCGACAAAAATATTGAAATTTGCCCCTAGTTCGTTGTAGAATAGGAGGGTAGGTTAATGCAAGTTACATTGCATTGATTAGTACAATTTTAGGAGGAATAGAGTATGGAATCGAATTGTGGAAATTGTGCAGCTTTAAAAGTGCAAGAAGAGACTCTTAAAATTCTTGAGAATTATCCAAGAGAAAAAGATAAACTTGTTGCAATTTTAAATGATGTTCAGGAGCGTTTTGGATACGTGCCACAACAGGCACAAGAAGAAATCTCAAAATATCTAAATGTTCCAATGGCAGAAATTTATGGAGTTATTACATTTTATTCAAGGTTTACCCTAAAACCAAAGGGAAAATATAATATCTCTGTTTGTATGGGAACAGCTTGCTTTGTTAAGGGTTCTCAGGCCATCTTAGATAGAGTAAAAGATCGTTTAAAGATTGAAAAAGCAGGAGATGTCACAGCAGACGGAAAATTTTCTTATGATGATGTAAGATGCGTTGGTGCTTGTGGACTTGCTCCAGTATTTATGATAAATGATGAAGTTTATGGCAATGCAACAGTGAAAATGCTAGATGAAGCAATTGATAAATATTCAAAAGAATCTGAAGAATAAGGAGGTGCTTGCATGAAAACAATTGAAGAGATTAATCAAATTAGAGAAGCAAAGAGAAAAGAATTGGACCTTCGTGTAAACACAGGGCTTGATTCTAGAGAAAAACATATCTTGGTTTGTAGGGGTACTGGCTGTACTTCCTCTAAATCGCCAAAAATCATTGAAGAATTAAGAAGAATTATTGAAGAGAAAAATATTCCAAACGTAAGAGTCATTCAAACAGGTTGCTTTGGTCTTTGCTCAAAGGGTCCTATCGTCATTGTAAGACCTGAAGAAACTTTCTATAGTCATGTCAAAGTAGAAGACTGTGAGGCAATTGTGGATGCAGTAGCTAATGGCACAAAAGTGGACAGACTTCTTGCAAAGGATATTGATGGTAGTGTAGTAGAAAGGCTTAATGACTTAACTTTCTACAAAAAGCAAAAAAGAATTGCGCTTCAAAACTGTGGTGTCATTGACCCAGAAGAAATTGATGAATATATTGCTTTTGATGGATATAAAGCACTATCAAAAGTGTTAACAGAGATGACTCCAGATAGTGTCATTGAGGAAATCTCAAACTCTGGTCTTCGTGGCCGTGGTGGTGCTGGTTTCCCAATGGGTAAAAAATGGGCATTCGTAAAAATGGCTCAGGGTGACCAAAAGTATGTGGTTTGTAATGCGGATGAAGGAGACCCTGGCGCATTCATGGATAGAAGTATTCTAGAAGGAGATCCTCATTGTATCCTAGAGGCAATGACCATTGCTGGTTTTTCTGTAGGAGCAAATCAAGGTTACATATATGTAAGAGCAGAATATCCAATTGCCGTACAAAGATTGAAAATCGCCATTAATCAAGCAAGAGAATATGGTTTGCTTGGAGAGAATATTTTAGGTACCGATTTTTCTTTTGATATTGATATTAGGCTTGGTGCTGGTGCATTTGTTTGCGGTGAGGAAACAGCACTTTTGGAATCTATTGAAGGAAAAAGAGGTCAGCCAAGAATTAAACCTCCATACCCTGCTAATGTTGGATTATATGGAAAACCAACTTTGATTAATAACGTGGAAACATATGCAAATGTAACAAAGATTATTCTAAATGGCGCTGAGTGGTATGCAAGTATTGGAACAGAAACATCAAAGGGTACAAAGGTATTTGCTCTTGGTGGAAATGTGGTCAATGTTGGTCTTGTAGAAGTTCCAATGGGAACCACACTAAGAGAGATTGTGTTTGATATTGGTGGCGGAATTCCAAATGGTAGACAGTTTAAAGCTGCTCAAACTGGTGGACCTTCTGGTGGATGTATTCCTGCAGAGCATTTAGATACGCCAATTGATTATGAATCATTAGCAAAAATTGGCTCTATGATGGGCTCTGGTGGACTTATTGTCATGGATGATTCCAAATGCATGGTGGACATTGCAAAATTCTACTTAGACTTTACCGTTAGTGAAAGCTGTGGAAAATGTACTCCTTGCAGAATTGGCACAAAGAGAATGCATGAAATTCTAACAAAAATTTGTGAAGGAAATGGCACCATTGAAGACGTTGAAAAATTAGATGTTTTGGCAAATGGTATTAAGAAAACGGCAATCTGTGGACTTGGACAGTCTGCTCCAAACCCAGTTTTAAGTACTTTAAAATATTTTAGAGATGAGTATGTAGAGCATGTATCCGAGCAAAAATGTAGAGCAGGAAGCTGTAAGGCACTTGCTAATATCGTGATTGACCCAGAAAAATGTAAGGGCTGTGGACTTTGCAAGAGAAATTGTCCAGTAAATGCAATCACGGGAGAAATTAAACAGCCTCATGTAATCGATCAAAGTATTTGTATTAAATGTGGTACTTGTGTGGATAAGTGTCCATTTAAGGCAATTAGTAAATAGGAAAGGAAGGAGCGATTAGAATGGTTAATTTGATAATTGATGGTAAAAATGTATCAGTCGAAGAAGGCACAACCGTGCTTGCTGCGGCTCAAAAATATGGAATTGACATCCCTACTCTTTGCTTTCTAAAAGATATCAACGAAGTAGGAGATTGTAGAATGTGCGTGGTTGAGATTGAAGGCCGCAGAGGTTTTGCTGCTTCTTGTATTGAAAAGGTACAAGAAGGAATGATAGTAAAGACGCACACTCCAGAGGTATTAGAGGCAAGAAAGATGATGCTTGATTTGATTCTTTCGAATCATCATAAAGACTGCCTAACATGTATCAGAGATGGTAACTGTGAACTTCAAAACTTAGCAAAGAAATTTGGCATCAAGAAAATCAATTATGAAGGTTCTATGAATGAACATGAGATTGATGATAAATCTCCTTCTATCGTAAGAGATTTCAACAAATGTGTTCTTTGTAGAAGGTGTGCTGCCACTTGTAAAAATGTACAAGATATTGGAGCCATTTCTAGTGCAGGGAGAGGATTTGAATCTTGTATCTCCACTGCTTATAACTGCAGTTTAAATGATGTGGATTGTACCCTTTGTGGTCAGTGTATTGAAAGCTGCCCAACAGGTGCTCTTCATGAGAAAGAAAATATTGATGATGTTTGGAAGGCTTTAAATGATGAAGACAAATATGTAGTAGTGCAAACTGCCCCTGCTGTTAGAGTGGCACTTGGCGAAGAATTCGGCATGGAAATCGGTACGAATGTTGCAGGAAAAATGGTTACTGCTTTAAAAGAAATCGGATTTGATAAAGTGTTTGATACGAATACTGGCGCAGATTTAACCATCATGGAGGAAGCTAATGAATTTATCGAAAGATTGCAAAATGGTGGTGCTCTTCCAATGATTACCTCTTGTAGCCCTGGATGGGTAAGATTTGCAGAAAAGAATTATCCAGAAAACTTACCTCACCTATCTTCTTGCAAGTCTCCTCACCAAATGTTTGGAGCAATCGTAAAATCGTATTATGCTGAAAAATTTAATATTCCAAGAGAGAAAATTTGCATGGTTTCTATCATGCCATGTATTGCAAAAAAATATGAAAGCTCTCGTGAAGAAATGGAAGTAGACGGAGTTCGTGATGTTGACTATGTTTTAACTACTAGAGAACTTGCTAGAATGATTAAACAGGCTAATATTGATTTTGCTTCCCTTGCAGATGACAAATTTGATGACCCAATGGGAGAAGCAAGCGGTGCTGGTGCTATCTTTGGAACCACTGGTGGTGTTATGGAAGCTGCTATTAGAACAGCGGTAGATACGTTAGAAGGAAAGAGCATTGATAAGATTGCTTATACAGAGGTTCGTGGAGAAAAACAAATCAAAGAAGCTACTTTAAACGTTGCAGGAACAGAGGTTAAAATCGCTGTTGCAAGTGGACTTGCCAATGCTAGAAAAATCATGGAACAAATTAAAAATGGCACATGCCCATATCATTTTGTAGAAATCATGGCTTGCCCAGGTGGATGCGTCATGGGTGGTGGACAACCAATTAAGAGTTCTAAAATCCGTGCTACTGTTGATGTGGCTGGGCTTAGAAAAGCTGCCATTTATTCTATTGATGAAAAGAGCACCATTAGAAAATCTCATGAAAACCCTGTGATGACAAAACTTTATGAAGAATTCTTAGAGAAACCAGGAAGTCATGTAGCACATAAATATTTGCATACAAGTTATAGTGCAAAGCCTAAATATGAGCTAGGAAAATAAAAATAAGCAATTAAAAAGAGGTTTGGAATAAAATCCAAACCTCTTTTGATGATTGAAAAATCTTCATCATTCACACAAAAAGAGATAACCATTTTTGTGCGGTTTTTGTTCACACATATTTCTTGGCAAACTCCTCTGCCTTGTCTAAAACTACTTTCTTTGGTTTTCCAACTGCATAAAAGTATTCATCCGTTACTTGAATTCCCTGGTCTTTAAGTTCATTTTTAATTAATGTAATTGCATGTTTTGATAACCATGATGTTGAAAAAACTACGGCTTTTTTCACTTTTTCTTTGCCTAATGTGGATAAATAATCTTTTAAGTTTTTGTCAATTCCATAAGCATAAAGAGCGCCCCCAATGAATAAAACATCCACCTCTTCACTGATTGGTGCCTCCTGATGATCAACTGAAATAGCATTTGTGTTTGCCGCTTTTGCGATAGCCTCTGCAAGCAATTTGGTATTACCCGTTCTTGAAAAATATCTGACTGATGCCACCATATTTTCACACTCCTCGTATTATATAGTTATAGTATTTAAAGTCTACTATAAAAACCTGATGCTATATTTATTTTTAATACTGTGTATTGTTCTCACATTACAATTAATATTATGCTAACTAAACGCACAAAAATGGTTGTCCCTATTTGTGTGCAAAATTAATCTATTCTTAACCATACAGGCATCTCTTGCTCAACTTCTTGTGTTTCTATTTTACCGATATCTGGGGTTTCTATATCATTTGTGTTATTTGCAGTATTTTCACTGTCCTCATTTTTTTCATTTTCTTTATTATCCTCTAAATTCATATTTTCCAAATTATCATTTTCTATGCCAGTATTTCCTGATTCTGAATTCTCAGAGGTTCTATTTTCCCACTCTATATCTCCAGATTTCAAATTTTCGCTATTGTTTTCAGATTGGTTATTTCCCGATGAATTATTTTCAGGCTTAACATTTCCTGAACCATTATTTTGAGGCTTAGTGTTTTGAGGGATAGTGTTTTCTGATTTCGTATTTTCTGTTTTTGTCCCACTCCCTCCATTCCAAGGATTTTCCTTGGCGGGATCTGTTGGATCCCAATTTCTAAACTCTTCATTATCCGAAATCTTTTGTGCCGTTGGTTTTCCAAGTGGTCCAGGATCATTATCATCATAGAATTCCACAATTGTTCCGGAAGAAGCATTATCATAAATCCACTTTGCATCCTCTACTGTTAAACGAATACAACCAAGCGATGCTGCTGTTCCAAGCTTATCATATTCCCAGTACTCCAAAGTAGAATTACTTTTTGCAGTATACGGCACGGAATGGAATAAAATATTTCCTACGATTTGAGTGGCATATTGTCCATAAACATTTCCCTGAAGGCCATTCCACCTGTTCTTATAAGTAGTAATCTTGTATGCACTTCCCGCTTTAGGGGTAGCCGAACCCGTAGAGCAAACCATTGCTTTTACTGGTACTGTATAATTACCCGCAGAATCTTTTGAATATATGGTTACAACATTTTGAAGATTATTTACTTTAATATAATATGGCGTATTACTGGTAAGTCTTTGCGCATTATTATTGTTGTAATTTACTGTACTTGAATTTTGCTCCGTACTATCATTTTCAGAAACAGAAACATCACCGCTTACACCTAATTCATCATTTAATCCCACTGTTTCTCCTGATTCGCTTATCCCTTCTATTGGGAGTGTTTCTGAATACTGATCTCCACTTTCTAGACTTCCACTTGTTTGTACTTTACCGCCTTCAAATTCATAAATGGCAGCTATTAGTAATATTGATATCGTCACCGTTGTTAAAAAAATCGCTAAATTCTTTTTCATAGCCCATCCCCCGTTTGTTTCATTTAAAAACCAATGATAGACTCATAAGTTTTGATTGCATAATTATCTGTCATTCCGGAAATATAGTAAATGATTGCTTTCGCAAAGTTCTTCTCATCTTCTATATGAAAAATGGTATCATTTTTTGAATTTTCACTTTTTTCATCCGTATATTGATAATACCAGGTATAAAAATCTTTGATTAATACGGGATACATTTTTTCATACTTTTCTCTATTTTTGTAAGATGCCTTAATGGTTTCATATATTTCATTAATGACTAAATTAAAAAATTTTGTTGGTGTGGTTAGTTTCTCTGATAAATAGATGTACCTGTAATTAAACTCTTTTAGTTGATTCATCTTTTCAAATGTTTTCTCTGAAAAACAAAGCCCTTTTTCCGGAGAAGAATTTTCAATCAAATCATAAATAAAATCATTAATCAAGATGGTGTTATTAATACCACCGATAATATCATGAAGTTCCTCCGAATGCTCATCCAAAATGCCAAGCGTGATGGCATCTTCTATATCTCTCCCAATATAAGAAATCTTATCCGAAATTTTTACCACACACCCTTCCCATGTATATGGTGCATACTGATTAGGGTAAATGTAATCCTTTAAATCAATGGCATCCTCTCTAGGCTTTAAATGATTTTCATCAATCTCTCCACAATGAGAGATGATGCCATCTCTTACCGCATAAGTCAAATTTAAATTTTGAAGATTTCTTTTATCATCTTCTAATAAATCAATTTTATCTACAATCTCCACGCCATTTTTTTCATGCCAAAAAGTCTCTCCAATATCCCTTTTTGAGATTTCTGAAAGTGCTCTTTCCCCCTGATGTCCAAATGGACTATGCCCAATATCATGCGCAGTGGCAATTGCCCTTGTAAGTTCCATATTAAGTCCAAGTGCCTTGGCAATTGTTGAACTAATGGATTCTACATGGGTTACATGTTCAATCCTTGTACAAATATGATCATTACTTGGCATAAAGAAAACTTGTGTCTTATGCCTCATTCTTCTATAAGCTGTTGAATGAATCACTCTGGTATAATCACGTTCAAACTCTGTACGAAGATCATTATTCCTGGCATACAAAGGTTTGGCGCGCTCAATCATTTTATTCCATTTACCGGTATTTTCAAAACCACTCATCTTAGTTCTCACCTACTCTTTTATCATCATATCAAATTTTAGTTAGGATAACAATACTAAAATATTCTACTTACGATAACTACATGTAGGTTAAACAATAAATCTGTTTCATAACAAAAGCTGTAAGGATTTTTATGAAACCTTACAGCTTTATGCTTGGTGCGCCCGAGAGGATTCGAACCTCCAACCGTTCGGTTCGTAGCCGAATACTCTATCCAGTTGAGCTACGAGCACATATCATTCACACTTTACTATTATACATTGTTTGTAAAAAAAATCAAGTGGCTATTTCAGATAAATACTTGAAATTATTATTTCTTTATACTATAATATACTAGCAATGCGTTTGTAGCTCAGCTGGATAGAGCGCTCCCCTCCTAAGGGAGAGGTCGGAGGTTCGAATCCCCTCAGACGCACCAATTAAGAAAACCAGTATTACTACTGGTTTTCTTAATTTATTTATTAATTTTTCACACAAAATATTAAAATAAAAATTCCCCCTAATTTCCCCAATTTTACTAATATTTTTACAGAAATATTAAATATGGAGTTCCTAAACTTCAAGTTTTTAAAACTCCACTTGACTTATCTGTAAATACTGCATATAATAATACATAGATAAAGGTACCGCAAAAGCGGCTTGCCAACCTGATTATTTAAAGATAATCGCCGTCACGCAAAGACAGGGCGATTATTTTTTTGTCCCAAAAAGTGCTTTCTTTAGAACAATAGCAAGTATAACAACGTTAATACATAATAATATGTAATCGCTTTCTACCATAGCAACCATATCCTTTCCTAAGGAGGATTCCATTATGAAAAGAGTATGGCAAACCGCTCTGTTTCCCTCTGTCTTTGTAGATTATATAACACACATTATGAAATTTCAATCCTTTCTTATAAAAACAAAAATTTACTCTTGATGCCATAAAAATCATATTGACAGACACTATAGAGGATTATACAATTAAATTTAGAAGTATTCTTTTATGGCATTTTTCATGTCAAAGTAAAATAATATGTGATGAGTAAAAAGGAGGTTTCAACCATGAAAAATAAAATTTTACCAATCATAGCAGGAGTTTTAGTAGTAGCGGCTATTTTCGTTGTCATATTCGTTCCTAAGAATAATCCATCAGAAACTATGAACAATCCAGAAGGTTCTAGTGCAACGAATGTATCTGAAGCTCCACAACATGTAGCCACCAAAAATAGTTATAGTAAATTAGCAACCTTAGATGAAGATGGGAATGTTATCATCAATCAAGATGAGGTAAGTGAAGATAAAATTTCTTTCTTAAAATATGCAGAGGATAGTAAAATTGAATTAATCGCTATTAAGGGAACAGATGGGAATGTGAATGTTGCACTTCGGAACCTGTCAGTCATGTAATGGTTCTCCAAACGCTTATTATGCGCAAACAGGGAAAATGTTAAAATGTAATAACTGTGGTTTAACTTTCCCTATGGATGTGATTGGTGTGGATGGAACAGGGTGTCATCCTATCATGATTGAGGAAGATGGCATTACACAAACCGATACCGGAATTGCAATTAATAAGGATACCTTATTAAAAAATGAAAGTCTTTTTACAAAAATAGTAGCACACTGATGGAGTGAATTGTGATGATAAAAAACACTTTTAAAGTGAAAGGGATGTTTTGTACAGGCTGTGAAAATAGAATACAAAATAAATTGAAAGCATTAAAAGGAGTCACAGCCGTTCAGGCAAGTTTTAATCAAGAGGAAGTTTTCCTAGAATATGATGAAAAAGAAGTGACACCACAAAAAATCAAAGAGGTGCTTGATGAGCTTGGATATGAACTGCAATTAGATGCCAATCAAAAAACGCAAAACAATTTACAAATCATATCCATATTGGTAATTATCCTTGCCATATATATCATTTGTAGTCATCTTGGTCTCCTAAATATTTTTAATATCTTTCCTTCCATTGAAAATACAATGAGTTATGGAATGATCTTTGTGGTTGGGTTATTAACGTCCGTGCATTGTATTGCCATGTGCGGCGGAATCAATCTTTCTCAAAGTGTATTATCTGCCAAAAATAATGGAAAAGTACTAAAATCAAATCTCTATTACAATTTGGGGAGAGTCATTTCATACACGGTGATTGGTGGGCTTGTTGGCTTTATTGGTTCCGTGATTACTTTAAAGGGGTCACTCAAAGGAGCCATTTTAATACTGGCAGGTATCATTATGCTCATCATGTCCCTCAACATGCTTGGGGTATTTTCATCGCTAAGAAAATTTCAAATCAGAATGCCTAAAAAACTTACCAATGTATTGAATAAAAGTAAGAAGGGAAGGTCTTCTTTTTATATCGGACTGGTGAATGGGCTTATGCCTTGTGGGCCTTTACAATCCATGCAAATATATGCGTTATCAACAGGAAGTTTTTTCGGTGGTGCTTTTTCCATGTTCTTATTTAGCATTGGCACCGTACCACTCATGTTTGGATTTGGGCTGGCAGCAAGTAAACTAAACAAGAAATTTGCAAGCAAGATGTTAACCGTATCCGCCATAATTATTTTTATTTTAGGACTGGGAATGTTAAAGAACGGATTTAGTTTATCAGGAATCAATATTCCAATATATTCTTCTAATGCTGGAAAGCAGGCTATCCTAGTGGATGACCACCAAGAAGTAACCACAGAAGTTGACTATGGTAGTTATGAATCCTTGAAGGTACAAAAAGACATCCCTGTTATTTGGAATATCTATATACCAGAAGGAAAACTAAATGGCTGTAACGGAGAAATTATCGTCTCTGAATATGATATCGATATCAAGCTAAAAGAAGGAGATAATCTCGTAGAATTTACTCCAACCAGAGCCGGAATAGTTCCGTACAGTTGTTGGATGGGAATGATTCATAGTTTCATTACAGTAACGGATTAAAATAAAAACAAGTAGGGGACGGAGGAAAAAATGTAACCTTAAAGGTAACACTTTTCTTCCGTCCCCTACTTGTTTCCTTCCTCAATTAACTCTTTTCCTTTGGTAATGAAACATCATTAACTCCAAAAGTTTGTTATATAAGTCAAGGTCCAATCCACGGTCAAGGATGGGTGCTTCCGTGAGAAATACACATTTTTTGGTATAATCCGTATATTCTAACATCAAATTTAACCGTATCTCACCATCTGCATAGAGCTCAATTCCTGCTGTCCTGTACATGTTAAAAGATAACCATTCGAAAGCATTTAGATAATTGTCCAAAAACTCCACTTCTATCTTAGGAGAATCAGGGTTCTCATATCTCTCATTAAAAAAATCTTGTGCATATTTTAGTAAATTATCTTCTAAAATATTTCTGTCAATCTTTTTAACCTGATTTCCCCACAGAATCGTAATACTGCTACAGTCAATCACCCTAATGTTCGATTCCTTATGTGAATAAAGTGACGTCCTCATGAAATCCCTTCCTTTCTATAACCCAGAAGTGTGCATGTTTTTTCATGCTGCATAATAATTAGAAACGACTAGAATCATATCATACTTTATGTAAATTTGCAAGCGCCAAATGCATCAAGTTCCACTTTCAAATGAGTCTATCTTCCATTGGCACTTGTGGCATCTCATTGTCAAAAATTGTCCTTGTCAAGGTCAGGTCTCTATGCTAAAATTGAAAAGAAATAAAATTTGCTTAGAGTTTGTTTTTTCAAAATGAAAATATATTTTAGGAGGTTTTCGCTATGACAAAAGGAGATCTGTATACTAAGGAAATCATCCAGAGAATCCTGGATGAAGGAACTCTTGACCAGAACCCAAGGCCTCACTACACGGATGGTACCCCTGCTCATACCCTATCTGTCAATCATGGCATGTGTACCTATGACTTGAGCAAGGGAGAAAGCCCACTGATTACCTTAAGACCAATTGCCACTAAAAGTGCTATCGGTGAAATCTTGTGGATATATCAAGATGCTTCTAACAGCCTTGATATTTTAAAAGACAAGTACGGCATCACTTGGTGGGATGAATGGGACATTGGAAATAGGACCATTGGCGCTTGTTATGGTGAAACTGTAAGGCGCCATCAGCTAACACATAATTTGCTAAATGAAATAGCTGCAAATCCTGATGGTAGGCGTCATATCATTAATCTTTGGCAGGAAGATGATTTCAAGGAGCCTCATGGGCTAAAACCTTGTGCGTTCCAAACGGTATGGAATGTAAGGCATGAAAAAGACGGCATCGATTATTTGGACATGTGTCTTTTCCAGAGATCCTCTGATTTTCTTACTGCGGGGTGTATTAATCAAGTGCAGTATGCGGCATTTCTTTGCATGGTGGCAAAACATTTTGACTATACTCCTGGAAGGTTCACCTGGTTCTATGATAACATTCAAATTTATGATAGACACATGGAGCAAGCTAGAATCATGTTAGAAAGAGAGCCAGTGGAATGTCATCCTAAAATTGAAATTAATCCGGATGTTCATAATTTTTATGACATCAAACAATCCGATGTTATCATTTCAGGTTATCCTCGTGATGAAATCAAACAGAAAAATCCACAATTAAAATTTGAATTGGGGGTGTAATGCATGAATATCACCATTATCGCTGCCGTAGGCAAAAATAACGAGCTTGGAAAAAACAATGATTTAATTTGGCGTTTCAAGGAAGACATGAAATTTTTTAAAGAATCTACTACAGGTAAGCCTATCGTAATGGGACTAAATACCTTCTATAGTTTGCCCAAATTGCTCCCAAACAGGAAACATATTGTCCTTTCCAATGTTCCTGTATCTCTTCCAGAAGAAGTAACCGTTGTAAATTCCATGGAAAAACTGCTTCGTTTGATTCATTCGTTAGATCAAGAAGTGATGATTATCGGCGGTGCTTCTATTTACCATCAGTTTATGCCGTTCGCAAACAAATTGCTTCTTACTGAAATTGATGCTTCCTCAGAGGCTGATGTATATTTCCCAGCTTTTGAAAAATCAGAATGGGAAAAGAAAATCCTTAGCGTACAAGAGGAAAATGGTATTACTTTTGAGCATGTGGAGTACATGAAAAAATAATTGAAAAAAGAACCGATTGGGGGCATCCCTTCCGTCGGTTCTTTTTTCCCTTTCGTCATTTAGAGACGTCCTTAAATGACGATTCATTTTCTTCCGCAGTTTCACTTTAATTTCCTTCTCCGTTCCGTCAATCACTTTCAAAATGACCTCATCCCCCGGTACCTTGGAATAGATGTATTCTCTGAGTTCTGTCATTTTGTTTAATTCCACGTTATCAATCGAAACAATAATATCGCCCACTTTTAAACTTGTTGTACCACAAGGTCCGAATCTATCTACACTGGAAACGTATATGCCTTTTGTTAATTGAATTTTGGAATCCATATAAGGGATTACTTCTTTATCATAAGCATAAATTCCTAATGTTGCCTCTTCAAATTTATCATCTCTTTCTAGCTTTTCAATGATTGGTTTGACAATATTAATTGGAACCGCAAACCCTATTCCCTCTGCCTCGGATAGTTTCACCGTATTCACTCCAATCACTTCGCCCTCCATATTAATAAGAGGTCCACCACTATTGCCAGGATTAATGCTAGCATCCGTTTGGATTAAACCCTCCATAAAAACTTTTTGACCATTTTCTTCAAAGGTGAAAGTCCTATTGAGCCCACTCACAATCCCCTTTGTGGTTGTCCCTTGAAACTCGATGCCGAGCGGATTTCCAATCGCAATCACATCGTCTCCCACATAGATATTGGAAGAATTTCCAAGTGTGACGGTATTTAAATTTTTCTTATCGATTTTAATCATCGCCAAATCGATGTTTTTTTCATTCCAAATAATTCTTCCTTGCACGGTGCTACCATCGTTGAAACTAACAACAATCCTTGCACCAACGGTTTTTGCCAAATGTTCATTGGTTAAAATATATCCGTTCCTGCTAACAATAATGCCCGTGCCCATTCCCCACTTTTCTTCCGCATTGATATCGAAAATATTTTCACCATCTGGTTTTAGGAGACTAATTCCAACAATAGAATTTTTCACTTTTTCTATCATTGTAGCGGTACTCCCCTCTACACTACTCGTATTCATCCCTGGTGAAACACTATTATATAAACTACCTTGAGAGGAAAGCCTTTGCGCCGCATAGCTTTCGCGTTCATTATTCATCAGGATGATAATATTTTCTATAATAACAACCGTAATAAAAGCTGTTAGCACGACTGTTAAGAATATTTTCGGCTTATCATTCCTCTTATTATTATTGTGAGAATAGATATACATATCTCCACCTCCAATCAAATTATTGCCAAACTTTCTTTAACTAAACAAGAAAAGGTGAAGATTTTACTAGAAGTGATAAATATCAGTTGAAATTTACGTAAATTTATGATAAGTTCTAAAAGTATAGAACGATTGATGTACCAACTTTTTAATAAGAGGAGGAATTTTGCATGAAGAATGTTACTCGGCAAATGTCATTGTTGGAATATGATATAAAAACATCACAAAAACTTAGATTAGAGTATTATGCTAATATGCCCACAGAGCAAAAGGATGAAATACAACAAAAATATATTAGTAATCTTATTCAGAAAATAAAGGATAAAGCTCGGTCTGATCAAAAAAGCGGCAGGTGCTCTATTGGTGTTCTGCCACGGCAAATATATCCTTATGACAAAATGATACAAGATATAAAAGCCAAATTAAGAGAAAACAATATCAGAGTAACACGTGTGAGTATATTTAGAAAAGTAGTGAGTAAGTGCATCTCCCATTGTGTTATTTATTGGAAAGCATCACTACCATAATGCTTGTGTAGCAAGGAAAAGCCTTGACGTCAAATAGGGACGCTCTTCGTCAAACAAGACGCTTTCCGTCAAGCAAGACGCTCTTCGTCAAGCAAGACGCTCTTCGTCAAGCAAGACGCTCTTCGTCAAGCAAGACGCTCTTCGTCAAGCAAGACGCTCTTCGTCAAACAGGGACGCTCTTTAATGACGTAACATAATTATGAACATTTGATTCTAATTATGTTACGTCATTAAAGAGCG
>JAFUGC010000021.1 GCA_017469565.1 Clostridia bacterium | reverse complement strand
GTATGCATATATTCCACCGGATTTTCCAACATTAATATCTTTTTATTTTCTGTTTGGTTAATTTCATTCACAAGGGCATTTAGTGTGGTTGTTTTACCCGAATTCGATTTTCCTGTTACCAAAATGAGTCCCTGTGGAAGCAATGCATTTCTTCTCACTACATCCGGTAAGCCGAGGTCTCTAAATTTAGGAAGTTCTTTCCTAATGGTTCTGGCAGTAAAGACAGGAACTCCATTCGAAAGAGATACATTCACACGAAGCCTAGTATCATTGACCTCATAATTAATATCAAGCCTCTTCTCTTTCTCAAAAATTTCTTTCATGGCATCGTTATCTTTTAAGAAAAAATGAAATACATCATAAATGTCATTGACATTTAATGGGTCTACCCCCTGCATTTCAATTAGCTCTCTGTTAATTCTAAAAACAGGTCTTACCCCTTCCACAATATGGATATCTGATGCATTTAATTCAATTCCCTTAGCAAATATCTCTTGTACATCAATCATAATATTTCCTCTTTTCCCTTTGTATTTTTTACTGGAACTGGATCATAACCGCCCTTTGCCCATGGATTACACCTTAGGATTCTGCAAAAAGTAAGCCAAAGCCCACCCCATAATCCATGTGTCTCTAATGCCTCTATCGCATAAGCAGAACAGGTGGGATAATATTTGCAGGAGCCATGCCAATTTCCAGGTATTTTCTGATAAATTTTGATTAGCCTGATTAACATTTTTCTTATCATTATTTTTCCTCTTTATTTTCTATTTAGCAATATGGTATCAAACTTTCCATAAAAAATCAATTTTTCTTGATAATTTCCTAGTATGTGATATAATGGGTGCTGTATTCAGATTTTACATAATTGGTACTTATTCTAGTTATAAGGAGGTATCTAAGATGGCAAAGACTGCTTCTCGGATTCGCTGTTTCATTTGTGATTCATTGGTCCTGCGTAAACCAAACATGGAAGACCTTAACATTCCCTTTGCTATCTTCACAAAAAAAGTAGGCAAAAAAATTGGTTGTGTTTGCTCTGCTTGCATTGAAGATGCTGAGGACGAATATGAAAGAATCATTGAAAGTGATGATACTGATTTTTTCGCAGAATGTTGGGGAGATGAAAATGGGACAAAAACCTTTTATCAGGCAGGTTCCAAGAACGCCTATGGTGGCGCAAGTATCATGAAAACGGGTGAAGAAGATTCTCAAGAAGCTCCGCGAAAAGGTGCTGAACCAAAGGAAGTCAAATTGCTTCGGAAAAAGTTCCAAGCCTTAGATTTTAGTTTGGATTCTATTGCTGCACTGGTAAAAAAGAAAGTTTTTGGACAAGATGAGATTGTCAAACGAGTAGTCTACACGGTTTATAAGAATCTGTGCTCCAATCTTCATGCGGAAATGGATGAACCTGTGAAAAAGCATAGCCACATTCTTCTCATTGGTAATACAGGCGTTGGTAAGACTTTTATTGCAGAAACTGTGGCAAAGCAGTTCCATATCCCTTATGTAAGAGTGGACTGTTCTAGCTTTACCTCTGCAGGATATGTTGGGGATAGTGTAGAGCAGATTCTGGAAAGACTGTATAATTCCACTTCCAGTAAGGAGTTTAGTGCAGACGAGCGGTTGGAAATCGCTGAAAACGGTATCATCATTTTGGATGAACTGGATAAGAAAAAAGTCTCCATTGAATCTACCGGCAGAGATGTCACTGGTAGGTCCGTACAGCAGGAACTCTTGAAGTTTTTTGAACCTTCCACTATTTTCATTAAAAATGGTACTATTCCATTTGACACTTCTAAGCTGACAATTATTGCAACAGGAGCCTTTGTGGGATTGGATGACATTATTAAGAAGCGGTTGCATCTTACCAGAATCGGTTTCAAGACGGATCTAGAAAACGGTGTATCTGTCACGGATTCCATCATTGATGAAGATCTTTTTGAATTTGGTTTGATTCCCGAGTTGGTTGGGAGAATTACAGTCGTGCAAAGACTGAATGACCTTTCCAAGGAAACTCTCACGGATATTATTTACAGTTGTTTGTCTACTGCAAGTGATTACTTTACCAAAAAGAATTTCAAGTTAGAAGTAGACCCATTCCTCATTGAAAATATGGCAATCAGGGCATTGGAGGCCAAGACTGGTGCCAGAGATGTGGACAAACTAGTGGAGGATTTAATCTATCCTGCACTCTATGAAGTGCTTCAAAGTAAGGCAGGTGGGGTTTGCCTTGTTCATGAAGATAGCTCTATTGAAATCTTACGAGAACAGTTAAAAACATCTAATGCTGAAATTGTGGGAATTCCCGCAAATGCAAAATATCAAGAAATGGTTGAATAAACCAAAACAGAAGGTAACAGATTAGGGACGGAGGAAAAAGTGTAACCCTTAAGGTAACACTTTTTCCCCCGTCCCCTATCTGTTACCTCACTTTCTTGTTTTCAGATTGCATCTCTTGTATTTTTGTTATAATATATATGTAGTTAAATTTAAAAGAACTCAACTTAAAGGAGGTATCCATGCGCTCATTAAATTCTTTTAAAAACACTATTGTATCCGTCATCATGAGTATTATCAGCGTGGTAGTTACTTTTATTTCGCAAAAAGTAGTCATGAGCATTCTAGGGCAGGAGTACCTGGGGCTTAACGGACTGTTTAGTAATATTATTTCTATGCTTGCTATTGCAGAACTAGGATTTGGATCAGCAAGCATCTACAGTATGTATGAACCAATTGCGAAAAATGATACCGAACAAATCAAATCACTAATGAAATTTTATCAATCCGTTTACCGTATCATTGCAGTTGCCATTAGTGTTTTAGGAATCTGCCTGATTCCATTTTTAGGATTCATTGTAGGAGAATCTAATATTAGTGTCAATATTACTCTAGTTTACTGTTTGTTTGTATTTGACGCAGTGGCTTCTTATTTGCTAAGTTACAAACGTGCTATTTTGTATGCAAGTCAGCAAGCGTATCTGATTAATATCGTACATATTTTTTATTTAATCTTCATGAATGCTGCTCAAATACTACTCCTAATTCTTACCAAAAATTATATTCTGTTTTTGGTCATTAAACTGATTTTTAGAATACTAGAAAATATTATCATCACACTGATTGCCAATAAGAAATACCCTTATATCATTGATAAGAATGTAACACCAATCGCAGAGGATACAAAGAATAGTATCTGGAAAAAAATAAAAGGATTAGTGCTTCATAAGATTGGTGCTACCGGAGTTAGTGCCACAGATAATATTATTGTTACTTATTTTTTAAGCATTGCCCAAACAGGGCTTTTATCCAGTTATGTTACATTAACATCTGGGCTTAGCATGCTTATCTCACAGGTTTTTGATACTTTAACATCAAGTGTTGGAAATTTACTATTAGAGAATGATACGGAAAAGTCCTATACTGTATATAAAAGCTTATATTTATTTAACTTTTGGATTTATTCATTTGCTGCAATAGGACTTGTGGCTCTCACGGAACCGGTAATCACCGTATGGATTGGTGAGCAATATCTTTTAAGTTTTGCAACACTGGTTGTACTGTGCATTAACTTTTATTTTGTGGGAATGAAAAAAGTATTTACCGTATTTAAGGAAGCCGCTGGAATTTTTTATGAAGACCGTTTTACTACTATTATAGAGGCTGTCATTAATATTGCCATCTCTATTATTTTGGTACAGTTTTTGGGAATGCCGGGTGTATTTTTAGGAACTATCATCAGTGCTCTTGTCCAGTACTTATACACTTATCCCGTACTCGTATATAAAAAATTATTTCATAAGGAATATGGCAGTTATCTAATACAACAGGTGAAATTTTTAATATTATTTTTACTGACATTTGTCATCACTATCTATTGCATCAGCTTTGTATCTATCACAAATATCTGGACGAAAATGCTGATAAGGCTTATAATTGTTATGGTTATACCTAACACAATATACTTTATTATTTTTCGTAAAAGCGAATCATTTCAATATTACTTTGCCTTATTAAAGGTAGTAAAGGAGAATATATTCAAGAAAAAACAAGCATCATAAATCTTAGTAAGATTGATTTGATACAGGAAAAAGTTTTAAACTTTTTCTCTATAAAGGGGGATAAAATAAAAATGGGGAAAGAAAACGCTGAAAATCAAAAAACAAACGCAGAACTGAAAAAGAAAAAAATTAAAAAAAGATGGGGAGACAGATATGATGGAAGAAGAATCAGACATTGTGATTCTGAAAACGTAATTATACCTTTTCTCATGAAAGAAAGAGACGATGCACAAGTTTTCTTTGATACTGAAATTAATGTCAGTAAAGTAGAAGCAATCATTCGTGAGCGCAGAGCAAATGGGGAAACCATCAGTTTCTTAGATTACTTTTTTACTGCTCTTGTTAGAACTATTTCACAGTATCCGCGTTTAAACAGGTTTATTGCTGGAAGAAGGCTTTATGCTCGTGATGAGATTCAGCTTTCTATTGTGGTAAAAAGAGAAATGAATATTGATAATGAGGGAACTCCTATCAAATTAACATTTCAGCCAGATGCTACTGTAGATGAGGTTGCAGCGCAGCTTAGAGAAGCAATTACTGCAAATAAGGGAGCAGATGCAGAGTCTAATGATGTTGATAAATTTATGGGAGTGGTAAACAAGCTTCCAAGGTTCTTATTTACCTTTGTGATAGAGTTAATTAAGGCACTAGATTTTGATGGATTAATGCCTAAATTCATTCATAGACTTAGCCCATTTCATACTAGTATCTTTGTCACAAATATGGGCTCAGTTGGTTCGGGACCAATTTATCATCATATCTATAATTTTGGTACCACCTCTATCTTCGTAGCAATGGGCACCAAAAATATCATGCGTGTCATTAATACCGATGGAAAAATTGTTCAAAGAAAAGTTATGAAGCTAAGATTTGTGGCAGATGAAAGAATTGGAGATGGCTTTTATCTATCCAAAGCTTTAAAGTACTTCTGTGGCTTGTTCTTAAAACCGGAACAACTATCAGAAAGACCGGAGCAGGTTTTAGAGGATGATCAAATATAAAAAAGATTACTTTTGGGGCGTCCATTCACCATGGTGAATGAACGCCCCAAAACATAATCTTACTCTAATTCAAAAGCTCCTGTATATAACTGATAATATGTACCTTTCTCAGCAATAAGTGCCTCATGCTCACCTCTTTCAATAATCTCTCCATGGTCAAGCACAATAATTGCTTTAGAATTTCTAACGGTAGATAACCTATGTGCAATCACAAACACAGTTCTACCATTCATTAATTTATCCATACCATCTTGCACAATCTTCTCTGTTCTTGTGTCAATACTAGAAGTTGCCTCATCCAAAATCATCACTGGTGGGTCTGCAACGGCTGCTCTGGCAATAGATAAAAGCTGTCTCTGCCCTTGAGATAAACTCTCTCCATTATTGGTAAGAAGTGTTTGATAGCCATCTGGTAAACGCCTGATAAATCCATCCGCATTAGCAAGTTTGGCAGCCTCTATGATTTCCTCATCAGTAGCATCCAATCTTCCGTATCTAATGTTTTCCATGATAGTACCTGTAAACAAATTCGTATCTTGTAAAACCATACCTAAAGAACGTCTCAAGTCATCTTTATTAATATCTTTCACATCAATCCCATCATAGATAATCTGCCCATTTTCCACATCATAGAAACGATTGATTAGGTTTGTGATAGTGGTTTTTCCAGCACCAGTTGCCCCTACGAATGCAATCTTTTGACCAGGCTTTGCATAGAAAGAAACATTCTTTAAAACAGTTTTTTCTGGCACATAACCAAACGTTACGTCTTTTACTTCCACATATCCTGTAAGTGGCACATAAGTGGTACTTCCATCATCTTCCAGCCTCTTCCATGCCCATTTTTCTGTTCTCTTATCCGTTTCAATGATTTCATCTTCTACATATTCTACATTAACCAAAGTTACTTTTCCGTTATTTATCTCAGGCTCTTCATCCATTAGCTTAAAGATTCTTTCTGCACCGGCAAGAGCCATAGAAATAGAATTAATCTGCTGCGATACCCTGGAAATTGGCATATTAAAACTTCTGCTAAGCTGTAAGAAACTTGCAATACTACCAATGGTAAGGGCACCAAAAGTGATACCACCAATGGTAATTCCTCCTAAATTATTGATAGCAAGGTACCCACCAACTACAGCAAGTAACACATATTGAAGGTTTCCAATATTCCCCATGATTGGCATTAGAATGTTTGCCATCATATTGGCATTTGTTGAATTTTCAGCCCAGTTCTCATTTAATTTATCAAAATCTTGTTTGGCAATTTCCTCATGGTTAAAAACCTTGATTACTTTTTGTCCATTAATCATTTCTTCAATATAACCATTTAATTTACCAAGTGATTCTTGTTGTTTCAAGAAGAAATTAGCACTCTTTCCTCCAATAATTTTCACAATATTTAACATTAACACAAGGATTAAAATCACAACAAATGTTAAGTATACATTGGTATATAGCATAGCAAAAAATACGGCAACAATTGTGATAACAGAAGAGATTAACTGAGGAATACTTTCTGATATCATTTCTCTTAAAGCATCTGTATCATTGGTATAATGGCTCATCACATCTCCATGTGTATGTGTATCAAAATAGCTAATTGGGAAGGACTGCATCTTTTCAAACATGCTATCCCTTACTTTTTTTAAGATTCCTTGCGTAACAATAATCATGAGCCTTGCCTGAAGGAAGGTGGTTAAAACTCCAACCAAAAACACGATTGCCATTTTCACTAGTAATGTATATAGTCCTGAAAAATCAGGAGAAGTACTACCAATTAACGGTTCTATGTAATCATCAATCAAACTTTTGATAAAGACAGAACTTGCCACATTTGTTAAAGAGGAGGCAATAATACAAATTACCACAATAAGTAATATCCATTTGTAGTTTTTAAAATAGGAAAGAAGCCTTTTCACAGTGCCCTTTGGATCTTCCACTCTTCCCATGCTTTTTTTAGGTGCAAATCTAGGCATTGTCTTCTCCTCCCTTCATCTGTGACGTGTACACATCTTTATATATCTCATTATTTTTTATCAATTCTTCATGAGTTCCTACAGCCTCAATCTTTCCTTCATTTAAGATAATAATCTTATCTGCATCTTGAATAGAAGAAATTCTTTGTGCAATAATAATTTTTGTGGTATCCGGAATTTCCTCACGGAAAGCCTTTCGAATAAGTGCATCTGTCTTAGTATCAACCGCACTGGTTGAATCATCAAGAATTAAAATTTTAGGCTTTTTTAAAAGTGCACGTGCAATACAAAGCCTTTGCTTTTGACCTCCAGAAACGTTTGTGCCTCCCTGTTCAATGTATGTATCATATTTGTCAGGAAACCCTTCAATGAAACTATCTGCTTGAGCAAGTTTGCAAACTCTTACCACTTCTTCATCAGGTGCATTTTCATTACCCCAACGAATATTATCTTTGATGGTGCCTGAGAAAAGCTCATTCTTTTGAAGAACCATGGCAACATTATCCCTAAGCGATGTTAAATCATAATCTTTGACATCTACTCCACCAACTAAAACCTTTCCTTTTGTGGCATCATAAAGCCTTGGAATCATTTGGACAAGAGTGGTTTTAGAACTACCTGTTCCTCCTAAAACACCAACAATTTCACCCGATTTAATTTTTAAATTAACATCTCTTAAAGCAAGTTTTTCCTCATCATTGACATAGCTAAAGGAAACATCTTTAAACTCAATATCCCCATTTTTAATGTCAAAGATAGCATTTTCTGGGCTCTTCAAATTCACCTCTTCATTCAATAATTCCACTACTCTTTCCATAGATGCCCTAGAAATCATAATAGTAACAAAAATCATGGAGAACATCATTAAGCTACCTAAAATTTGCATTGCATAAGAAATGACAATGGTAAGCTGACCAGTAGTCATACTCCCTGCAACAATTGATTTGGCACTAATCCAAGAAATCAGAATCATCCCAGCATACATGGCAATTTGCATTAGTGGGCGGTTAATTGCCACAAGGTCTTCTGCCCTTTTGAAAAGCTTGTATATTTTATCCGATACATTTTTAAACTTTTTATTTTCAAAATCTTCATTCACAAAAGACTTAACAACTCTTATCCCCTTCACATTTTCTTGCACCACATTATTTAATTCATCATACGTTTTGAAAACCTTTTCAAAAGTTGGATGTGCAATTTTAATAATCACCAAAAATCCAATGGCAAGCGGTGGAATTAAGCAAAGTATTAAGTTGCCAAGGCTACTACTAATTCTATAAGTCATAACGATAGAAAATAAAAACATCAGTGGTGCCCTAAAAGCAACCCTGATAATCATTTGAAATGAATTTTGAACATTTGTGACATCTGTGGTAAGCCTTGTAACAATACTAGATGTGGAAAACTTATCAATATTTGCAAAAGAATACTCTTGAATTTTGTGATACAAATCATGCCTTAAGTTTTTAGCAAAACCTGCCGATGCTTTTGCACACATTATGCCAGAAAGAGCACCAAAAACAAGGGATAAAATTGCTAAAAGAACTAAAATAATGCCATAACGCATGATTTCACTCATGTTTCCGGCTTCAATTCCATAATCAATTAGTTTGGAAACAAGATATGTAGTTAAAATCTCCAAAACAACCTCTATACTCACAAGAATGGGACTGGCTATTGCTTCTTTTTTGTATTCTCTAATACATTTTGCTAATCTCCTAATCATTTTTTACCATCCTTCTCCTCTCTTTTTTCTTTGCATATTCATATAAGATAACACAAAAACCATGATTTTTCAATATTATTCTATCATTTCTATACGTTTTCACGCAAAATTCATATTACTGAAATTTAGCAGTAAGAGGCATCATTCAATCTACGCATTCTTAAATACAAAAAACTTACTAATCACATAATTGATGATAATAACAAAAAAGGAGCAAATGATTTTATTAATCATCTCATCTACTGGTGTAAATGTGTTCAGTAACCAAAATCCACCCGCTTCAAATAAAAAGGAAGATAACCTACTAAGCAAAAATTTAAAAAATTCTTTCCACTTATTTGTCTCTGTGCTTCTAAACACATAATTTCTATTTGTAAAATAAGCAAAAATAATAGCTAGTGCAATAGAAATCATATTGGCAATATTCTCCTCTAATGCCGGCACCAAATGTCTCAGAATCCAAAATGAGCCCCAACTAACCACCGTGGTAAGTACTCCTACTACTAAATACCTGATATAGTGCATCATCTTCTCTTTATCATGAACTAGTTTCTTTATTTTCTCTATCATTTCGTCTCTCTCCATCCACTTCTCATTTTTTATTCTTCACTTCACTCACAATAAATTGCGGCCTCTGCTTGACTTCTTCATATATCTTGCCAACATAGATTCCAATAATGGCAAGGCAAAACATCACCAATGAACCAATAATTAATTGCAGCAAAATTACCGTGGTAAAACCGGTCTCTGATACTCCAACAACTTTATTATATATCGTTTGGATTCCTAAAATGACCGCACAAACAAAAAAAACAGTTCCTAACACAGCTGTGATATATAAAAGGGAACTAGAAAAAGATGTAATAGCATTAAGTGCTAGTTTCATGAGAGATTTGAATCTAAACTTGGACTTTCCTGTTTTTCTTTCATGAACATCGATTTCCATCACATATCTTTCAAAACCAACCCACTGAACAAGTCCTCTAAAAAATAATTGTCCCTCTTTAAAATTCTTTATTTTATCCACTACGCTTCTATCTAGAAGCTTATAATCACTGGAATTTGCCATGTCAAGTCCAGATAACTTTTTCAAGGTATTATAAAAAAGTCCTGCACTCATCTTATAAAAAATAGATTCTTTTCCTCTGCTCTTCTTAACCGTTTCAACAATCTTATACCCCTCTTGCCATTTTTGAATCATTTCAGGAATATATTCCGGTGGATGCTGCAAATCAGAATCCATGAGAATTACTGCATCTCCAGAAGCATGTGAAATGCCCGCCATGAGTGCAGCCTCTTTCCCAAAATTTCTACTAAATCTTACCCCTAGAATTTGATGATTTTCCTCACAAAGTTCTGAAACCTTTTTCCAAGTAGAATCTTTTGAGCCATCATCTACTAAAACTACTTCATACTCCTTTGGTAAATATTTTATTATTTCCTTTATATTCTCCTGAATTCCATTTTCTTCATTAAATACTGGAATAACAACTGATATCACAAAACTCACTCCTTTTTGCTATTATATAGCACTTATTCCTTATCACAATGTATTTTTTCTTTCTAATCTATCATTTTTAATCTCTAACTTCCAGCCTATTATACCATTTGGAAACAAATTACACAAATACTTGCTTGACTTATTTTCATTTCCATTGTATCATTTCATTATAAGGAGGGAAATATTCATGGGAAAATTAAAAGAAAAAATGCCTAAGGTAGACGTAAAAGGTGTTGAGAATGCTGGAAAAGGTTTCTTAAAAGAATTCAAAGAATTTGCAATGAAAGGTAACATTGTAGATTTAGCAGTTGGTATGATTATTGGTGCTGCTTTCACAAGTATTGTTAATTCATTAGTAAATGATATTATCATGCCTGTCATTGGAGCCATTACTGGTGGTCTAGATTTTTCAGAGTGGTTTGTATCACTTAACGGAACACATTATGATTCACTTGCTGCAGCTCAAGAAGCTGGTGCATCAATTCTTTCTTATGGTAATTTTATTACAGCTGTCATTAATTTCTTAATCGTAGCTTTAGTAATCTTTATCGTATTTAAGAAATTACTTGTTCCTCATGGCAAAAAAGAAGAAGAAGCTCCTGCAGCTCCTACAGAAAAGGAATGCCCATATTGCAAATCTACTATCAATATAGAGGCTACAAGATGCCCACATTGTACATCTGAATTAAATTAATTATGATGGACCTTAAGAATATTCTTAAGGTCCATTTTTCTTTTTTAATAATTTTTAAAAAAATTCTTGACACTTTTTCACATATTGAATAAAATTAATATAGAAATCAAAAACATTGTAATCACAAAAGACTATGGTGAGTACCCCTTAAGACCACCATAGTCTTTTTTTATTCTCCTATTTCCTCTTGTGCCATACTTTCAGTAGGCTTTTCCTTTTTTCTCATAAGCTCGAAAATAAGTCCAAATGTGAATACCACTGATAAGAAATAAATTAGTCCTCCAATAACAGGAATCACTCTTAATATTTCTATAATAAAAATTGTAACCGTTGTAGCTAAATATCGATTCATTTTTCCATCAAAAATTTTGATGGATACTACATAAGCTGTCATCACTATTGCAATCATAAATACAATTGCATAAATTAAAAGAAGTATGATTCCTACAGAAATTCCAACAATCGTAATCATTAGTAATAAAGCAATAATCGGAATCACAATCAACGCTAAAATACCTATTCCCATTGTTTTTCCAATGCCATATTCTTTAAGTTCTTTTCCAACATATTTTTCATCAATGTTTGCAAGCATTTTAGGAGCAATTAATATAAGTGCTAAAAATACAACTAAACTAATCAAAATATTCAATACTTTAGAACGTAATGTTTCCATGATTGTTGGCGTAGCATCTTCTGTTTCCTCTACTTGCACCACATGTGTGGTAATTCCAGAAGGAATATTTACCTCCGCATCAGAATTATATTCCACAGCACCATATATATTTGCATCATTCATAATAGTAATGCTTGTCACACGCGATATGATATCCCCTCTTACCGTTGCGCCATCCGCAATAATCAATTCATTTGCCAACACATATAGTTTTCCATTCACCGCTCCATTGATTACAACTTTAGAACCTGCTACATAAAAATCTCTATTAATGACACCTCTCGGTTCAACTGTAATATTCTGTCCAGCAACAAATGCATCACGCAATATATTTCCATTAATTCCAACGCTTTCTCCTGCCATAAAGGCATAATCTCCATTGGCGTTACTAGATACAGTTTTTCCCGCTAGCATGATCAAACCGTTTGCCGTTCCACTGACAGAGACAATATCCCCTGCCTCCATAATATTTCCACTTGCCGTATCACTGGCAAATGCAAGCCCTGGCACCAGCATTAGTATAAAGACAAAACATAAACTAAAAAATTTCTTCATCTTCCTCCCCATTCCTTTCTTAAAAAGAATTTTAACATAAATGTATTTTATCATTTTTTTACATAATAAGCGATATTTACAAGAATATTATTTTCTCTTCTATCCAATAATATGTGTAAGCAAGAGGTGTTTTTATGTTTATTCCTGATGAAATTTATTATGAAAAAGCTATCAAAAGCTATGAACTTGGCATTTCTTTGTTAAGAAAGTATGAACAAGTTCCTAAATTTGTGATTGAAAATCACAATAATATTGAAAAATTGCGCAAAATGCCTAATACTGAATTTTCCAATTTAAAAAGAAAATTAATCATTGGAGTAAGAAAAACACATCGATATGAAGAAAATCATAAGGTATCCGATTTTTTAGTTCCCTATACCTCATCTGGTTGTACGGCTTCTTGCCTATACTGCTATTTAGTATGTCACTACAACAAATGCTCCTACTTAAGAATTTTTGTCAATCGAGAACAAATGCTACAAAGAATGATCAAAACCGCAAATGAATCCACCTCTAAAGAATTAACCTTTGAAATTGGCAGCAATAGCGACCTCATTTTAGAAAATTCCATCACCGGAAATCTTCCTTGGACCATTCAAAACTTTGCTAGAAGTAAACACGGATTCCTAACATTTCCAACAAAATTTGATATGATAGAGCCAATTCTCTCTATCGATGGAAAAGAAAAAGTAATTATCAGAGTCAGTATGAATCCTGAAAAACTCATTAATCTTGTAGAGTTTGGAACTGCTAGGCTCAATCAGAGGATTAGGGCAATTAACACCTTGAAGGATGCAGGCTACAAAGTTCGGAATTATCATCGCTCCGGTTATTTTTGTAGAAGACTGGAAAAATTTATATGCTGAATTGATTAAAAAATTAGCTGACGAGCTTTCTGCCGATGTCAAAAAAGAGATTTTTTTCGAAATTATTTTCATGACATACAGCTATGTACATCACGCTATCAATTCTGAGGCATTTCCTAATGCCATAGAATTATATAATAAAGATTTAATGACTGTAAGAGGTAGGCGGAATGTACACATATAAGCCCACACTTAAAGAAGATGGAAAAGAATTCTTGAAAGAACAATTGGAAAGATATTTTCCGGAAAATAGAATTTGGTATATGAGCTAAAATTTTCGATAAACAGGCTAAGGGACGGAGGTTACAATTTTCTCCGTCCCTTGCATGTTAACTTTTTAATCTCTGTATGGGCTCTCTGGCGAATCCCATCCTGTAGGTAATTGTCTATTTGGCTTTGTTGGTACTTCTTCCTGTGGTTCTACGGTGACATTTTCTGATGATGTATCAGGTTTTACTACCGGTGGTGTAACTGTTTTTACCTTTGTGCCAACCTTTATAATTTCATCTGTTGCAGCATAGGTATCTTTGGAGATAAGTTCCCTTGAAATTACATCGCCACTAGCATTCTTTAGTATTTTGTATGCCTCTGAAACATATCCATCTACTGGCTCTTGAATTATCTTGGTATTTCCAACATACATCGTAGCATCGTTTTCTTCTATAATTTTATATTTCAAAGTTTCTAACACCTTAGATTCTAGTTCAACAGTTGGCTCATTTTCTTCCTTGATTCCCAAAATACTCATTTTTAAAATGCCATTAGTTGCTGATGATTCAATCTTGATAGGATAACTTCTCGTATTTTTAAATTTAAAATCAATAGAACCCTCTGCAATTGTTGCATCCAAACTTGGTTCTGCATAAGAAACTGGCATTCCGTGAGCTTTTCTTTCTGTAATTTTTAGATTTGCCTTTAATGCAATGTTATAAAGTGTTGAAGAAACTTGGCAAATTCCTCCACCAACTGAATCTACCACTTTACCATTTGCATAAGAAGCTGCAACGGCATATCCGTTTGCAGTTGTTCTACTTCCAATTGCTTTATCAAACGAAAATTCCTCACCAGGGTATACAATCGTATCATTTACTTTTTCCGATGCAAGAACCACATTTTTTGTCCTATTTGATTCAGATGAATCATATTTGGTTTCAAAAGTAGCAAGTACATCGTTAAATAATTCTTTGTCCAAATCTGCAAGTGTTACTGCAGGTTCAATTTCTCTTAACGTTATGATTAATTCACTCGAATCTGACAGTTTATCATATCTTGCCTTAGCATCTTGTAGGTCAAAATCAATACCTGTTTGATCAACAATCACTTCAAATTTATCTCCAGACACAAAAAATGCATCTTTTGGTTCAACATATACTTCTGCATACAATTCATTCAAGTCAATTTTTTTAGATTCTGACTCTATTACTGGAATTTCTACCGTAGAAACATTATTTTTGATGGCTGCCAAAATATATGAATCTAACGTATCTTCATCAATCTTAGAACCATCTTGTCCCCTCGTGATAATAATTTGCTCTCCTGAAACAAGATAGGTATCATCAAGTACTATCGTCTCATTTGCAGCAGAAATCTTGCCAAGTAGCTCATCCAACATCCTGTCATTTAAAGAATATGTTAAATCAATGTTTTTGTTTCTAAAATTACTCAAAAGAATAGTATAGTTATTGGCTAAGAAACCTTGATCACGTCCATATTGATATGCGCTTTCTAATGCCTCCTCTAAATTATCTGCCTCAAATCCAACATCGTCTGGTCTTATGGTATACACTTCTCCATTAATACTCAAAGTAATTTTGCTGTTATTATAAGCAATTAATTTTTGCGATAATGCTTCGTGAGCTTCCTCCTTTGTTTTTTTGCCAACGCTAACTCCATCAATATAGACATTCTTCAAAATTTTTTCATTATTCTTGTTTGTAATTTCAAATACTGTTGAAAAGCAAACAAGAACCAAAATAATAGCGATAGCAATGAATATTCCCATTTTTTTCATTTTATCTTCTGCACGATTTGTATATGTTAGAAGCTGATTCATTTTAAATTTTTACCTCCGTTTACTTAAAATACCTTATCTATTATAGCACAAGGTTACATAAAATTCAACAAAATCTACATATTTTGTAAACTTTTAACAAGTTTCTCGCGACTTTCCTTTTTGCCTACGCATATCCCTCTCTTTTGCAAATTTTTTATAAAAAGTATTGCAGTTTCAATTTTTTATATATATAATTGTTTTAGAAATATATGAATCAAAAGATAAATTAAGGAGTGAACGTTATGCCAGTAGTAGAAAACACAATCTATTTTGATACTGATACGCTAATAGAGGGAAGAACCGCAAAACTTACATATAAAGGAACTTTAGCTCAAAATGGTGCTGAAGAAGTATATATTCATTATGGATTTGGATTATTATGGGAGAATTTACAAGAAGTAAAACTTGAAAAAGTATCAGACGGTACTTTTGAAGCTGATATTTATTTAGCTACTTGTGATAATCTTAACTTCTGCTTTAGAGATGGCAACAATAATTGGGATAATAATGAGGCTCAAAATTACACTGCATCTGTATCAAAAGAAGAAGTTACCATTGTGAAAGTGGAACCTACTAGTATAGATGTTCCAAAACTAAAAAAATCATATATCATTGCAAAGAAAATAAGGATTAATTTTTATAAAATTATTACATTCCTTCCAAGAGTATTCAATGGTACTTGGAAAAAGAAAAAAGCTACAACTACAACAGATTAGAGTACTGAAAAGCCAGCATTTAGCTAAGTGCTGGCTTTTTATTGATTAAAACTATGATGGGGTGGATGAAAATGAAAACAGTTCTTGTGACAGGTGGTTCAAGAGGCATTGGTAGAGCAATTGTACAAAAATTTGCAAATGAAGGATATCAGGTCATATTAGACTATTCTAAGTCAGATGATGCAGCATTTGAAGTTGCAAAGGAATTTAACAATGTGATACCTTATAAAGCAGACATTTCTGTGAAACGTGAAGTGAACGAACTAGTTGCATTTGCAGAAAATAGATTTCAAAAAATAGACGTTTTAATTAACAACGCAGGAATTTCTTCTACTGGTCTATTGCAAGATTTATCTGAAGAAGAGCTAAACAGAATCTTTTCTGTGAATGTGAATGGAACTTTCTTCTGCTCGCAAGCTGTTCTCCCTCAAATGATTGCAAGACATGAAGGAAAAATCATTAATATTTCCTCTATTTGGGGAATGGTTGGTGCCTCATGTGAGGTTGCATATTCTGCTTCAAAAGCGGCAATAATAGGATTTACAAAAGCTCTTGCCAAAGAAGTTGGACCAAGCGGTATTCATGTCAACTGCATTGCACCTGGAATTATCCTAACAGATATGGTTAGTGATTATTCTGTAGAAGAATTTGAAGATATTCGTAAGAACATACCACTTGACAGGATTGGTTCTACGAGTGATATTGCAAATCTTGCTTATTTCCTTGCCAGTGATGATTCTAATTATATCACGGGACAAGTCATCTCTCCAAATGGTGGATGGGTAATATAAATGTTCCAAAGACATCAAATTTAGGTATTGACTTTATGTCAAAAATACGTTACAATAATCATTGCATTTGGACTATGGTGGATGTAGCTCAGTTGGTTAGAGCGCCAGGTTGTGGCCCTGGAGGCCGTGGGTTCGAGTCCCATCCTCCACCCCACTTAATTTTCGTTCACACTCCAAATCACTTTCAATATTGGGCTGTAGCCAAGTGGTAAGGCACCAGACTTTGACTCTGGCATTTCGGCGGTTCGAATCCTCCCAGCCCAGCCAAATCGTAACTGATTTTAAGGAAACTTGAGGGAACTCAAGAAAATCAGGAAAACACAAAACCTAGTATTCAAGCTTATTTGGATACTAGGTTATTTTTATATCTGGTTTTAATAAGTTCTCAAAAGTGCTTATTTCATGTTCCGAATGGAAGTTCCAGAAATGTTAGTTTTCAGTTGAATCTAACCCTATATATTAAAATACCTTAGCTTAACTTCTATTTATACAAATTCAATGCCATAATTATATTTAATTCTCAACGCACACTTTGTTCATAGAGTTCATGCATTTTTGCTACACTTCTTGCAGAATGGTCAACAAATTCTTCTTTGTGTCTTCTAGTATAAATCCTATCAATCATAATAGCGACAAAATGTTCCATTATTTTAGTAATGTCCTTGTCATACTGCTTGAGAATATTTTCAATTTCTTCCGGATTTAGTGAAATAGACATATATTCACTAATGATATCAAAATTAATTTCTTTTCCCAGATTGCGGACTACATTCAATATTTCTTGGGCAAGCTTTTCTTCCCACCAAAAGTGGTCATCAAAGTATTCATCAATATCAATCAATACAGAAAATTTTTCCTTCCAGCCGTTATCAGTACAAAGGATGTTTTCTATTCTCTCCCGATAATTAAACGGAATATTAGCAACATATCGTTTAGGCTTCTTACCAGATATCTTTTTTGTATTTTTCGCGAGTTGTGCAAGCATTAACTTTGCGAAAGCATGAATAGAAAGTGCCATGATATCTCCTCCCTTTTGATTGTAAAGAAGTTATAAAATTATACATTTGCAATCGCACTATATCACGTTTTTGCTTATATTTCAATAAAAATCTCCTATTTCAGGACTTGAATTGGAATAAAAAGTAAATCATAAGCAAAAAACTACTTGTAGAATTGAATCTACAAGTAGTTTTTTCATATTCAATTAATATTGAAGTATAGCTAATTACCAAAATTTAATCATTATCTATTGAATTGATTAGCTGAGTTTTTGTATCAATATCGATGCATTTGAATTTATTTGAGTTCCACCAGCCAATGTTTGTAGAGTAACTGCTGAGGCACTGGAATGATTTCGTACCGTTAATACATCTCCAGCTGCAGCTGTTATGATTACCATTCCATTGTTTCCTTGCGTTCCAGCACCAGAACCATATACACTACCAGCAACAGGGGCTCCATTTTGGAATAAAGTAAACTGGTTAGGTTCAACTCCATTTTCATAAAACCAAATAGCATAGTCACCAGCACTACCAATTTGTATTGTAGATGTGCCAGGTGCATGAGTGATAGTACCAACAATAATACCATTACTACTAAATGATATATCAGCTTCTATCGCTACAACTTGGGCATCTAAATTATAGATATACGCATATTCAGATAAGCCATTAATTCCTGTTGCTCCAGTAGCTCCAGCTGGTCCTGTTGCTCCTGTCGGACCTATTGGACCTGTATCACCTGTTGGACCTGTCGCACCAGTTGCTCCTGCAGCTCCTGTTGGACCTATTGGACCAGTATCACCTGCTGGTCCTGTTGCTCCTGTTGGGCCAGTATCACCTGCTGGTCCTGTTACTCCTGTTGGACCTGTCGCTCCTGTTGCTCCTGTTGGACCTATCGGACCAGTATCGCCTGTTAGTCCTGTTGGACCTGTTACTCCTGTTGGGCCTGTCGCTCCTGTTGCTCCTGTTGGACCTATCGGACCTGTATCGCCTGTTAGTCCTGCTGGACCTGTTACTCCTGTTGGGCCTGTCGCTCCAGTTACTCCTGTTGCTCCTGTTGGACCTATCGGACCAGTATCACCTGTTAGTCCTGCTGGACCTGTTACTCCTGTTGGACCTGTCGCTCCAGTTGCTCCTGTTGCTCCTGTTGGACCTATC
>JAFUGC010000020.1 GCA_017469565.1 Clostridia bacterium | reverse complement strand
GCATCATATATTACTTTACTTGGATATTGTTAGCACTGTGCTTTATTTTCGGTTTCTTTTGTTAGATATTTTATTTGCTTTATGTTATTAGCATTTCCTTTTCTTTCACTCTTTATTTTTCTTTATTGCTCTTATTTCGTTTTTGCATAGAATAAGGGTGTGGATTGGATTTTGGTAGTGGATTTAGGATATTTGTGCCTTATTGATATATGTTTTTGTTGGGATTTTGTGAATGATGGATGAGAGGGCAAAATGCCGGATTATTGACATATTTTGCTTTTGCCTTTGCTTGTTGGATTATTGCTTGAAACTTGTTGGGTTGCGCTTGTTGTCTTTATTTCTACCACCCATGAACATTGAGGACAATGTCCAATTTAGGTTTGGGGGTACATTTGCGCAACGCCATGATGCTTGGTTTTCAAATTGTGTGCCAAATTTTTAAATTTTTTGTGATATTGCCATATTTGAGCATGCTTTGCTTGTGGAGATTGATCTTTACATGATATAGTGAGGAATTGTGCATCTTTGCGAATGTTAGGTTTAGATTAACACCATGCCACTTAGGGTGTCATTGAACAAAGTGCGTTAATCTTTTTCTCCTAATGTTGAGTGAATGATCAAATTTGCTTGAAGGCTAAGAATTAATAGTGGAGATTCCCGTGAGGATCACAAACATAGCCTTTAAAAAGCATACGTTGAGTTGTAAACATTCACTCTTTAAACACTCATTCTCAAACACTCATACAAGCATGTTTTGGTCTCATTTGCACTAAATGTTGTTTGCCATAGAATATTATGGACTGCTTGTGGATGCCTTATTTTTGCTTAGTGGACAAATCTTTAGAAATGATTTTAGGCGATGCATGTGAAAACCGCTTGGCCTAAACACTTCCAACCAATGTGAATATGTGTGCTCCCAAGCCCCTTTGAAGCCAAACACTTTTGAAGCTTTTCTTTCATAAACCACATCTACATGAACCTTATAGCCTTAAAGAATTGACCTACCTTGACCGTATGATTTACAAAGGCTTAGGAAATCAATGTAAAATTTTGAACTTATAAATGTAAGGTGTGCAACTAGGCATGCAAATATGTGCAAGAGTCTTGCAAAGCAAGAAATGTTTGAAAAGTTAAAATTGAAAGAAAACAAAAGCTTGAAAAGAATGTGAAAAGAAAAGAAAAATGAAAAGCATGAGAAGAAAAAGAATTGGCAAGCAAAATAAAAAGAGAACCAAGAAAGTAGGCACAAATGGCCTAGAAAAGAAAGAAAACCAAATGAACTACTCAAGTTGAAAATGTGAGTAGCATACACATATATAAGTGAGCTTGGACACCTTTAAGTGTGAGCATTATGTGTAAAACTTGTGGAACTTAAAAATTAGAATGTATGCCTTGATGTAATCATTAGGTTCCTTGAATATCCATTTTCCCATTCTTTGTTTCACCATAACCGTAGGCCTCATTACAACCAAAGAAAAGACCTTCATGATCTTTAGGATTGTC
>JAFUGC010000002.1 GCA_017469565.1 Clostridia bacterium | reverse complement strand
GGGGAATACGAAAAATCTGATTGTGTATCTAGAGGATATTTTATACTGGATAATTGTGGCATTTATCATTATTGTGAGTGCGTTTGTGACGAATAATGGTGAATTAAGAGGATATATGTTTATTGGATACATGATTGGAGCAATCTTTTATTTAATCTTGTTTAGTAATTTATTATTAAAAGTTTTTGGAACAATACTTGATTTTTTTGAAAATCTTTTTGGGAGTATTTGGTCTTTTTTTAAGAAAATTGCTAGTAAATTAAATTTTAAGAAGAAAAATGCAAATTCTTAGCAGGATTTTTGGAATAAATATCGAATATAATAATTAAGTTGGAAAATTTTGCGTACAAAAGATGAGGTTGAAAATATGAGGAAATTCTTTGGAAGGCTTCTTGCTACACTCACTGTGATGGGACTTCTTTTTTATGCTGGTTGTGTGTTAATAGAGCAAGAAAAGCAGATGAAAAGTATTAATAATGAAAAAGAAAAATATGCGTCTCTCATTGATGAGGCAAGTCTTAGAACAGAAGAGTTAAAAGAGATAAAGGCAAAAATTAATACGGATGAGTATATTGAGCAGTATGCTAGAGAAAAATTAGGTTTGGTAATGCCTTATGAAATAATATTTGTGGATGCAAGCATTTAAAAGTCACTTTATGAAACGTAAGAAGTGACTTTTTTATTTTAAAATGGGTACCAAATATTGACTATATAGGAAAAATATTGTAAAATACAACACAGGAATCGTTAGTTTACTTCCAAAGGTAACATGTGTGAATCTATTATCTATGACTTTTAGATTTACACTTTTGTTCTCTTAAGTTATTAATTAAAATCTATTCAATTTCCAATATAAAAAGGAGAATATTAGTATATGGGGGAAGAATTAAAATCATTATCTCTTCTTAATTTGCGTGATTTAGCAAAATCAAAAGGGATGAAAAATATTAGTAAATTAAATAAAGAGGAATTAATTGAGAAAATTTTAGAGGTGACAAATCCCAAAGCAAATGATGCACTCGTAAGTACTTCTAATTCGTCCGTTTCTGGTAGTGCTAGCACATTAGAGCCAAAGAGCTTAGAATTAGATGGTGCCACTCTCAACAGTAAAGATGATTTTGTTGTTGAGGGCGTTTTAGAGGTCTTGCCAGATGGATTTGGATTTTTAAGAGGAGAAAATTATCTATCTACACCAAAAGATATTTATGTTTCACCGGTTCAAATAAAAAGATTTAGGCTTAGTACGGGTGATAAGGTAAAAGGAATAGGTAGGGCTGCCAAAGAAACTGAAAAATTTTCTGCTTTAATCTATGTTAATACTGTCAATGGAGATTCCCCAGAAGTGGCTATGAAGAGGAAGAATTTTGATGATTTAACACCTATTTTTCCAAACAGGAGAATCCATCTTGAGACGCTTGCCTCTGAATATTCAACAAGAATTATAGATTTAGTGGCACCAATAGGATTTGGACAAAGAGGTATGATTGTTTCGCCTCCAAAGGTTGGTAAAACCACACTTCTAAAAAAACTTGCCAATAGTATTACACATAATCATCCAGATGTTGAATTAATCGTTCTTTTAATTGATGAACGTCCAGAAGAGGTTACAGATATGAAACGTTCTATTCGAGGAGATGTGATTTATTCTACATTTGATGAACTTCCAGAGCATCATGTAAAGGTTGCTGAAATTGTATTAGAAAGAGCCAAAAGATTAGTAGAACATAAAAAAGATGTTGTTATCCTATTAGATAGTATAACAAGACTTGCCAGGGCATATAATCTTGTCATTCCTTCGTCTGGAAGAACATTATCAGGTGGTTTTGATCCTGCAGCGCTTCATAAGCCAAAGAGATTCTTTGGAGCTGCTAGAAATATTGAAGAAGGCGGTAGCCTTACAATTCTTGCCACTGGGTTAATTGAAACAGGCAGTAGAATGGATGATGTTATTTTTGAAGAATTTAAGGGCACTGGAAATATGGATTTATATTTGGATAGAAAATTGTCTGAAAAGAGAGTTTTTCCAGCTATTGACATCAATAAATCAGGAACAAGAAGAGAGGAGTTATTACTGTCTAAGAAAGAATTAGATGTTGTTTGGAAGATAAGGAGTTCTTTCAATGAGGGAAATACAGCTGTTACAGAAAACTTGATTAAGCTGATTACCTCTACTAAGAATAATGCGGAGCTGCTAGAAAAGTATAAGTATTAATAAAGGAAGCTGATGAGTGACCGCTTGAAAATGGTTGTCCTGAATTGTGTGAAATCTTAAATTTGGGTATTGCCAAAAATTAATAATTGTGTTAATATATATAGCGTACGCATGAGCAATTATCGGATATATATTTGCTTGGAAGATTTTTAATCATAACATATAGATTTTAAGGAAGATAAAGGAAGAGGTGAAATAGATGAAAGCAGGAATACATCCAGAATACAAAGAAGCAACAATTAGATGTGGTTGTGGTAATGTCATTAAAGTTGGTTCCACAAAAGAAGAAATGACTGTTGAGGTATGCTCAAAATGTCATCCATTCTATACAGGTAACCAAAAACAAAGAACAACAGGCGGAAGAATTGAACAATTCAAGAAGAAATATGGTATTAAAGACTAATTTCTTTGTTTCGCTAAGATTGTTAAAATGCAAAGATGAGAAGGGGGTATGCATTGTGCATGCTCCTATTTTTATTTATCTGTATGTGGACTGCTTATGGAACTAGAGCAGTTTAGGCATTTTTCTTGTTGAAAAAAATATGTTTTGATATATAATGGTATTTGGGGGTGTTTGTTAATGAGCGAAAAGAAGATTACTTCTATTGGTGGTCAAGCAGTCATTGAAGGTGTCATGATGCGCGGTCCACATAAGATTGCGATAGCTGTTAGAAAGCCGGATGGTGAGATTATTATAGATGAAAAAGAGGTTAATCAAAAAACAAAATGGATTACAAAAGTGCCAATTATTAGAGGTGTTTGGGCCTTCTTTAGTTCTATGGTAACTGGAGTAAAGGCACTCATGTTTTCTGCTAAATTTTATGATATTGATGACGGAACAGCATTAGAGGAAAATAAGGAAGAGGAGAAAAAAGAGGAAAATAAGAAGGATGAAAACAGCATGCCGGAGTGGGCATTGTACTTGTCGGTTTTATTTTCACTCTTGATTAGCGTTGCGTTATTCTTTGTACTTCCTAATTTTATTACAAACTTTGTCGTATCGGATAAAACACAGCATCCTGTTTTATATAACTTCATTGAGAGTGTCATAAAGCTTGTTATCTTTGGTGGTTATATGGTTTTAGTTTCTCAGATGAAGGATATTCAAAGAGTATTTGAGTATCATGGCGCAGAGCATAAAAGTATTTTTTGCTATGAAAATGGGGAAGAACTTACCGTAGAAAATGTAAAGAAATATACAAGATTTCATCCAAGGTGCGGTACCAGCTTCTTGTTATTTGTTGTTATTATCAGCATTTTGGTATTTTCTCTTCTAGGAGTGTATGAGAATATGTTTGTGAATATTGGGCTTAGGCTTTTATTTTTACCAATCGTTGCTGGTTTATCATATGAGGTGATTAAATTTGCGGGTAGAAGTACTAACAAATGTATTACATGGTTAAATGAACCTGGAAAATGGCTTCAAAGGATTACAACAAGAGAACCGGATGATTCTCAAATAGAGGTGGCAATTGCTTCCTTAAAGGCGGTTATTCCGGAAAATAGTGAAGATGATAAGTGGTAATTGAGAAAATAGATATGAGGAAGAAGAATATGGCACAAAAGATGAAAGATGTTTTAAAATATGGAAGAGACTTTTTGAACGAAAATGGTGTGGATAGCAGGGAAGCTAGGCTTTTACTAGCAAACACATTGCAGGTGGAGCCCGCAGAGCTAATTAAGATAACAGAATGTACGGATGGAGATTTTGATAGATATGTGATAGATTTAAGGCGTAGGGCAGCTGGAGAGCCATTTGCTTATATTGCGGGAAGAAAGGAATTCATGAAGTTACCATTTATGGTGAACAAGAATGTGTTAATTCCAAGGGAAGATACAGAAATTCTTGTACTAGAGGCGATTAAACAGGGAAAAACGCGTATCTTAGATTTATGTACTGGTAGTGGGTGTATTGCAATTAGTCTTGCAAAATATCTTAGTAATGCAGAGGTGGATGCCTCGGATATTAGCAGTAGAGCGCTTGTTGTTGCCAAAAAAAATGCTGTGCTTAATGGCGTGAAAGTGAATTTTATTCAATCGGATTTGTTTGAAAATATTGAGAAAAAATATGAGATGATTGTTTCTAATCCGCCATATATCAGAAAAGAAGAGTTGAAATACTTACAGGCTGAGGTGAAAAGAGAACCAAAACGTGCTTTAGATGGCGGAAAATCTGGGCTTGATTTCTATGAGAAAATCATAGCAGAAGCAAATTATTATTTGAAACCTCATGGTACGCTTTTACTGGAGATTGGCTTTGACCAAGCCAAAGAGGTTACAGAAATATTGAAAGAATGTCACTACAGAAAAATAAAAAAAGTAAAAGATTTGAGTGGCAATGATAGAGTTATAATTGCAGAAAGGGGATAAGGCGGTGTCATTTTCTTCGGAGCTTAAGGAGGAGCTTACAAAGGTAAGCACTCATAATAATGAATGTTGTAAGCTTGCCGAGCTTGCAGGCTATTTGATTGCCAACTGTAATATTGTGAAGGTAAATGATAAATTTGTCCTTAGAATGATTACTTCTAGTTCTTCGGCGGTTCGCAGAATGTATAATGCCTTTCGAGGCCTGTATGACATTACGCCAGTAACGAATATTGAAAAAGGTAAGCTGGCAAAAGAGACCACTGAAAAATTTGAAAAAGACTTGCTATATGAGCTTGTGGTGGACCAAGATGAGGACTTGAGAAAGATTTTTAACAATTCATTGGTTAATATTGATGTGAATTTACAAATTGTGATTGAGGATAATGGAAAAATTATGGAGAAAGAGTGTTGTAGGAGGTCTTTCTTAAGGGGAGTGTTCTTAGGAAGTGGTTCTATGATTGATCCAAATTCTCGGAAATCATTTGGAAATTGTCCTTGAAAATATGCAAAATGCTAATTTTGTGAATCGTGTTCTTAGCGAATTTGGTATTTCTACCAAGATGATGAAACGAAAAAATACTTTGGTAATTTATATTAAAGATTCTGAAACCATTTCAGATTTTCTTAGAGTCATTGGTTCTAATAAGGGGATTCTTGAATTTGAAAAGACCAAGGTAGAAAAAGAATATAGAAATAATATCAATCGCAAGATTAATTTTGAAGTGGCTAATATGGATAAGACTGCTGTGGCAGCATCGGAACAGTTAAAAGACATCATGATATTAAAGGAAACAAAGCAGTTTCAAAAATTGCCAAATCCTTTAAAACAAATTGCCAATCTAAGGATAAAGTATCCTGAAGCAAGCCTAGACAAAATTGGCAGCATGCTGGAGCCAGCACTGAGCAGGTCTGGCGTGAGCCATAGGTTTAAAAAGATTAAAGAGCTTGCAAATGAGGTGAAAAGCAGTTGTTAAGGTCGTTGTATGTACATATCCCGTTTTGTAAAAAGAAGTGCAAATATTGTGATTTCAATTCTTATGATTATCAGAGTGAAAAAATTGCCCCATATATGGAAACTTTGTATACGGAGTTAGATACTGCATGCAGAAAAATGAAAAATGGTACTTTAGGTAGTTTTAATGCCAGTGAGAACCAGATGTTTGATACTATCTATATAGGTGGTGGAACGCCATCTTTTATTGATAGTAAGTATATTGAAAAGTTAATCGCAATGCTGCATGAAAGGCATATGATATCAGATGATGCTGAGATAACCATTGAAGTAAATCCATGCACTGTGACAGAAGAAAAAATACAAGCATATCAAAGAGCGGGGATCAATAGGATTAGCATTGGACTTCAGACAACTAATGATACCATATTACATACGATTGGAAGAGCACATACATTTTTGGAATTTGAAGAGGCTTATGGAATCATTAGAAAAGCAGGGTTTTGTAATGTCAATGTGGACTTAATGTTTGGACTTCCAGGGCAGACGTTGAAAGATTTAAAGGAAAGTTTGAATTACTTAATTGGAATCCAACCGGAGCATATTTCCTGTTATTCTCTTATTTTGCATCATGATATTTTTCAAAATTTGCCTCCAGAAGAAGTGGAAAGACAGATGTATTATGATACTAAAGAGGCATTAAAAAACCAAGGATTTGAGCATTATGAGATATCGAATTTTGCAAAAAAGGGATATGAATCTAGGCATAATTTAGTATATTGGAATCAAGGAGAATACATTGGAATTGGGGCTGGCGCTAGCTCCTACGTCAATCATATGAGATATACCAATGAGCAGGGGATAGAGAGTTATATTGCAAAAGTAAGACGTGGAGAAAGTATTCAGCATGTTCAGGAAGTACAAAATATGGAGGATAAAGTAAGAGAATATATGATACTAAAGTTAAGATTGATAAGCGGTGTTGATTTTCAGGAGGCCAGGGAAATATTTCATTTTGATGTGAAAAAGAAATTTGAAAAGGAGATAGAAAAACTAGTAAGAATGGGGCTTTTGCATGAAAATAATGCGGATACTGTCATGTTAACGGAAAAAGGATTAGACTTTGCTAATGTGGTTTGGAGAGAGTTTATCTAAATTTTCTGTCAAGAATTTTTTGAAATTATTTTTGAAATTATTTTTGAAATTTTTGTTGACAATGAGCTTTGTTTTTATTATACTATAATTCGTCAGCTGATGGATCTTTAGCTCAGTTGGTTAGAGCAACCGGCTCATAACCGGTCGGTCCGGGGTTCGAGTCCCTGAAGATCCACCACTAACTAAAGAATCAATCAAATATATGGGTAGGTGGCCGAGTGGCTAAAGGCGGCAGACTGTAAATCTGTTCTCACTGAGTACGGTGGTTCGAATCCACCCCTGCCCACCATCAAAAAGTAGCAAATAAAATTGCTACTTTTTTTGTGTTTTGGCAGATGCTTTTGGAAGGTGTCCCCAAAAGCATCGCGTCACTTTTTTATGTAAATCTCGTTGACAAAAAATGGATGTTGTGATACAATATACACGTTGGAAATTACTATATCGACTGTGAAAGGGGTATTCTTATGACAGGAGCAAGAGTTAAGTTGGACAACCGGGACATGCGTCAGCATATGTATCGTGACACGAGTTTTTCAAATCTGATTTTGGTACATCCTGATAAAATCTCAGAGGTAATTGAAGATTTGAGGCAGGCTGTTGTTAGAGTTGATAGGACTCTGGAGGAGTTTAGGTGCATCCGGCTGGATGGTATGTTGGCACAGAACATTGCCAATTACAGAAGCAAGCTCAATAAGTATGCACTGCTGGGGAGTGACTGCTCCTGGCGGGAGTATGATGAAGAGCTGGCAAGTGCCATCAGTAACATTGACATGTGCTATGGAATTCTGATGAATACTCAGAATTTCTACATCGGAAACTTGGTGTATGTATGCCAGATGTTAGAGATGGTGCGGGATACCTTTGAAAACAAAATTGAGGAGTACCGTGAATATCTCCTCTAAATAAAAAAGCTGCGCTTAGGGCTGATAGCCATAAGTGCAGCTTTTTTATATTTGTCTTGTGTCAATATTGTACACTTTGGAAAAAAGTGCTAAAATAATAGTAGTAAAGGGGGTGTGTAATATGCCAAAGCTACAAGAGAAATTTAAAAGAATGCCTGCTATTTTGGAGATACTTGCTATCACAGAAGAGGAAGAAAAGGCTCTACATAGCTATCAAGGTCATTCAGGATCAACGGAAATAAATGAATTATTAGCGGATTTTATTACAGATACCCCTGCCCCTAGAGTGGAGAAGGAAAATACAGGGGATGTATTAGGGAAGAAAGAATATTATTCTTATTATGAAAATAAAAGAGAAAATCCTGAGCAATATATTGCTGGTATCATGCAAAAAATACAAAATCTTTATGCAAGTATGGTGAAGAATTCTTATCTTCAGGGGGATTTTGGCCCAAGAGTATATAGAGGGAGTGGTCACTCATTATTAGAGCAAGATGTATTGGGATTTCTTTCCACAAGTGAGAGTATTAATGAGGCCTGTCTTTGGGCAGTTTCTAATAATAGGAAGGCATTAAGACATGTTGTGAGTGATATTCGATTAGATGCAGATGTCCCTTATATAGTAATGCCTGCTATGGCAAATGAGGAAGAAATCTTGATTTCTCCATTTGTGGAGTTGGAAGATGGAAATCAAGAAAAATATTATGCTTCTTCAGGCGAGTTTAGTGGTACGCCAATCAGAAGAGAGTATTTGATAGTACATAATAAAAAGCCTCAGCAGATAGATCGTGATGAGATGAAGAAACTAGAAAGTGAACTATTAGAAGGTGCTTCAAATTTCAGTCATGAAACGGATAAGTGTTTTGACTTAAAGACTAAAATGCGTGAAACACAAGACCAAATGCAGATAAAAAGAGATAGCTATAATAGGATTTCTAGGCAAAGACAAGAATATATTAGTGATAAAGATTGGAAAGAGGATTTAGCATATATTGATATTGCATTACAAAAATTAGAGCAAGAATATCAAAATCAAAAAAATGAATATGTTTCTACAGCACAGTCCATTAGCGCATACAAGAAAAAATTTAGAGCACTGATGGAAGGAAAATGCGCCGCTATTGAACAGGAAATTGATCAAAAAATTAATGCGATTATTGGGCCGGTGGTGGAGGCTGAAAGAAGAGAACAAAGTATGGCAGAACAAAAAATACAACAAGGAATGACAAATGCTAGGAATATTGCACAATTATATGAGCAGTCCATGAGGGGGGCTGAAGATGTTATTTCTCAGTTTGTAAGGAAACAAGCTATCATGGAACAGAGTGGTATTAATTTTGATTCTCCTTTAACACATGTGCTTAATGTCGCAAGAGATGTTGATTGGGCCGTGAAAGGATTGTCTTATGTGGATGAGAATAGTGTTGGTTTGTTGAAAAATGCGAATGTTTTATCATCGCTCTCAGATGATGAGAAACAGCAAATTCTGGAATCTACAGATAATGAGTATAAACGTGCGATTGCGCAGAAAATACTAAAAATTAGAAGCGCTCAAGAGATTAGAATACTACAAGGAGAATTAGCAGAAAAAGCGTCTGAAAAAGTTGGGTTTTTCGGTAAAATTTCAGGAAAGCAACAAGCTCATGAAAAGGAGGTTGCCATTTTACAAGGGAAATTGGATAGTGCTAGTGAATTTCATAAAAGATTATTACATAGTGGTCTGATAGAAGATAGGGATGATTCCAAATTGTATAGTGCTAGAGATTTAATGGCAGAAATCCATATTGCGCGCGAATCGGGAATGACGCGTGATGAACAAGAAGATTTAGAGAAACTTGAGAGAGCACTTACAACAGCTTATCATATTAGTGATGTTGGAATTAAAAAGAAGTATGAAAACAAAAAGCAGCAGTCTGCTGTGATTGGAAGAGCAGAGACATTCTATGGAAATTATTCTCGTATGATTTCCAGAAACGGAATCATAGCAAGAACGCCAACGGATGCTGAGAAAAATTTAGTGAGAGATTCTCAAGTCATTATTAGATCTTGTAGAGAACAAAATAATTATTTGATAGAGCTTGAAAATAAAAGAAACAATAAGCAGACTTCATACAATTTACAAAGATAGGAGATATTTTTAAATTGAAAACGTTAGTTATCATTTTGAGTAAGTTATTATATTGGGTTGGTAAAATCATTGGAAAAGGAAGTAGCCTTCCAGGAAAAATAGCATTAAAGTTAGATAAAAATATATTAAAAAAGATTAATCTTCCAAGAGATATTATTGTTGTTACGGGTAGCAATGGAAAGACATCAACTGTGGAGATGATTTGTAGTGTATTGGAAAACAATGGTTATCATGTTGGATGCAATAAAGAAGGTTCCAATCAAACAGAAGGCGTGACTACAATGATACTAAATGCTTGTAATTTAAAGGGTGAAGTAAAAGAGGATGTATTAGTTATTGAAAGTGATGAAAGATATCTAAGACATACACTTAAATATTTTACACCCAAGTACCTAGTAGTGACAAATCTTTATAGAGATCAAATGACTAGAAATGGTCATCCAGAACTTATTTATGATATTATTAAGGAAGCAATTACTGATGATATCCATCTCATCCTAAACACAGATGATCCTCTTTCATCATTGTACGGATATAAAAGAGCAAATGTCACATATTTTGGAATGGATAAAAACAAATTTTCAAAAGACGTTAATGATAGTGCCTATGATGATGGTGTGTATTGCCCAAATTGTAAGCATCGTTTGAAATATGATTATTATCACTTCAATCATATTGGTTCATATAAGTGCGAAAACTGTGGACATGAGAGAAAGAAACCACAATACTCCGTAACCGCTTTAAATCTTGAAAATGGTGAAATGGTTATTAATGACAAATACAAATTGATGATGAGCCTTAAAAATATTTACACGGCATATAACTTACTAGCAACGTTTGCTGTATGCAGATTGTTTGGAATGAAAGATGCTAAAATTGAAGAATCACTGAATCATTACATTATAAAAAATGACCGCGTTCAGAGTTTTGAGATAAATAGTAAGCACGCAATGCTACTTACGTCAAAACATGAAAATTCAATATCATATAATCAATCACTACTGTATGTTACGAGAGAGAATAGACCTTGTACAGTTGTGATCATTGTGGATGCTGTTAGTAGAAAATATTTTACTAGTGAAACATCTTGGCTTTGGGATATTGATTTTGAATTGTTGAATCAAACATGTGTGGAGAAAGTAATTCTTGCTGGTAAATATGTTCATGATTTAATTACTAGATTCGAATATGCCGGAATTGATATGGATAAGGTTGTTGGAAAAGAAAACTTGGATGATATGATGGAAGAAATAAAAGAACATTCCAAAGGGGAGATATTTGTTATTACATGTTTCTCGGATAGAATGAAATTTATTAATCGCACAAAATAGATGATTGGAGAGGAGAAAACAATGTCAGTTAAATTGTTACACCTTTATCATGATATAATGAATTTATATGGTGATTATGGAAATATTGTGATATTAAAAAAGCACTTAGAAGATCAAGGTTTAAATGTTGTTTTAGATAAAAAATCAATTCATGACGAAGTGGTTTTTAAGGATTATGATTTTATTTTTATTGGGAGTGGTACAGAAAGAAATTTAGATTTTGTGCTGGAAGATTTAAAAAACAAATCAGATGCTTTAAAAGAATATATTGAGAATAATGGTATCATACTATGTACTGGTAACTCCTTTGAAATGTTTGGCAATAAGATAGATAATAATGAAGCACTGAAACTTTTTGATTATGAAGTTAGAAGAGATAAAGATAGAACAACTTCAGATATCATATATGAAAGTCAGTATTTAAAGAATCCGGTTGTAGGTTTTGTAAATAAACAAACAAAAATCTATCACAACATGAATCCATTTTTTAGTGTTGCTTTTGGAGTAGGAGAAAATGAAAAAAATGATTACGAGGGAGTCAAGTATAAAAATTTCTATGGCACGCATGTTTCTGGGCCAATTCTCGTAAGAAATCCAGAATTGTTAGAAAAGTTAGTAATGGATATTGCCAAGAGCAATCAGAGTGGATTTAAGCCAAAAAAAGTTCAATATACGAATGAAGAAAAGGGATATGAGCTTGTTTTAAGTGAGCTAAAGAAAAGACAAGAAGGAAAATAGTATTTAGATAAAATATTATTGAAAAAATATCATAAAATGATATAATCATTTTATCTTAAATATATTTATATTATTAGGAGGTTATTTTGATGGAATTAAAAGGGTCAAAAACAGAGAAAAATTTGATGGATGCATTTGCAGGAGAATCACAAGCTAGAAACAAATACACTTATTTTGCAAGTAAAGCAAAAAAAGATGGTTATGAGCAAATTGCAGCTATTTTCCAAGAAACAGCGGATAATGAAAAAGAACATGCCAAAATGTGGTATAAATTATTAAAAGGTGGAGAAATTCCTTCCACTCTTGATAACTTACATGAAGCAGCAGCTGGAGAAAACTATGAGTGGACAGATATGTATGAAAGAATGGCTCAAGAAGCTGATGAAGAAGGTTTCACAAGAATTGCTTATTTATTTAGAGCAGTTGGAAAGATTGAGAAAGAGCATGAAGCAAGATATCAAAAGTTGATTGAAAATATTGAGGGTGGTCTTGTATTTAGCAAAGATGGAGATAGAATTTGGAAATGCAGAAATTGTGGACATATTGTCATTGGACAAGCTGCACCAGAGGTTTGCCCAGTATGTTCTCATCCAAAGTCATATTTTGAAATCAAAGCAGAAAATTATTAATAGGAATCATAAGGAGCCAGTTCGGGGACATCCCTTGGATTGGCTCCTTTTTGATGTATACACGTTTTCTTCCGTCCCTAAAGTGTTAACTTTTAGGATTTGTTGGTGGTATATTTTAATCTGGTTGCTTCACCTCCTCTGATGTGCCTTTCTGCTTTATTTTCATCTAGTACTTTTTTAGCCTCTATGGCGAGTGAAAGGTTTATTTTCCTTAGTCTTTCCGTAATATCTTTATGTACTGTAGATTTGGAAACTCCAAATTTTTTAGCAGCTCCTCGTACAGTGTCTTTAGAATCTATAATATATTGTGCGAGCTCAACTGCGCGCTCTTCCATGTACATTTTCTTCATGTGCTACCCCCTTTGAAATACGCTTTGTAAATTCTATTCAGCATAGGCTTGTGTTATGCATGCACAACTTTTTTGAAAATTGTATAGGAATCATTATGGTTTTATGATAAAATGTGAGCAGAATGATAGGATTAGAATTTGATGGGGAAAGTTAGGAATGAAATAGAAAATGACGTTTAGTATTATTTTTTTGATTATATTCTTATTTGTGTTTATATATAGGTTTTATTTAAAGGATTTTATTGATGTGACAATTGTTTATAAATCATTAAGAAAAGTACTAGAATCAAGGGATTTATTAGTTTTAAAATTACTTCCAGATATTCAGGATAAAAAATTGTCGGAGAGTGTTTTGAGGCTGATTAATGAGAGAAACCGTAAAAGTAAAATATCTTATGATGATGCTATTAGAGCTGATTTAGAACTACATCGTAAACTAAAGATATTATATGAGCAGATTAATAAAATGAAGAAAAATGAAGTGCAAGAGGAACTTTTTAGAAGAATTATCGATTTGGAAAAAAGATTGAAATTGCTTAGAACAAGGTATTCTGCAACGGTAAGAGCATATAATATGAGTTTGACCATACATCCGAAGATTTTTGTGAAGATATTACATATGAAACCATTAGATTTATATGGAAAGAAAGAGTAAGAGAGGAATGAAAAATATGGAGTCAGGGGAAGAAAGAATTATTTGTCCAGGTTTGGGAGAAGAAGATAATGAAATAGAAAACACACTTCGTCCTAGGGTTCTTACAGACTATGTTGGACAAGATAAAGTAAAAGAAAACCTTAAAATATTTATAGAAGCAGCCAAAAAGAGAAATGAGCCACTTGACCATACCTTATTATATGGTCCTCCAGGGCTTGGAAAAACCACACTTTCCAATATTATCGCAAATGAGATGAATTCTAATATCAGGATTACATCTGGCCCAGCTATAGAAAAACCAGGAGATTTGGCAGCACTGCTTACAAATTTATCGCAGGGGGATGTATTATTCATAGATGAGATTCATAGGCTTAACAGAAGTGTTGAGGAGATTTTATATCCAGCCATGGAGGATTTTTCTCTTGATATTATCATTGGAAAAGGTCCGAGTGCGCGTTCTATTAGACTTGATTTGCCTAAGTTTACGTTGGTAGGAGCAACAACAAAAGCGGGAAATATATCCTCGCCTTTAAGGGACAGGTTTGGCATTATTAATAGGCTTGAGCTATATAGTATTCCAGATTTAAAATACATTGTAAAGCGTTCTGCGGGAATCTTAAAAATAGATATTACAGATAATGGTGCTGAGGAGATTGCCAAAAGGTCGCGTGGCACGCCTAGAATTGCCAATAGGCTGTTAAAGAGAGTGAGAGATTTTGCTCAAGTGGAAGCAGATGGCGTGATTACAGATGAAATTGCGGATAAGGCATTAAATAGTCTAGATATTGATAAATTAGGATTAGATAATATTGATAGAATGATGCTTGATACTATTATCAAAAAGTTTGCAGGAGGTCCTGTGGGGCTTGAAACATTGGCTGCAGCAATAGGGGAAGATGTTAATACCATTGAAGATGTTTATGAACCTTATTTGATGCAGATTGGTTTTTTAAACAGGACACCTCGTGGAAGAACTGCAACAAAAGATGCATTTCAGCACATGGGAGTGGCATTTGATGAGTAGGAGATGTTCATCAAAAGTTTAATTTGAGGAAGGAAAGAAAAATGAAACTATTAATGCATACATGTTGTGCACCATGCTCTACTTATGTTATCAAAAGATTAAGAGAAGAAGGGTATACGGATATTACAAGTTACTGGTATAACATCAATATTCATCCTTATGAAGAATACAAACAAAGGCTGGAAACATTGAAAATGTACACTAAAATGGTGAATATTCCACTGATTGTAGAGGATGATTATGGACTTAGAGAATTTGTTCAAAATGTGGCGGATAATATTGATGGAAGGTGTTATTTTTGTTACAAGTCAAGGCTGGAAAAGACAGTAAAATATGCCAAAGAAAATGGATATGACTCATTTACCACCACTTTACTGGTAAGTCCTTATCAAAAGCATGAAATGATTATCAAAGTGTGTGAGGGCTTAGCAAAAGAGTATGGGATTGAATTTGTCTATTTTGATTTTCGAGTTGGATTTAGAGAAGGCCAGCAAATGGCGCGTGATGCGGGACTATATATGCAAAAGTATTGTGGGTGCGTGTTTAGTGAGGAAGAAGCCCAAAGGCAAAGAGAGCAGCGCATGGAAATGAAACACATTAGAGTGTTATGGAATTACATGAAGATGAATCAGAAACTAAAGCATGCGGATTGCATTATTGCTCTTGGAACCGCTGATACCGCTGTGGCAAAGGTTGCCGCTCAAGTGTATTTAGATGGCTATGCAGATAAAATCATCTTTTCGGGTGGTTTAGGCAAAATCACATACCAGATGTGGAATGAAACAGAAGCAGAAAAATTTGCAAAAATAGCAATGGATTTAGGAGTTCCCAAGGAGGCTATCTATCTGGAAAAAAAGTCTACCAATACAGGAGATAATTTTAGATTCACCAAAGAACTTATAGAAAAAGAAAAGTTAAATATGAAATCTTGTATTGTGGTTTGTAAATCATCAGCGGAAAAGAGAGCCTATGCGGCATTTCAAAAAATTATGCCAGAGTATGAAGTAATCATGCATTCTGAAAATATTCGTGCAGAAGATTACTATCAGAGGATGGGCATGGAATATGTGAATGATTTGGTTGCCAGCGTTCAAAGGATGAAAGTATATGCGGAAAGAGGTTGGCAAATTCCAATGGAGGTTCCGGATGAGGTTTGGAATGCTTATGAAGAGCTTGTGAAAAGAGGCTATGATAAATATACCATCAAAGGCCCTGAAAGTGATGATGTCAAAATGGATGTAGAGAAGAGGTTAAGTGCAATACAATAAGAATAGCATAAGAAGAAAGGAATGAAATTTAGTATGAAAATAGTATCATGGAATGTAGCAGGGTTTAGAGCAGTTTTGAAAAAAGGCTTTGAGGATTTCTTTGAAAGTGAAAATGCAGATATTTATTGCCTTCAAGAGGTAAAGGCTTTGCCAGAACAGATTGAATTTCATCCAGAGGGATTTTACTTTTACATTAATCCTGCGGAAAAGAAAGGGTATTCTGGTACGGCGATATACACAAAAATAGAGCCATTAAGTGTTACTTATGGTATGGGAATAGAGGAACATGACCATGAAGGAAGAATTGTCACGCTAGAATTTCAAGATTTTTATCTGGTCAATCAATATGTCCCAAATGTCAAAAGGGATTTATCAAGACTTGATTACAGAATGGTATGGGAAGATGATTTTAAGGCGTATTTGAAAAAACTAGAAGAAAAGAAGCCGGTGGTTGTCTGCGGAGATTTTAATGTGGCTCACAATGAAATTGATATCAAAAATGCCAAAGGAAATATTGGCAATGCCGGTTTTACTTATGAAGAAAGAGGAAAATTTACAGACCTTCTAGCTGCTGGTTTTGTAGATACCTTTAGGCATGCTTATCCAGATTTAAAGGACAAATATACTTGGTGGAGCTATATGGGAAAGGCAAGAGAGAAAAATATTGGTTGGAGGATTGATTATTTTATTGCCTCTGAATCTGTCATTGATAAGATAAAGGAGCCAGAAATATTAGATAGTGTCACAGGTAGTGACCATTGTCCCATTGCAATCACGGCAGAGCTAAATTAAATTTTAAATAGAAAAGTTTCATTTTAAATGAAAATAAAATCGTTAGGAGGTTTTGCAATGAGTAATATGGAAGGGATTGTGAAGGCAAGGCATTCTGTAAGAAGTTTTACAGACCAGAAAATTGAAGGAGAGGTTTTGACGGAGCTTCAAAAAGCACTAGATGAGGCAAATGCAGAGTCAGGTCTCCAAATCAAACTTGCTTTAAATGAAGAAAAAGCGTTTGGAGAAGGGCATTATGGTCAGTTTCATAATTGCAAGAATTATATTTGTATTATTGGAGACAAAGACCTTAAAAATTTAGAGGAAGTGTCTGGATATTATGGTGAGAAGATTGCATTAAAGGCTCAAGAGCTTGGCTTAAACACTTGTTGGGTAGCACTAACCTATAAAAAGTCTGAGGTGCCATTTGAATTAAAGGATAGCGAAAAGATAGTCATTGTTATTGCAACAGGATATGGAGTAAATCAAGGTTCTGCACATAAAATGAAAGATTTTTCTAGTGTTTCTAAAACAGCAGAAAACGAATCGCCAGAGTGGTATAAAAAAGGAATTGAATATGCACTTCATGCTCCAACCGCTATTAATCAGCAAAAGTTTGTATTTGAATTAAAAAATCAAAATGAAGTGAGTGCAAAAGCAAAACTTGGTCCTTGCTCAAAAATAGATTTAGGCATTGTAAAATATCATTTTGAGTTAGGAGCTGGAAAAGAGAACTTCAAATGGAATTAGAAAATAAGATTGTTGTGAAAGTTTTAAATGAGAGTAATGCCATATTAAGTTTTCCAAAGTGTCATATTCATACATGCGCATTCATAGGAAGAAATGGAGCGACAGAGCATAAAGTGGAGGGAGATTTGAAAACTCCAATCGGAGAATTTGATTTAGGAATTGCTATGGGAATGCATCCAGAAACTGCGTTTACAAATCATTTGCATGTGCCATATTTGGCAATCAATGAAAATTTGTATTGGGTGGATGATGCAAATTCCAAATATTATAACCAGCTTGTAGATATCTCAAACGTAGAAAAGGACTGGCAATCTGCGGAGCATCTTATCGATTATCCAAAGAGTTATGAATATCTTATTGAAATCAAATGCAATCCCCAAAATATTCCTGGGAAGGGAAGTGCCGTATTTTTGCATGCGGTCGATAAAGGTCCAACTGCTGGTTGTGTTGCAGTAGAATGTGAGATAATGAAAAAAATAATAGAAAGTGTTGATGGAAATACAAGAATCTTAATTTTTTAGAGTAATATCAAAAATGATATAATAAACGGAGGATTTTTATGAATAAAAATAAACTTATTTTAATTGCAGGTGCCATACTCATTGTTTTATCAGCTGTTGTATTTTTATTATCTACTTGGAATACCACACCGGATATGATAAAACTTGCGGTTATGATTCTTTTGACATTTGTATTTTTGGGATTGAGTTATGTATCTGATAAGAAATTAAAACTAGAACAAACTTCGAAGACATTTTATTATCTTGCTATGGCATATATACCAATTGTGTTGTTTGCTATATCCGCATTTGGATTTTTGGGAGAGTATTTGTCACTGACAGGTGCAGGCAAGTATGTATATTTTACAATAGGTTCTGTATTTTTAACAGGCTTATATTTTGAAGAATCCATTAGAAAATCTGCCAGGCCTTTGTCTGTAACTAGTATTGTGTTTCAGGTTCTTTTTGTCATATTTTTTGTAAAAATTTTTAGTAGTGATTTTTATCATATTTTACTTGGAATACAAATATATCTTTTCATTTTAAGTTGTATCATAAAGTTTGTTGGAATGAAGTATTACGAGGATATGTATCAAAAATTTGTAAGATACACATTTAATACTTTGATAGTTATTACATTTTTGTCATTGATATTCAAATGGATATTTGCTAGTGCAACAGTATTTAATATTCTAAGTTGTCTTCTTCTCATATTAAATTATTATGTGCTAAAAGAAAAAACGGAAGATAATAGAACATTTTTCAATATCAATGTGCTTATGACAGTATTAACAATAATTTCCTTAAAAAGTTTCCATATTGGATTTGATATGAAATTGTTAATTATGTCTATGGTTGTGGTTATTCTTTATGCAATTAATTATGTGGTATACAAAAAATTATCTTATAAGGTGATTGCATATATAGCATTTAATTTTACGTTGTTAGCTGTTTTACAATTGATGAATGCTACGCAATATGTTAAATATATCCTTCCTGTTACTACTATGATTGAAATTATCATAGAGAAAATAAGTGCAAAGGATGAATTAAGGAATTTTATTATTTTGTCTTTTATTTTATCGTTCATTACTCTGAATATTGATATGACATTGGCTTCATTTCTGGTTTTAGTATTTTTAGGTATTGCGTATATGATTTATATCAGAGTGTATGATAGGGAAGAAGTTGGAATGCTTGATATTGTTCCAATGCTTGCGGTGATTCCATCCATTTTCTTTTATGATTTATTTGAAAAAATACATATTGTTTTTGCTTTGAATACCATATTGGCATGGGTATGCCTAATATTAGTAACTGTTCGTTCGTTGTTAAAAAGACAAATGAGTACCTCTACTTTAATGTCAGTGATTTATTTTGTACTCATGGTATGGAAATTTGAACTAAATATTTATTTGAGTGCTACTATTGCATTAATCTGGAGTGTGATTCATGCCATTTGTTTTGAGGAAAAGAATCCATTTAAGGTGATTGCTTATTTATCAGGTTTAGTCATATATCAAAATCTGATATCTGACATTGGTTTAGAAATTACCTTAGCAAATATTTTAGGATACTTGATTTGCACTTATTTGATTACTAGAACAGTCATTAAAACATCAGGTGGTGATTATAAAACAATAGAATATATTGTGGGAGCTATTTTATATTGGTATGCGCTTAGTCTTTATACAGGCATTACGGATGCGATGATTTTTATTACATTTTTAGTGATAGCAAGTATCTTTGGGTACTTAAGAAAGTTTGGCCCATTGTTTTTGACAAGTTTGATTGCCATCGTTGTCAATATGTTAAAATTAACAAAAGACTTTTGGTATAGTGTTCCGTGGTGGGTGTATTTGCTATCCGTTGGTGTTATTTTATTAACATTTGCTATTAGAAATGAGATGAATGAAGAGGGAAAGAAAGGAAGCATCAAGGAGGCATTTCAAAAGCTGAAGGATAGGATTGATATTTAAGATTAGATGTGCAATAGGAGTGTATATTAGTTGCACAAATGAATGAAGAAAAGGAGATAAAAATGAAGATAACAGAAAATATAATGAACGTAGGATTTGCAGATAAGGATTTAGATATTTTTGAGGGACAGTATCCATTAAAAGATGGAGTTACTTATAACTCCTACATCATTCTTGACGAAAAAATTGCTATCATGGATACGGTAGATAAAAGAGCAAGTGAAGAATGGCTAGCAAATATTGAAACTGCGTTAGCGGGAAAAGAGCCAGATTATTTGATTATTTCTCACATGGAGCCGGATCATAGTTATAATATCAAAACTTTAGCAGAAAAATATCCTAACATGAAATTAGTGAGTAATGCAAAAGTATTTGCCTTTATTCCACAATTTTTCGATATTAAGAATCTAGCAGAGCGTCAGATTGTGGTTGGCGAAAATAGTACTTTAGATTTAGGAACGCATCAGTTAAGATTCATCATGGCACCAATGGTTCACTGGCCAGAGGTAATGATGGAATATGAAGAAACAGAAAAATTATTATTTACTGCAGATGCATTTGGAAAGTTTGGAATCGTTCATGAAATAGAAAATGAGGAAACTTGGCTGGATGAAGCAAGAAGATATTATATCAATATTGTTGGTAAATATGGAGTTCAAGTGCAAGCATTATTGAAAAAAGTAGCTTCTTTAGAAATTCAAAAAATATGCCCATTACATGGACCTGTACTTACAGAAAACTTGAAATTCTATATTGATAAGTATGATACCTGGAGTAAATATGAGCCAGAATCTGATGGTGTTTTGATTGCTTGCGGCTCTATGCATGATTTCACCATGGAGGTTTGCACAAAATTAGAGGAGTTACTAAAAGAGTCTGGAAAGGCAGTAAAACTAATCGATTTAACAAGAGCAGATATTACCGAGGCAGTAGGAGAGGCATTCAAATACAAAAATTTAGTAGTAGCTTCTCCAACCTATAATGCAGAACTTATGCCAGTGGTAGAGTATTTCTTAAGGCTTTTAAAATCCAAAGGATATCAGAACAGAAGAGTAGCATACATTGAGAATGGCACTTGGGCACCAATGGCTGCAAAATTTATGATGGAGATAACCAGTGGCATGAAAAACATTGAAAATGTAGAACCGATTGTGACTGTGAGAACGAGAATGAATGAAGAGGTACTTGGAAAGCTAGAAGAGTTGAGAAATCATATCTGATAAGTGAAATACTAAGGGAGAGAAGAAGATGGACAAAACAAGTAATATTTATAAGTGTAGTAGCTGTGGTGCAGAACTTTTGATGGATGAAACTGATGCTCATACCAACTGTGTGTATTGTGGAAGCACACAGTTGATGAAAGAAAAATTGGATGAGATGTATTTGCCGAGTGGAATTGTTCCATTTAAAAATGATAAGAATTCTGCAATAGAAGAGGTGAAAAGATTTATCGCCAAATCTCCTAGTTTTCCTAAAAGTTTTAAATTGCATTATCAGATAGTAAGCTGTGAAGCAATTTATGTGCCATATAGTGTGTACACTTTTGCCTGTGATTTTTACCAAAAGTCTACCCTTTCTACGAGTGCTTATGATTATAAGGATGGTATAAGAAGATACACTTATTATCATCTTGAACGAAAATTACAGGAAAAAATGATAGTGCCGCAAGAGGAAAGTAAAAATATGCCGGACAATTTACTTGCAGCGGTAGAACCATTTGATTATTCTAAGATGGTAGAATTCCATCCTACTTATTTAAGTGGGGTTTATGCAGAAGCAAAGACGGATTTTTCTTCCAAAGAGAAAGCAGTTTTAAGAGCAAAGAGTGAGCTAGAAAATTTATCACTGACTACACTTTCAGGGAAAAGAGCAGAAGACCATAGGCGGTGTGGTAGATGCTAGAATTCATACACTAGACGAACAAGACATGTACTTACCATTATGGCTGTTTAAAATTAGCCTTGAGGGAAAGGAATATACTTTTTTAATGAATGATACTACTAGCAAGTGTATTGCAGATTATAAAAAAGATTTTAAAATCAACGACACAATATTGTTTTTGATTGGTTATATGAGTATATTTTTGCAATTATATCCATTAGTATTTGCTATTCTAAACTATATAAGAGGGCAAAATGCGACAGCGATTGTCATGGCTATCATTTCCTGTATTTTATTGCTTTTGGGGTGCACAGCATTTATGAACGTATTCTCCAGAAAAAAATCAAAAAAGGATGTTGTTCAATCAACAGTGCCAAATAAGCCTGAAATCATTGAAAAGAATGTGGAATATGAGAAACATATTAAAGGCAAAGAGGTACCAGATGAAAGTATATCTTATTATGTAGATGGGTACAAAGTTTAAAATGTTGTAGAAGGTGTCAATTTGAAAGGAAGTAGTGTATGGAGAGTTTTTATAAAGAGTCAATTGTTTTATTAGAAGGAGCAATTGCAAACATTACCGCCAAGCTTGATATTATCAGAAAATATAAGATTGTCAAAAATGATAAGGACCCTATTGAGTATATTACATCAAGGGTGAAATCAGAAGAGAGCATGAAGGAAAAACTAGTCAGAAAAGGGTTTGATGTCACACTAGAAAATGCCCTTACTAAGGTATATGATGCAGCAGGAATCAGGATTATTTGTGCATACATAGATGATGTTTATGAGGTAGTGAAAATGTTAAAGGGCTATCATGATTTAAAGGTGGTCATGGAAAAGGATTATATCAAGAATCCAAAGCCAAATGGATATAGAAGCTACCATATTATTTTTGAATTACAGCTTGATTTGGCGGGAGAAATTAAACCGGTATATGTGGAGATTCAAATTAGAACAATCGCCATGGATTTTTGGTCTAGTTTGGAGCATGAAATGAAGTACAAAAAGAATATCAAAAATCCAGAGCTCATTGCAGAAGAATTAAAAAGGTGTGCCAGTGAGATTGCAACAACAGATTTAAACATGCAGACAATTAAAAATATGCTGAATGAGTAATGGGAGACAAATACAAAAACTGTTAATTTTTCAGTGGTTCTGGAATGTTCCAAAAAGAAGAAAGGTGCGGATGAAATATGAAAGAAAAGATTTTAATGGCAGAAGATGAGGCGGAACTGGCAAAGGCACTAAAAACCATTTTAGAGTTTAGTGATTATGATGTGACGAATGTTTATAATGGAAAAGATGCTTTAGAGAAGACGCAGCAGGAAAATTTTGACTTGATTATTTTAGATGTCATGATGCCCGTGATGGATGGTATTGAAGCATTAAAGAAGATGAGGAGTTCCGGAGTCAATACGCCAGTCATGCTTCTTACCGCAAAATCTCAGGTAGAAGATAAAGTAGATGGCTTAGATGCTGGTGCCAATGATTATCTTACCAAACCATTTAACAGAAAAGAATTATTGGCAAGGGTTAGGGCACTCCTTAGAATTAACGAGGAAAAGAAAGAACAATTCAGTATTGGAAATATCATATTTAATAAGGAAAGTTCTCAGCTTTCGAATGCAAAAACGAATTTACATTTGAATCATAAGGAATGTGAAATCATGGAGATGCTATTAAAAAATCAGAATAGAACGATTACCGCCAAGGAACTAAATAAAAAGGTATGGGAAAATGATTCGGAAGATGAAACGGCAGTATCCATGTATATGTCCTATTTGCAAGATAAATTTAAGGCACTAGATGCCAATATTTCAATTAGTAAGGATAATGGTTACATATTGGAGACGATTTTATGATAAAAAATTTACAAATCAAATTTATTTTGATTACCATGAGTGTGATTATTGCTACAACGGGGCTTATTTATGGAATAGTAGTGTTTGCACACTATCAGATTATTAATAGGCAGATTGATAGTATCATTAATTTAATTGTAGAGAATAATGGTGTTATTCCTGAGTATCGAAATACGCTGGATAACAATTTCTTTACTCGAGAAACAAAATATTCCACAAGATATTTTACGGCAAAAGTGGACATGTCTGGTAAGATATTAGATATTAATACGCAATATATTGCTTCTGTGAGTATCGATGAGGCAACAGAAATGGTGCAAAATATCATTTCAAAACCGGTGAAATCTGGATTTTATGATAACTATAAATATAAAAAAGTTTCAAAAGATGATTATGTGTTTATTGTATTCTTGGATTCTACCATTCAACTAAGAAGTCATGAGATTACCACCATAGAATCACTAGAAATTGTATTTTTTATATGGCTTTTGATATTCATCATTATTACTTCTATTTCTAAAAGAGTCTTAAGACCACTTCTTGCTAATTTTGAACAGCAAAAGCAATTCATTACCAATGCAGGACATGAGTTAAAAACGCCCCTTGCAGTCATTGATGCGGATATTGATGTGCTAGAGATGACGGTGGGAGAAGATAATGAATGGATTGAAAGTATCAAGAACCAGACTAGCAGATTAAATTTATTAATCAAAAACTTACTTAGTCTAGCTAATATGGAAGAGGAAAAGAAAAATCTTACGGTATCAGAATTTTCACTTTCAGAAATCTTAGAAGAATGCATTAATGATTTTAAGGCACTAACACAGAATAAGAATGTGGAATTTAACAAGGATATGAATGTGAATATTGTTGCAGATCAGGATCTAATGAAACAATTAATTACCATACTTTTAGATAATAGTATCAAATACACACCTGATAATGGTACTATTAAAATAACAGCAGAGCGCCATGGAAAGACAACAAAATTTGAAATAGCCAATACCTGTGAGAATGTGGAGAGTATCAATACGGAAAAGTTATTTGATAGATTTTATAGAGGTGACGAGTCTAGAAATAAGAAAAAAGAAGGCTATGGGATTGGTCTTTCTATTGCCAAAACAATTGTGGACATGCATAAAGGAAAAATCAATGCGTATGTGACAAAAGATGGGATGATTAGTTTTAGAGTGATTATATAGAGGATATCAATGTCCTATTGCAAGAAAAGTGTCTATATATGGGGTGAATTTATGAGTAAAGTTCTATGGAAGCCTGGCACTATGGTGTATCCACTTCCAGCAGTCATGGTGACTTGCGGAAGTTTTGAAAAAGCTAATATTATAACGGTTGCTTGGACAGGTACTATTTGTACGGACCCTGCAATGACATATATCTCCATAAGGCCAGAGCGTTATTCTTATGAGATAATAAAAGAAACAAAAGAGTTTGTGATTAATTTGACCACCAAAGATTTAGCATATGCTACGGACTGGTGTGGGGTGAGAAGTGGTAAGGATTACGATAAGTTTGAAGAGTGTCATTTGACAAAGGAAAGAGCTAATTTTGTATCATGTCCATTAATCAAAGAAAGTCCAATCTCCATTGAATGTCAGGTTGTGGAGATGAAAGAGCTTGGCTCACATACCATGTTCATGGCAAAAGTTTTAGGTGTGAATGCGGATGAAACCTACTTTGAAGAGAGTGGTAGATTTGCATTTGAGAAAGCAAATCCAATCACATATTCACATGGAAAATATTATACCCTTGGAGAGAACATTGGAAAATTTGGGTTTTCAGTGAAGAAATAAGCTGAGAGAATGGAGAAATACAATGATTGAGATAAAAAATGTGAGTGAATCTTATGTGAAAGGTACAAAGGTCATAGATAATATGAACCTTACAATAGAAGATGGAAGGGTATTTGGTATCATTGGTCAAAATGGGGCAGGAAAGACCACTACGATTGATATGATTACTGGAATCTTAAATATTGATGAAGGTGATATTTTGATTGATGGTATTAGTATTTCTAAAGAGCCTGTAGAAGCAAAAAAGCGTTTTGGATTTGTTCCGGACACTCCTGAAATATTTGAAAAGCTAACGGGACTTGAGTATTTAAATTTTATTGGTGATGTTTATGATGTGGAACCTGGGGAGAGATTAGAAAAGATAAATACTCTTGCAACTGAGTTTGAAATTGTTAGTAACCTAAATGATAGGATACAAACATATTCTCATGGGATGAAACAAAAACTTTTAATTATTAGTGTGTTAATGCACCAGCCAAAAAACTGGATTTTGGACGAACCATTGACAGGTCTTGATCCAAAGGCTTCCTATATTTTAAAACAACTGATGAAAAAACATGCAGAAGAGGGAAATACCGTTTTCTTTTCTACTCATGTATTAGATGTTGCAGAAAAAATTTGTGATAAGATTGCTGTCATTGATAAGGGAAAAGTAATCTTTACGGGAACTGTGGAAGAGTTTAAAGAAAAGGCTAAAACAAATTCTTCCCTTGAAGAATCATTCCTAAAAATCATTGATGAAGAATAAATGGTGGAAAGATGAGAATGAAAGCATAACATGAAATACGAAAATAAAAAGCGAAAACTAAAATACTGATGAGAGTCAAAGGAGAAAATAGTGATGAGTACGCTAACGTCTGTAATTTTAAAAAATGATAGAAGAAGAGAATTAATAAAAACCAATAAACTCCTTTCAAGGCTTTCTTTGGTAATTGTTTTTTTGTCTTTTGCTGCCATCATGGTTTTATTTAGCAGGGCTGCTATTTTAAGTTTAAATGAAATAGGGGAATCCTATGCATTTGTGAACATGTTGCTATTAATGAATTTCTTCTTATTATTCACAGAAAATATTTTTCAAAGTCTCAATGTTTTATATTTTTCAAAAGACTTAAAAATGTTTTTGCGACTGCCCTTGAAACCAATTCATCTAGTGCATTCTAAAATGGTTAGCATGATTTTTTCCGAATATCAAATAGAACTTTTAATGCTAGCAATACCAATGGCTGTTTATGGAATCATTTCTAAAGCGGGTTTTTTATTTTATATAGAGATGATAGCAATATTGGCAATCCTTCCTATCATTCCAATCGTCATTACTACTACACTCATTGCAGTGATTATGAGGCTTACGAGTTTTATTAAAAATAAAAGTAAGGTCATTTATACAACTATTTTTTTACTGATGATACTTTTTAGTTTTTACGCCGCAGATAGAGGATTGGATGAAAATCAATTTTCATCTCTTTCTAATATGCAAAGTACTGTGTTAGAAGGAAATGAGCTTGCCAGTATGCTTGCAGATCGTTTTATTTTGCTAAAACCTATCATGAATATCTTAACGAATGGCAATGTAAAAGACGGGCTTATCAATTTGGCTTGGTATATGGTAGAATCTGTTGTCATATATGGTTTAGGGATTTTTCTTATTTCCAAAATTTATTTAAAAGGTGCACTCGGAACCATATTGAGTGGAAAAAAGAGTAAAAAAAGAATCGAAAAATTATCTTTGAAGGATGTGAAAAAAAGGAACGTTTCAATAGCATATTTGATGAGAGAATTTAGAACGATTGCCAGGAGTCCACTGTTTTTTGTTCAGTGTATGATTATGCCGGTGATACAGTTAGTTCTTGTATTGCTATCCGTTGTTGCAGGATTTCATTTCCTTGGAAAGAATGGGATTGATATTGTTCAAGCATTTTCATTGTTTGCAGAAAATTCGTTTATTTATGCTATTTTTATTGCAGTACAATTAATATTATTTATGCTAAATTTTACTTCTATCATAGCAGTGTCAAAGGATGCGAGAAGTGCTGTCATGCTAAAAACATTGCCAATTGCATTAGCAAAACAATTTCAAATGAAAATCATACTCGGATTTGCTGTGAATCTATTGACATCTGCCATGATGTCTGGGATATATTATTATTGTACTCGTAAGGTATTTTTGACTTTCATTTTATTTTTATTAGGGGTGTTATTCAATTTATTAGGGGAGAAAATGAAATTAATCATTGATTTAAAGAATCCCCAAACAAAGTGGGACACGGAGTTTGTGCTAATGAAGCAAAATACCAATGTTTTGTATGAATTGTTTTATTCTTTGATTGCAACTGCATTGATTGTTGGGCTAGGAGTAGTCATCAAAAACATTAGAATTTACATGATAACATTAGCTATGATAATATTGATCATTCATTTTGTATTAAATCATTATGTGAATCAAAATGCAAAAAAGATATTTCAACACTTAATATCATAAAACTAGAAAGGGAGGTAAAACAATGGCTAGTATATTTTCAAGAATATTTGGCAAAGCACAAGTAGAAGATGCAATCAATGCTTATGATGATTTTGAAAAAAAAGATCCAGAGGCTTTTGAAAAAGCATTTAAAGAAAAAACACATTTTATTTATGAGAGTTCACCAGATTCTGAAAGTTGTGATTATGTATATTCTATAAAAGATGATGTAGCCGTTATGTATGATAAGGCTATGATTCAAAGAATATTTGAAAATGGTGCTTTATTCGAAGAAATGTATGATGAAGCAGTCAATTGCCAAAAGCATAAAAAGCCTTGCATGATAAGTGCGTATGATATGGCATCTCACAAGGTGAATGAGTTTCCGATTGCTGCGATAGGGGTTCTTGGGGAGAGTATGTTTTCAGATAGCAAAAATCCTGAGATTCAAAAAAGAATTCAAATGCTCAAAAAACAGATGAGTCCTCATAAAATAGAAAACAAGCAATTACTAGCTATCATACAGGATGCGGATAGACTTGAGGCGCTTGACGTAAAAAAAGATGAAGCCATATTAAAACAATTGTCAGACATTGCAGATGAATTAGATGATTATATGTTTGAAAAAAGTTTTTATGATGATACTATTGTTGGTATTGCGGATAAGGTAGCCGATTTTAAGCAAGCTCACATGAACAAAATGGCAACAGAGAATATTGAAAATATGTTAGATACTAAATCTAAGGTAGGTGCCAATATTAGAATTACTAAGGAACTACATGATGATGTGTTAAAAAGTATGCCTCAAGAGATGGATGGGCATCCAATTACAAAGGCAGAAACGGCCGTATATATTTATACGCGATTGTGTCAAATGCTTACTTATGATCCGGTGTATGCGTATAATTCAAATGTAGGGGTACAAGCTCATTTAAATCCCATTCGATTAAATTCCATCACGCCGAGTAATAACAATATTTTGTGTTATGAATTTGCATATTTATATTCTAAATTTTTAGAGGAGTTTGGGATAGAACATGCCATTGTATATGGAAATCACTTGCCTAGTACATTAGATATTGCCGAGGGGCATCTTTCTAATGAAGCACAAAGAGCGAGTGAAGGAAGGATGACAAATGGGGGCTATCTAAGTAATGGTCATACTTATTGTATTGTAAAAGCAGAACATCTAGAGGGGAAAGAGCCTGTCTTCATTGCAGATTCCACTAATTCCCAAGGATGGGATTTAGACCGTTTGAAAACGAGTAGGATTGATCCAAGACAATATTGTGGAATTAGACCAATGGAAAATGAAAAAGATAAAAGAAGTATTCAAAATGTGATTTCTAGTGTTGCAACTTGCGTTTCTACAGAGCATAATCCAGTTCCTGTTTCTAATTTGGTAGAAGCATATAAAAATATTACAGGAAGAGAAAATCATATTAGTTTGCCTACGCAGGATAGGAAAGAAATGTTGGAATCTATTGTTCATCAAACAGATTTTGTGAATGATGCTTTATTCTATAAGAATTTTAGAAGTGTCATTACGAGGTTAGGATTTAATTGTGAATTTTTAGTTTCTGAGAATAGAGGAATAAAAGAAGTCAATACGGTCATTGAGTACGGCTACGAGGATGGTAGCAAGGGATATGGTTTATTTAGTCCTAATAGTGATTTAGAAGATGTCACACGCGAGGAATTAAGAGAGGATATCCGTGGCGGAAGACTGCTTGTGGATCAAAAAAGATTTGAGAAAAGTAAAGTGTTAAAAGAGATTATTGGTACACCGGAAGGAAAAACACAGCGGATATGCAAGGGATTGAGATAGGAAAATGTAAAATGAATGATGGAAAGAAAAGGTGAAATGTGATGACGAATTTATATGATAAAGCAATTGATTTAAAAGATAATAGCACAAATGATGAAGAGTTTACAAAGTATGCTATCATATCGGAAATTGTCTCAAAAGAAAATTGGGTCTTACAGGTAAAAGCAGAGGATGCCATTCAAATATTAACAGATTTAAAGTTTGATACTCCGCAAAATGTATACACAGAGATTGTGGTTGATACATTAAATTCTTTTGATACGATAGAATAAAATGGTTTAGTTTTATTTTGAAAAGGAAGGTAGTTATGAAGAAGTTAGTTGCAGTGGATGGAAATAGTATTATGAATAGGGCCTTTTATGGCGTGATGAGTTCGAAGATGTTAATGAATTCCGAAGGGGTCTATACGAATGCGATTTTTGGATTTTTGTCTATCCTTTTGAAGCTTTTAAATGAGGAAAATCCAGATTATGTTTGTGTGGCTTTTGATTTAAAGGCTCCAACTTTTAGACATAAGAAGTATGATGGTTACAAGGCAACAAGAAAAGGAATGCCAGATGAATTAAGAATGCAAATGCCTATCATTAAAGAGATTTTAGAGGATATGAATATTAAGATTTTTGAGATGGAAGGCTATGAGGCGGATGATATTTTGGGAACCATGGCTAGTTTTGGTGAGAAGAATGATATTAACGTGTTACTTCTTACCGGAGATAGAGATGCACTTCAGCTGACTTCCGACCGAGTAACCGTTAGGATTCCAACAACAAGAATGGGGAAAACAGAAAGTACCGATTATACGCCAAGTGTAGTGAGGGAGAAGTTTGGCATCGAGCCAATTCAGTTTATCCAAATCAAGGGACTAATGGGGGATACCTCAGATAATATCCCTGGTGTGCCTGGTGTAGGGGAAAAGACGGCATTTTCCTTAATTACGAAATATCATGATATTGATAAGATTTATCATTCTTTAGAAGCTGGAGAAGAGCTGGAAGGTATCAAAGGAAAACTAAAAGAAAAAATCTTGGGAAATAAGGAGCTTGCATACTTATCCAAGGACCTTGGAACTATTTTTAGAGAGGTTCCACTTGAGTTTGAGCTAGAAGAGATTGCTAAAAAAGAGTTTGATAATGATAAACTTTATGAGCTTTTTAAGAAATTGGAATTAAAGACATTCATTGATAGATTAGAGCTTAAGGAATCTGAAAATGGTTCCAGTGAGGCGGTAGAAGAGATTTCAATAGAAATCAAAGATTTTTCTGAGTTAAAACTTGATGATGAGAGTAATCAAATTGCCTATTATTGGGACAAAGATTCAGGTGCTATAGCCGTTTATACAAATACTGAAAATAGTGTTGTTTATTATACTAGCCATCCTACCACAGAAAATCTAAAATATATTTTCGAGAGTGAAGTGGCTAAGATTGGTTTTGAAGAAAAAGAAGATTATTTAAAATTAAAAAGACATGGCATTCAAGCAAAAAACATGATGTTTGATGTGACCATTGCAGCCTATCTTTTAAATCCATCCAAATCCACTTATAAGCTAAATGATTTGATTTTGGAAGAATTAAAAATCATCGTGGATAATGGTGAGGAAAAGGGAAAAGTGGAACAAATTACATTAGAAGGTTTTTCTGCTGGAAACGAAGAAGCACAGAGCCAAGAGGATGAAAAGAAAAAAGAAAGAATTTCGAAATATGCCAAATATATTTTTGATTGTAAAGAAAAATACGAGAAAGAATTAAAAGATAAAGAAGAATATCATTTGTTTACGGATATTGAAATGCCACTCATGAAGGTGCTTGCTGAAATGGAGTATGTGGGCGTTTTTGTGGACAAGCAAATGCTAAGAGATTATTCTATTTCTTTAAATACAAGTGTGAATGATTTAACCAAGGAGATATGGAACTTAGCAGGTACAGAGTTTAATATCAATTCACCAAAACAACTGGGAGAAGTGTTGTTTGAAAAATTACAGCTTCCTGTCATCAAAAAGACCAAAAGTGGCTATTCCACAGACAGTGATGTGCTAGAAAAATTATTAGAGGACCATCCTATTGTAGAAAAAGTGTTAGAGTATAGAACACTAAATAAACTAAAGGCTACTTATGTGGATGGAATGTTGCCTTTAATTAATGCAGAAACGGGCAGAATTCACGCAAAATTTAATCAAACAGTAACTGCCACAGGAAGAATTAGCTGCACAGATCCAAATTTGCAGAACATTCCAATCAGGACAGAACTTGGAAGAGAGCTTAGAAAAATCTTTATTGCTAAAGAAGGGTATACACTTTTAGATGCGGATTATTCGCAGGTGGAACTTAGGGTACTTGCACATATATCTGGGGATGAAACCATGATTCACGCCTTCCAAAATGATGTGGATATTCATGCGGTGACGGCATCGCAGGTGTTTAATGTGCCATTGGAAGAAGTGACAAAACAGATGAGAAGTGAGGCAAAGGCCGTGAATTTTGGCATTGTGTATGGTATTAGTGATTTTGGGCTTGCTACCAATATTCATATTTCCAGAAGAAGGGCAAAAGAATATATCGAAAAGTATTTTGAAAAGTATCCTAAAATCAAAGAGTATATGGATAACTCTGTAAAAAATTGTAAAGAAAAAGGATATGTGGAAACGCTTTGGGGCAGGAGAAGGTATGTTCCTGAAATTAAGTCCAATAATTTTAACGTGCGTCAGTTTGGTGAAAGAGTTGCCATGAATGCTCCAATTCAAGGAACGGCGGCAGATATTATTAAGATTGCCATGGTAAATATTGAAAAGGAATTAGAAGATAGAAAGCTAGAATCCAAACTTATTATTCAGGTTCATGACGAACTTTTAATTGAAACGAAAGAAAGTGAAATAGAAGTCGTCAAAGAGTTACTAGTGAGAAATATGGAAAATGTAATCCAGATGGCAGTACCACTTAAGGTGGATGCGAACATGGGAAGAACGTGGTTTGAGGCACATTAAGCGCTCAAAGAGGGACAACCTTTTTTTGAATAAAATTTTCAAATGCTCTACCCAAATGGGAAAAAGTATGATAAAATGCTCCTGTTGGAGGGCGTATGGCCCAAAAATTAGGAAAAAGAAGGAGGAATTACAGTGTCAGGACATTCAAAATGGAACAATATTAAAAATAAAAAGGAAAAATCTGATGCGCAAAGAGGAAAAATATTTACAAAATTGGGAAGAGAGATTTTAGTAGCAGTTAAAGAAGGTGGCCCTGATCCCGCTGGAAATTCTAAACTTCGTGATGTTATTGCAAAATGTAAGGCAAATAATATGCCAAATGATAATATAGAAAGAAGTATAAAAAAGGCTGCTGGAGATGGAAATGCTGCTAACTATGAGGATATCACTTATGAGGGGTATGGACCAAATGGTGTTGCCATCATGATAGAAGCCATGACAGATAATAGAAACAGAACAGCAGGAGATGTTAGGCACATTTTAGATAAATTCGGTGGAAATCTTGGTACAAACGGCTCTGTTTCTTGGATGTTTGATAAGAAGGGTGTTATTGTTGTGGAAAAAGGCAGTACATCGCTTTCAGAGGATGATTTAATGCTAGAAGTAATAGATGCTGGTGCTGAAAATTTTGAGGCAGATGAAGAGTTTTATGAAATTACCACTGCTCCAGATGATTTTTCAAAAGTGAGAGAATATCTAGAAGGAAAAGGCATCACATATCTAGATGCAGAGGTAAAAATGGTTCCGCAAAATTACATGCACTTAGATGCAGATAGTGCCAGAAAAATGGGCTTAATCATTGAAAAAATGGAAGAACTTGATGATGTTCAAGAAATATGGCATAACTGGGATGAGGAAGAGTAAAAATGGGGATTGTATTTGATTATACAGATGTAAGAGTATTTGTAGTAGCCATCTTATTTTTCTTAGTGATGAATTTTGTTGGCTATCAGACCAAAAAAGCATGGTTTCCCATGGCATGTAGCATTTTGAGCCTTGCCATGGTAATTGTTCATATCAAACTAAGAAGCATTTTCACTAATGGTGAAATTATCTTTAATGTATGCACGGATCTTGCTTTTTTAGCAATTAGTACTGCTTTTCTTTTGGTTGTTGATGAAATTGAATCAAGAAGAAGCATTATAAAAAATGTGTTTGGAAGTAGATATAGAAAGAAAAAGTAAAATCATGTACAAAGAAGGCATGGAATGAGTAGTGCCTTTTTTGTACTATTTTTCTAAGAGGGAGGAAACATGAAAGCAGTTGTACAAAGAGTAAGAGATTCACAGCTTGTAATAGATAACAAGTTGTATTCTAAAATAGATAATGGACTTTTGGTATTGCTTGGCGTAACACATACTGACACAAAAGAAGATGCCGTTTGTTTAGCAGAGAAAATAGCAAAACTAAGAATTTTTGAAGATGAAAATGAAAAGATGAATTTATCTGTCATGGATGTGGGTGGTTCTTTGCATATTGTTTCGCAGTTTACCCTCTATGCTGATTCTCATCATGGAAATCGCCCAAGTTTTATTGAGGCAGCAAGGCCGGAAATGGCAAATGAGTTATATGAGTATTTTATTGATTATTGCAAAAATAAGATTGGAATCAATGTTGCTACTGGTAGTTTTGGAGCCATGATGAACATCACATTTACCAATGTGGGGCCGGTTACCATTATCTTGGAAAGTAGGGACGGAAAGATTTTGTAAGATTTTTGGAGTGAATAGGGAGGAATCATGAATAATATTGAACAAAAATTAGTAGAAGAATTAAAACTAAAACCATTTCAAGTAGAGAATGCAATCAAGCTAATCGATGAAGGAAACACGATTCCCTTCATTGCAAGATACAGAAAAGAAGCAACGGGAGAAATGTCTGATGAACAGCTCCGCGATATGTTTGAGAGGCTTACCTATCTAAGAAACTTGGAAAAGAGAAAAGAAGAAGTCATTCGTTTAATTGATGAACAAGGAAAATTAGATGAAGAACTTCAAAATAAAATTTTGTCAGCCCAAACAATGACGGAAGTTGAGGATTTATATAGACCATATAAACAAAAAAAGAGAACAAGGGCCACTATCGCAAAGGAAAAAGGTTTGGAGCCACTTGCACTCATTATTTTTGAACAAAAAGAAAAAGTAAATTTGGAAGAAGAGGCTGCCAAATACATCAGTGAAGAAAAAGACGTAGAAAGTGCAGAGGATGCCGTAAATGGTGCAAAGGATATTGTGGCAGAAATGATTTCAGATGTTGCAGAGTATCGTAAAGAAATTAGAAAATTGATTTACAAAAATGGATTAATTGTTTCTAAGGCTGCCAAGGAAGAAAAGTCTGTTTATGAGATGTATTATGATTATTCAGAACCTGTGAGTAAGATTCCAAGTCACAGGATCCTTGCCATCAATAGAGGAGAAAAAGAAGAATTTTTAAAAGTGAAAATAGATAACACGGATGAAAGTATTTTAAAGTATTTAGAAGATGAAGTGATTGTCAAAGAGAGCTATTATGAAGAAATTCTAAAAGAGATTATAGAAGACTCTTATAAAAGATTAATCAAGCCTTCTGTTGAAAACGAGGTAAGAAATGAATTAACAGAGCTTGCAGAAGAGCAAGCAATCAAAGTGTTT
>JAFUGC010000014.1 GCA_017469565.1 Clostridia bacterium | reverse complement strand
TGCATGTACAGCACTGGCATATACACCAAGGACAAAAACTTGTTTAGGAGTTCTATCTTGTTGTACTAAACGGCGAACGGTTTCGCCAAAAGGATAAAAGTATTCCATACAAATTCCGATTTATCTGTCAATTGGTGTATGTTCAATAAGTTTCTGACTATTTTCACACTCCATCAACATTCTTAGTGATTGGATGTTAAACACAGATCGAGAGCTACCCAGAATCACCTCCAATACATTCTTTTGCGAACTCATAATATTAATAATTTATATTATTGGTTTGCGAAATTAGTGATAAATATTGAATTGTGTTATAATTTACTGGCAATTTCGCATTTTTTTAATAGTTATTGTACATCTATACAATCATATATCATCTCTTTTTCTCATTTTTGGGACAAGCAAAGCAGATTTCTACACTCGCAAAAACGCAGCTTTCACCATACTCATAGCAGGTATTCTCTTCGGCTTTGGCTCCATGATTCGATTCTTCAAAAGCGTGCTGGGCTTTGACACGAAGCCGAAGGCGCAGCGCCAGAAGGAGAGCGATCAGATTTCACGCAACAAGCAGGACCTCACCAACAGGAAGCCTAAGATTTTCTCTAAAGATGAAGGGGAATACACAGAGTTTGAGGAAGTGGAGTAATTGTGCGTGCATTATTTTCTCAAAATAACTGAAATGAATGAAATGAAAAAGAAAGAGAATCTTTTTTGTTATCTCAAAAACCACTATTTTTGCGTCCGAATTGCAAACCATAAAAATAAAAACGGCAATGAATGATATTGAATTAATCCAGAACAAAATCTATGAGATTAGAGGCCAGCGCGTCATGCTGGACTTTGATTTAGCTGAAATGTATGCTGTAGAAACACGTGTGCTTAACCAAGCTGTCAAGCGTAATATTGAGCGATTTCCAGCTGACTTTATGTTTCAACTTTCTAAAGAAGAATGGATACTCATCTCATCACAATTTGTGATGACATCAAGAGTGAAACGTCCTAAATCCTCGCCACCTTTCGCTTTTACTGAACATGGAGCCCTAATGCTTTCAAGCATTTTACGAAGCGAGATAGCCGTCGAAACAAGCATCAATATCACAAGAGCTTTCGTTCGCATTAGACAAAACCTTACTCTTTTGTCTATACCTATGAAATTATCAGAACTCGAACACCGAATAACTGATTTAAGCAAAGAGGTAAATGACATCCTTCGCGATCAGAACGATATCAATGAGGAAACCCGTGTGCAGCTGGATGCTATCTCCACCGCCCTTGCAGAGCTGCAAGCCAAGCCAAAGGAAGAGAAGCCTCGACGTCGCATTGGGTTTATTCAAGATGATAAATAAGTTTCGGAAGTTCGCAAAGCCCTGAAAGGGCAGAAGGTCACACGCTTACCATCCCTCCCCCATTGGGGGAGGTTAGGAGAGGGAACGCCTCCTGCATAGTATGAGTGCGATGCTATGTTAAAGCTTAAACAAAATCTATGAGATCTGAGCAATCATATGAATACACAGCCTACAATCTTGATATCATCATTTCTGTTGGCTATAGAGTAAAGTCTTTGAGTGGCACGCAATTCCGTCTGTGGCGGATGCCAACGAATTGTTGGGGATGATTTGGTAAATATAGGAAAAGGATAGTTTGAGGTGTAATTATGGCACCTCAAAAAAGTATTCACCATACCTGTTTCCTATGGTACTCTACTCCACTTTCATAGTAAATTTGCACTTTGGATAATTGCTACAGCCATAGAAATAGCCATATTTCCCCTGACGCTTAATTATCTGCCCACCACATCTGGGGCAGATACCATTTCGGATTGATTCATTACTTGATTTTACTTTATTTTTTGCGTTAAACCTATGGACTTTTTCTGCCTCTTTACCAACTTTCATGTGTGAAGTAATGGTGCTGATAATCTTTTCCTTCTCATCTGAAGAAATGACTATGGCTGTATAACTTAGCAAAGTTTTCTTCAGTCTTCTCCGATTTATAACAATGCTGTTAGGCGCTGATATATATAAGCTTGCATCATTATTGAAACAAACAATAGGCACAAAACGATCTTTAGGTATGCCTAGAAGATTATTCAAAGAATTGACATGCCCCTGATTCTGCAATATCGGGTTATACAACTGATACTTTTTCCCAAAAATGTTTTGTGTCCAATACTGTGCATTCTCACTACCAAAAATCCAGCCTTTATACCCTTTTGTTTCTATGACAAATATCCCATAGGGCGATACCACAACATGGTCTATTTGAGAGGAATAATAATTGTTTCCAATAATGACATTATCTATTACATGATATTCCTCTGGCAACTCAATCAACAGATTATGAACACGGATTTCTGCCAGTTCACCTTTATCTGGTAGAAGAAAACACAGAAAGACTATTAAGCCTAAGAATAATATGACAAGAAGTATGCCCATAGTGAAAACTTGATGCAAAAGTAAGAAATACTATTCTTTTATGCAAGTTATATTTTACGCTTAGAAAAGCAAAAAGAATGAATTTTATTTATTGCTTTTCATAGTCAATTATTTTGTAGAAATCTGAATATTAACTACTTTTGTAAAGTAAAAACTTTTATTCTGGAACAATTATTATGAATATGAAGAGTTTTGTATTTGCTGCAATTTTGTCTTGTGCAAGTTTCATTCTATGGGCTTGCTCTTCTGATGATCCTTCAGATAATCATTCTTATTATGTTAAATATGAATTTAAAGTGGTGAGCAAATATATACAATCATATAATATTAATTTCTTTTCCGAGAACGGAGATGTACACACTTCTACTAAATCTAAAGATTGGGAAGAAATACATGGACCATTTAAGCTTGGAGATGAAGTTTTTTTAGGAATAGCAGCAACAAATCATGCCACTATTACCGGTAGAATCTCTGTTTCTATAGACCAAGAGCCTTTCGTTGTCAAACAGACTGGTGAGGGTTTAATGGGATTAAGAATAACTCATAGAATTGGTCAGTGAGAAGAACTCCTCTGCTTATGATTAAATTCCATTATGCAAGTGAAAACACAAAAGACGGAAAAATAATAAACATTTCCGATGTTGATGCAGCACATAGAGCCAAGCACTATTACTGCATCAGCTGTGGCCATGAAATGACTGCTGCGCTTGGAAAGAAAAATGAACACCATTTTCGTCATAAGGGTGATCACTGCGGATGGGAAACATACTTACATGAACTTGGGAAAAGAATTATTAAAGAAAAGTTTGAAAATCAAGATAAGTTTTTAATTAGTTATAAAGCTAATTATATTTGCAATAGTTACGAACAATGTCATTTAAAATCTCCTCTTCCATATATTCCTAAATGTATAGGAGAAAAACTGCATATAATAGATTTAAAGCAATACTATGACACATGTGAAGTCGAATCTACTTATCGAGGCTTTCGTGCTGATTTAAAATTGTCTAATTCTGAGCATCCAGAATGGAACCCAACTTTCATAGAAATAGCGGTATCTCATGACTGCGAGAAAGTAAAAATAGATTCTGGTATTCGTATAGTTGAATTAAAAGTAAAAGAAGAGGCAGACATACATAAACCTCTAATTGAATCTGACGAAATAAGGTTTTATAACTTCAAGAGAGAGATTAAAGCATCATTAAAAATTGATCGCCTTTGCATTATCAAGAATAATGAGGGATTGCAGAGAGTTGAGGTAGAACAAGGATTGGATTGCGGGCAAATGGAGACACATAAGGATAATTCGGTTTTCGAATTTTGCATTTCTTCTGAATCGGTAAAAGATATCAATAATATGAATTTTGTCGAATTAGGTTTATCTGTTGCCAATATTAAAAATGTACCACTAAAACATTGTGCTATTTGTTATTATTATAATAGTTTTCATTCTATTCCTTGTCATAATCCTTCAACAAATACTATTTCGATACGCCACATAACTATATCTTCGATACCTGATGAAATATGTGATAAATTCTTACAAGCAAAGAATTGCAGAAGATTCAATTTAGATCTAAAGAAAAGACATTCAGCTTTAGCTTATCTTAATAATCACCAGTATTTTTCATGGTCACCAGAAAAAAAGTAAGTTTTGTAAAGCTTGATATAATTGGTAATTATTATGAAGCCCAGAGCAAAACTAATTGTTCTGGGCTTCTTTCTTTCACAGCATGCTCATGCAGGATGATACGCCTATGGAAGTACCAATGGCAGTGAGGATAGCTATAAGCAGCTGGATGCCATACTTCAAAAGTTCACGTTTGTTCTTCATAGTAGTTAAGGTTTAGGTTAATGTGTGTGCATGTATTTTTAAAAATAATTGAAATGAATAAAATCATTAGGAAGCATAGGTAAGGGAGAGTTAGCTACGCTCTCCCTTACTTGCTTAGGGATTAGCCGAGGCCACCGTCACCGCTTGGATTCTCGGTGTTTCCACCCTGATCGGTGCTGCCGTTGTCGGTGCCACCCTGATTGTCGGTGCCGTTGCCAGTGTTCTCGTCTTCACCGTCCTCCACGTTGCCAGCATCGCTGGAAGATACGGCCTTCACGAGGTTACCGTCCTTGTCGAAGCAGGTGATGTTGATACCCGTCTGCTTCAACTCGTTCTTGATGTCGACGCTTGGCGTGAAGAGCACACGGCGCGAGGTGATCAGCTTAGAGCTGACGTCTTCTACGTTCTCCACGCTGTTGGCGCGAACTGAGAAGCGCATAGAACCGAGTCCAGGGATGGCCACAGAGTGACCTTCGGTGGCCCATGCCTTGATCACTTCACCGATAGCGTCCCATGCTGCGTTCAAGGCACCCTTCTGGATACCACTGCGCAAGGAAGCTTCCTTGATTACCTTCGCCTGAGTAAGCGAGTTGTAGAGCTGGGTCTGCATCACGAAGCGATAAGTGCCCACATACTTTCCGATTTTCTGCAAGGTCTGTCTTGCGATTACTTTAATTGCCATAGTCTTTTAGGTTTTAAAGTTAGTATTAAGGTTAACTAATATAATAGACATTGAAAATTGAGAATTGAAGATTGAGAATTATGACAGAAGAATTGAAAATTGCCCTCCGGATGGTAATTCTCAATTGTCAATCGTCAATCGTCAATTGGAAATCTCATTTCCCTGCCCTATATAAATAAGTTACTACATCGGAAGTGCGTTTGTCAAGACCTTTGGAAAACTTTAACATTTGTTTACATTTAGATATATAATAATCATGGGTTTTCTCGAATTGTGAAAATGAAAATTTTTTCTGAAAACGGGTGGTAGTTTTGAATTTCTCTTATTCATGGATTGGTATAAAAAAAACCTGATAGTCTGACAAAGATCAGGGACTATCAGGAGTAAACACTACCCACTCAGTTTGAGTGAATCAGGGACTGGAGGGACTAATCTTTCCGCAAAGATAGAGTTTATTTTTATTATTTACAACTTTAACAAGAAAAATCTAAATACACATGATTTTACCACAGACATCCCCCACATGGTCAAGTCCATATAGCATTGCACCTGCATCTATCTCCATCCACTGGAACATAGTCATAATCCGTGTATAGCATGACAATGCCTGGTTAGTGTCTATCTGTGAGGTCGCATTGAAGCAGATAGGTTCATGGTGAGCAATACGATTTCGAATAATGTTGATGCTATGCAGTTCATTAAAGACATACGTATTATCATATTGGCAATGAAGAGAAGATTTTGGTTTCTGAGGGAATATATGTAATAGATGCCTGCCATAGAGTCGGTATTGCACATTGTTGAACATATATTTCCATACCCCAAACTCCATCTCAGATAATAACTTGGAGTGTGAATATAGGTTGTTGATGACTAATTCATTATATGCTTTCTCTATAATCAACTTGCTACCCCTTGTACGATGGTCATGTGTCAGTATTCCGCTTGGCATAACCGAATCCCTCAGCCAATCATTACCGAAATGAATTCTCATTTCTCGGTCAATTTTATTTCTCAGGGCTACTTCAAAACAACTAATCATAGTAAACATTTCTTGCGAGAGGCGCAAATTGTAGCGATAAAGAGTCATTGCGCGTTTGGTGTTGCCAGAACAGGCGTAATTATACTTTCGCATTCTTTCAGCAGAAAAGATTTCTTCAAATTTATCGTATCTCATTTTATGTCCTTTTTAATTTTCGGCAGCAAAGATAGGTGATTTTTTATATTTATGCAAATTGGCATTAAGTTTTTGCATCCAGAGCTTCGCGGGGAAATTTTTATTTCCTCACGAGGGAGTTTTTACGCCCTCACGAGGGAGGTCAAATTTCATGGAGAGGCCAGGGGGATCCCCACCCCGATTTCACATTTTATTCATTTCAATTATTTTTAAAAATACACGCACGTGCTTATGCCTACATGAACCTTAGAATAGAACTTACTTTATATATATTTATATATATATAAATA
>JAFUGC010000013.1 GCA_017469565.1 Clostridia bacterium | reverse complement strand
TCAAGAAATCTTTAACCTTTTCATCCCCTTGCCCTCCTGCCATCATCATGGCTTCAAAGAAGGAACATTTCCTATCCACCATACGGATTTTCGTTAGTTCATTTACATCAAAGTTTCCAATAGGCGATCTTAACACAGAAAGAAGTGGAATATCTTGATAAGGATTGTCTATGATTTTTAGTAATGACAACACCACTTGAACCTCAGGATTATCAAAATAACCAGATTTCACATCTGTATAAACAGGAATATTTCTTTTGGATAATTCCTCGGCAAATGTATCTGCATAACCCTTGGTAGCCCTTAACAGAATTACAATATCAGAATACTTCGCTTTTCTTTTTTGCTTTGTATTTTTGTCAAACACCTCAAAATTTCCAACCAGCTCTTCAATTCGTTTGCTCACTACTCTAGCTTCTAATTGTGCCTTTTCTTCAATATCATCCTCAAAAATACTGCTATCTGCCTCTTCACTTTTTCCTTGCTGATTTTTGGATTCAATGATATGGATTTCCGCACTTTCGCCATCATAATCATAATAAGTAGCACCATATTTTAAAAATTCCTCTTCCGTGTAATCAATCTCACCCGTATCTTTGAACATAATATTCTGAAAAATAAAATTCACTTGTTGGATGATGTTTTCATTACTTCTAAAGTTCTTGAAAAGTAAAATTTTGTTTTCAGTAGACATGTTCCCGTCATCCACCCATGTTGGATAGGTATGATACTTTTCCAAAAACAATTCCGGTTTTGCCTGCCTAAATTTATAAATACTCTGCTTCACATCACCAACCATGAATACATTTCCGTTGGAAATTTTATTTAAAATCGATTCTTGAATCAGGTTACTATCCTGATACTCATCAATCAAAATTTCCTCATATTTATTTTTAAAGTCTTGCAACACATCTTCATTTTCACTAAAAAGTTTTAGACATAGATGCTCAATATCACTAAAGTCCAAAACATTCTTATCTTCCTTTTTCTGATGAAGCCTTGCATCAAAAAGATGAATGATATGTTTGATACCAGTTGCATGTGCATAAGCATTTTTTAAATCTTGTAAGATTTCTGAGGAAGAGGAAATAAATACCTCCTCTTTTAAATACTGTCCAATAATGCTCTTCATCTTTTCTCTGACACTTTTGACATACTCCCTTGTTTCCTCATCCAGTTTGGGAGCACGTTTCAAAGAAGAAAATTCAACATGTTGAAACGCTTGATAATAGTCATCCCAAGAAAAATTATTTTTTCTTAAAGCCTCTAACGCTAAAATATCATCTTGAATGGTAAGCAAATAATTTTGTGCCTCATCTATATTCTCAAAATCATCTCTGATATTTTTAAGCTCTTCTAATAACTCCGCCACAACATTTCTTGTATACTTGATAATATACTTTCCCCATACGGTATTTCCAAAGTCATCCGTATCTACATGATACATTTCACATTTCTCATCAAGCCATTCCAAAGGATTAGGACAGCTTTGAATAAAACGATGTATGGAAAGGATTAAATTGACCAAACTATCATCCGATTTATTGTTAGAGTATGCATCTAACACATCAATGATATCTTCCTCTTGCGATTCGTAAAGCTCTTCTAATACCTCATCAATCGCCTCCAATTTCATGAGTTCTAGTTCAGTAGTATCTGCAATCTTAAAATTAGGATCAATGTCTAATTTATAAAAATAATCCTTCACTGCCTTTTTACAAAAAGCATCTATCGTCATAATACTAGCACGATTCAAATACAAAATCTGCTTTTGAAGAGCATGATTAGAAGAGGCTTCTGTATAAAGTCTCTCACGAATACGCTCCTTCATTTCACTAGCCGCAGCGTTTGTAAAAGTAACAATTAGCATCTTATCAATATCGATACCATCCTCTATTACTTTACGAATAATTCTCTCCACCAGAACGGCAGTCTTACCACTACCAGCTCCCGCTGCAACAAGTGTCTTTGAATTTCTTATTTTAATCGCATTTTCCTGCTCGGTTGTCCATTTTACATCTGGCATGGGTAGGCTCCTCCTTAAAACATCTTCATCTGCTCAAATACTTCCTCATTTTTTAGTTCATTAATCTTCTTAAATCGATTTCCAAGCTCTTTATCAAAATTACATATCTCTTTGTAATCACAGTAAGAGCATGGTGATTTTCTGTCATTCTTGACTGGAACATTTTCTACTTTTCCATTTAAAATTTCCTCAGCAAATTGTTTTAGGATTTTCTTCGTATGTTTCATTAATAGCTTTATCTCTTCTTCATTTGCCGTAGGCATGCTGCTATAGGTTCCGTCTTTTTTTAATTTCAAATTAAGGTTGGATGATTCGCTTAGCATTTGTGTATCCATTGCCCTCACTAGTTTTGCATCCGCAAGAATGATTCCGTCCATTCTGAGTTTCTTTCTGATTTCTTCTTCAATTTCTTCCGCGGAAATATCTTTTTTCGTTTTGATAATTGGGTCATCCAGTTTTAAATAAAGTGCACCACCAGGAAGTAAATCATCTTTTGAAACTACATCTAAATAAGTGATTAGCTGCAATTGCAAACCATAATACACATTGGATAGGTTAATGGATTTGGAAGAGGATTTGTAATCTACCACTCTGATATACTTTCCATCCTCTGTTTTGGCAATATCAATCCTATCAATCTTACCATTTAGAAGTACTTTATTTCCTTCTTCTAGTTCTATTTCAATGGCCGGTAGTTTAGCATTTTCTCCTTTACCAAATTCCAGTTCGGAACCTGCCACATCAAATTCACTATTCTTGATTTGAAGTGTTATCACCCATAACACTCTTTTTACAACACGTTTTAGCTTAATACTTAGGAACTTAAGTTTATTATTGCTTGTAAAAATACGGTATCTTGTTTCACCTAAAGTATCATCCACAATCTGTGAAGAAATACAATCGATATCTTCTTTTTCTAACTCTCTCCAGGAAAGATGATTCTTTTCTATGTACTTTGCAAATTGGTCAAGAATATCATGCATGAATGTACCAATATCAGGAGTTGCCAGCTTAAATACCTTTCTTTCCTTGACATTTAGGCCATATTTTAAATAATACATGAAGGGACAGGATGCAAAAGTTTCCATCTGTGAAACACTGGAATTCATGGTATTTCCATATAAACTCTGTGAAGAGGTTCTTGTTAGGTTGCTAACAGTATTTTGAAATCTTAATCCCGACTCAATCAGAGCCGCTTTGGTATTTTCATTCTTTTTGTACCAATCATAAACCGCAAGCCATGCTTTATCAATTTCCTCATGGTTTTTATTTTTTCTCATCTCGGATGCTAAATGCACAAAAGTGGAATCGATGGTATTCACAAAAGACTGCCATGGTGCTTCTTGAGAAACATAATCATTCATTGGAATATGAGGAAACATCTTTTTTAGCTCACTAATAATCATGGAAGGTCTTAAGCTACTTCCAGAATCATCTGCAATAGGATAAGAAATGTGAAGTTCTTTTTTAGGTGTTGTCAGTATTTTATAGATATTAAAATTTTCTTCCAAAAGTAACATTTTTGTATCTTTTGCTATTTCAATATGATTTTCTAGCAGTAAATTTCTCTCATAATCATTCAAAAAACCTTCATCATCATACTGCATTGGGAATAGTCCATCATTGACTCCTAAAACGTATAAAATGCTAATATGAGAGTTCCTAGAACGTGAGATATCCCCTATCACCAGTTGGTCTTTATTGGTAGGAATTAGACCAATT
>JAFUGC010000012.1 GCA_017469565.1 Clostridia bacterium | reverse complement strand
AATGGACGTCCCCATTGCACCAATTGTGCATTCAGCCAAAATCCTCCGTCCCTATTGGTCGAAAAAAAGCCAAAATCCTCCGTCCCTATTGGTCGAAAATCCTCCGTCTCCGTCCCCAATGGTCTAACCGACAAATTGTAATTTATTGCATTGACAACTCATACACTTAGATGATACCATTATTGTATAAATTTAGGAGGAATTATGAAAAAAATCTTTATTATTTTGACTCAATCTGGTACAGGCATATCCAAAATTTTAAAATTTGTAACAAAAGATAAATATAATCACTCTTCAATTTGTTTAAATGATGATTTTCAAACATTTTATTCTTTTGGTAGAAAAAATCCTTATTTTATACTACCAGGAGGATTCATTATAGAAAATGCTTTTACAAATGTATTTGCTAGGTTTTCAAGTATTCCTTGTATGATTTTAGAAAAAGAGGTTTCCGAAGAACAATATACAAAAATTCAACAAATAATTCATGAATTTTCTATAAACAAAAATAACTACTCTTATGCAGTTTTAACTTTATTTTTTGCTGATACAAAACTATCTTTTACAAATAAAAATAAATTTTTTTGTTCTCAATTTGTTGCAAAAATATTAAATGATATCAACATATCCACACCAAAACTACCTGAACATACACACCCCCTTGATTTTACTCAAATAGATGGTATTAAAAAAATATATGAAGGTGATTTAAAGGAATTTTGCAAAGAAAACTAACATATTAATTATTTATAAAAGCATTGATGTTTACATAAATTTGTGATATAATAGCAAAGCACAAAAAGTATAGAAAGGAGTTCGCATGAAATTTCACGAACGGATTATTCTCAACCGACTTATTACTACTCTTCTCCTGTCAATAACAATCTTTTTTTCTGCTACTTCTGCAAAAGCAAATAATTTCAATTTTTTGGCTATTGCTAAAGAATGCAAAAATTATCTTGTTGATAATGGTTTTTCATACCATAAAGGACATTATGAATACCCATTGCAAGCAGAAAATGGTACAACTATCGACTGCTCTGGTTATGTTGGCTGGTGTATTTACGAATATCAAGGAGGTAACTTTGAATGTAAAAGTTCTAAATGGTATCTTCAAACTGCGAAGCAATTGTATAATGGAAAAGAATCAGATTCTCCCGAATATACAATTGGATGGACAGCAGTAAAAGGAAGCGAAAACTTTCAAACAGGTGATATACTCTGCTACAGCGGTCATGTCCACATTTATTATAGCCCTAGTGTTGATGAACATAAGCCATATGCGGTGCTAAATGCCGGATCTGATAGTGCACTCGATGCATGCATTACAAATATCAGTGAAAACTATTTTAAAAAGGCACAGTATGCAATACGCTTACCATGAATAAGGAGGAAAAACAATACAATGACAAACCATGAGAAAATACGGGAATTTACCAATAATGTCCTTCCCAATTTGTCGGAAAGTGAAAGAGATGACCTTTTTCTCGAGCTTCTCATTGATGGAAAGACTTTTGATGCACAAAGGCATGCGGAATCAGTTATCAATGAGGCAATTAAGAAAATTCCATCTCCTTTTACTGTGATGCATTTAAAACTTTTTTTAGCTGAGCATTATGATATTAAGGCCACCCCGTTTTCTAGTATGCAGAATTATTTAGATTGGTTGGTAAAGAAAGGAAAATTACGCGAATGCGGTTATCACCATATAAATATCATTTCAAAACGAAACAAAGTATATGAATATGTGCTTTGAATTAATCTTTCATCAAAAGTTGGTCACTTTTTGACAATGAAAAGACGAGATTTTGAAAAAATCTCGTCTTTTTGCTAACTAAAATCATTTATTCTGTAACAGGTTCTGGGACTGTATTTTCTGTTTCTTCACCAGTTTCTGCATTTACAGGCTTCATTTGTCTATATCTCATTAATCCCGTTCCAGCAGGAATTAATTTACCAATGATAACGTTTTCTTTTAAGCCAAGTAATGGATCAACCTTACCTTTAATTGCTGCTTCTGTTAATACTTTTGTTGTTTCTTGGAATGATGCAGCTGATAAGAAAGAATCTGTAGCAAGTGAGGCTTTCGTAATTCCAAGTAACAATCTCTTACCTGTTGCTGGTCTTAACCCTGCATCTATTGCTTTTTGATTTTCTTCTTCAAATAAGATGTGATCAACCATTGTTCCTGGAAGAAGCTCTGTATCACCAGGTTCTTCAACCTTAACTCTCTTAAGCATTTGTCTAATAATTGCTTCAATGTGCCTGTCGTCTATATCAACACCTTGGCTTCTATAAACTTTTTGAACTTCTGAAACAATATATTTTTGCACACCATCTGGACCTTTAATTCTCATAATATCTTGTGGATAAATTGAACCTTCTGTGATTTCATCACCAGCTTCAATTTCGTCTCCTTCATGAACAGTCAATCTTGAACCAAATGGAATGAAATATGCTTTCGATTCTTCTTTATTAGTAACAATAACTTCTCTCTTCTTCTTTGTATCACTAATTGATATTGTACCAGCAATATCTGAAATGATAGCTAATCCCTTAGGTTTTCTAGCTTCGAATAATTCCTCAACTCTAGGAAGACCTTGTGTAATATCTCCACCAGCAATACCACCTTGGTGGAATGTTCTCATAGTAAGCTGAGTACCAGGTTCACCAATTGATTGCGCAGCAATAATACCAACTGCTTCACCAATATTTACTTCTTGTCTACCAGCCAAGTCATTACCATAACATTTTGCACAAACTCCTTGTTTTGCTCTACACGTTAAAATTGTTCTGATTTTAGCTTTTGTCACTCCATTTGCTACTGCTTGTTCTGCTAATTTATCAGAAATAAATTCATTTTGATGAATAATCACTTCATTAGTTTCAGGATTTTTAATATCTTCTGCAGCATATCTTCCTGAAAGTCTTTCTGCTAAACCTTCAATTAATTCATTACCATTCTTAATGTCCGTAACAACCATTCCATCACTTGTTCCGCAGTCTGCTTCTCGAACAATAATATCTTGGCTAACGTCAACCAACCTTCTTGTTAAATAACCAGAGTCAGCTGTACGAAGAGCTGTATCAACCAATCCTTTTCTTGCACCATGAGCAGATACGAAATACTCTAACGCATCCATACCTTCTCTAAAGCAAGAACGAATTGGAATTTCAACTGTTCTACCTTCTGTATCAGCCATTAGTCCTCTCATGGCCGCTAACTGTCTAATTTGTTGCATATTACCACGAGCACCAGAAGTAGCCATCATGTATATTGGATTCTTTTCATCAAAATGACTAATCATAGCATCTGTAACATCTTGCGTTGCTTTATCCCAAACTTTAATAACCGAATTATATCTTTCTTCGTTTGAAATTAAACCTCTTCTATATTGTTTTGTAATTTGATCAACTTTATTTTCTGCATCTACCAAGATGTCTTTCTTTTCCTCCGGAATAATAACATCCGCAACTGATACTGTTATAGCACCTTTTGTAGAATATTTATATCCTAATGCTTTTATATTATCCAAAACTTCTGCCGTCTTTGGAAGACCATGCACTTTAATACATTTTGAAATAATCTTTCCTACTGTTTTCTTAGTAACAGTGAAATCAACTTCTAAATTAAATTCATTATCTGGATTGCTTCTATCTACAAAGCCTAAATCTTGTGGAATCGATTCATTAAAGATAACTTTACCAATTGTTGTGTATATAATCTTTCTCTTAATTTCACCGTCGATTTCTTTTTCAAAACGAATTCCTACTTTAGCATGAATACTGATATCTCCATTTAAGTAAGCCATCATTGCTTCATCTTTTGTGCTAAATACCATGCCTTCTCCCTTAGCACCTTTCTCGTCAATTGTTAAGTAATAAGAACCTAAAATCATATCCTGTGTAGGTACTGTAACTGGTTTTCCATCTTGAGGTTTTAATAAGTTATTAGCTGAAAGCATTAAGTATCTTGCTTCTGCTTGTGCTTCTGGTGTAAGTGGCAAGTGAACTGCCATTTGGTCACCGTCAAAGTCTGCATTGAAAGCAGTACAAACAAGAGGATGAAGTTTAATTGCTCTACCTTCAATTAGAACTGGTTCGAATGCTTGAATACCAAGTCTATGAAGTGTTGGAGCACGGTTAAGCATAACTGGATGATCTTTGATTACATATTCTAAAACATCCCAAACTTCTGGTCTTAATCTTTCTACCATTCTCTTTGCATTCTTAATATTATGTGCAATTCCTCTTTCAACTAATTCTTTCATTACAAATGGCTTGAACAATTCAACAGCCATTTCTTTTGGAAGACCGCATTGATAAATTTTCAATTCTGGACCAACTACGATAACAGAACGGCCTGAATAGTCAACACGTTTACCTAGTAAGTTTTGTCTGAAACGACCTTGTTTTCCTTTTAACATATCTGATAAAGATTTCAATGGTCTATTTCCAGGTCCTGTGACAGGTCTTCCTCTTCTACCATTATCAATTAAGCTATCTACGGCTTCTTGAAGCATTCTCTTCTCATTTCTAACAATGATTTCTGGAGCTCCAAGTTCTAGTAGTCTCTTAAGTCTATTATTTCTATTAATAATTCTTCTATATAAATCGTTAATATCTGATGTAGCAAATCTTCCACCATCTAATTGAACCATTGGTCTTAAATCAGGAGGAATAACTGGTAACACCTCCAAAATCATCCATTCTGGTTTATTACCAGATAGTCTAAAACTATCTACTGTTTCAAGTCTTTTAATAATTTTAGCTTTCTTTTGACCATTTGCTGTTTCAAGTTCCTTCTTCAAATCAGCTGCCATTTTCTCAACATCAATTTCTTTAAGCATTTGTTGTATTGTTTCAGCACCCATACCTGCTTTGAAAGAACCTTCTCCATATTTTTCTTCTGCTTCTCTATATTCTTTTTCAGAAATTACTTGACCTCTTACAAGTGATGTATTTCCTGGATCAGTAACAACATATGCTGCAAAATATAATACTCTTTCCAAAGCACGAGGATTAATATCAAGCATAACACTTATTCTGCTTGGTATTCCTTTGAAGTACCAAATATGTGAAACTGGAGCAGCTAACTCGATATGTCCCATTCTTTCTCTTCTTACTTTTGATTTTGTAACTTCAACACCACATCTATCACAAATAATACCTTTATATCTAGCTCTCTTGTATTTTCCACAATGGCATTCCCAATCTTTTGTAGGTCCAAATATTTTTTCACAGAATAAACCGTCTCTCTCTGGTTTTAAAGTTCTGTAATTGATTGTTTCTGGTTTTTTAACTTCTCCTTTTGACCATTCTCTTATCTTTTCAGGAGATGCAAGTCCAATTTTGATTCTGTCAAAAACTTCTAAATCAACCATATTTATTTTTCTCCTTCCATCATATATAATCTAATTTCTATCTTCCATCGTTTAATTTTCTAGTCATCAAATGAATCTTCATCATCAATCAACATATCTTGCTCACTATATACGATATCCTCATCGTCAAATTCTTCTTCCTCTTCTTCCTCAACCGCTTCTCCATTTTCATTTTGAATAATCATAGAATCTGGTAAATCTTCATCACCTACAAGTGGCAATGCAATTGTTGGAATATCATTAACATCTTCACTGTCATCTTCTTTGATTTCGACTTCATTTTCATCACTTTGATTATATAATCTTATATCTAAGCCTAAGCTTTGTAATTCTTTTACTAATACCCTAAAGCTTTCTGGTATTCCTGGTTCTGGAATATTTTCGCCTTTTACAATTGATTCGTAAGTTTTTACTCTTCCGACAACATCATCTGACTTAACTGTCAAAATTTCTTGAAGTGTATATGCAGCACCATATGCTTCCAATGCCCAAACTTCCATCTCACCAAATCTTTGTCCACCAAATTGTGCTTTACCACCAAGAGGTTGTTGTGTAACTAAAGCGTATGGTCCAGTAGAACGAGCATGAATCTTGTCATCAACTAAATGGTGCAATTTTAACATGTACATGATACCTACTGTTACTTCGTTATCAAAAGGTTCTCCCGTTCTTCCATCATAAAGAACTGTTTTTCCTGACATTGGTAATCCAGCTTTTTCAAGCATTTCTTTCAAGTCGTCATCATTTGCTCCATCAAATACAGGCGTAGCGACTTTGAATCCAAGTGCTCTAGCAGCATATCCTAAATGAACTTCAAGTACCTGTCCAATGTTCATACGTGATGGAACTCCTAGTGGGTTAAGAACAATTTCAAGTGGTGTACCGTCTGGTAAGAATGGCATATCTTCTTCTGGTAAAATTCTTGAAATAACACCTTTGTTACCATGACGTCCAGCCATTTTATCACCAACGCTAATCTTTCTCTTTTGCGCTATGTAAACTCTAATTACTTCATTAACTCCGGTTCCAAGTTCGTCTGAATTTTCTTTAGTGAAAATCTTAACATCAACAATTGTACCAGCTTCACCATGTGGACAACGAAGTGATGTATCTCTAACTTCTCTAGATTTTTCACCAAAGATAGCACGAAGCAATCTTTCTTCAGCTGTTAATTCTGTTTCCCCTTTAGGTGTAACTTTACCAACTAATATATCACCAGATTTAACTTCTGCACCAATTCTGATAATTCCTCTTTCATCCAAATCTTTAAGTGCATCTTCACCAACATTTGGGATATCTCTAGTGATTTCTTCTGGTCCAAGTTTTGTATCTCTACACTCACAATCATATTCTTCGATATGAATAGATGTTAATACGTCTTCTTTCACTAATTTTTCAGAAATTAAAATAGCATCCTCGTAGTTGTATCCTTCCCAAGACATGAAACCTACTAAAATATTTCTACCAAGGGCTAATTCTCCTTGTTCAGTAGAAGCACCATCTGTAATAATTTGACCTTTTTTCACTTTTTCGCCTTTTACAACAATCGGTCTTTGGTTTAAGCATGTTCCTTGGTTAGAACGTTTAAACTTAATCAAGTCATAAGAATCGATTCCTGTTTTTGTTTTTACTTCAATTCTATTGGCTGTAACTTTTTCAACTATACCATCATTTTTAGCAATTACACAAACACCAGAGTCTTTTGCAGTTCTATATTCCATACCTGTTCCAACGATTGGTGATTGAGGTTTAATTAGTGGAACTGCCTGTCTTTGCATGTTTGCACCCATTAGTGCACGTTTTGCATCGTCGTGCTCTAAGAATGGAATAAGTGCTGCACCAACAGAAACTAATTGTCTTGGTGATACATCAATCAAATCAACTTGATCTGGAGAAACTTCCAAAAGTTCATCTCTAAATCTAACTTTAACTTTTGAATTAACAAATCTTCCCTTACTATCAAGTGGTTCTGTTGCTTGCGCTATAATATATTTATCTTCCTCATCTGCTCCGAAATATCTAATTTCATCGGTTGCAATATGCTTCTTTTTATCTACAATTCTATATGGAGTTTCAATAAATCCATATTTATTAATAATTGCATATGTAGAAAGTGATCCAATTAGTCCAACATTTGGTCCTTCTGGGCTTTCAATAGGACAAAGTCTACCATAGTGTGAATGGTGAATATCTCTAACTTCGAATCCCGCTCTATCTCTTGATAAACCACCAGGTCCTAATGTTGAAATTCTTCTTTTATGTGTAAGTTCAGTAAGTGGGTTGTTCTGATCCATGAATTGTGATAGCTGGCTACTTCCAAAGAACTCTCTAATTGTTGACACAACTGGTTTAATATTAATCAATGATTGTGGTGTAACAATATCTAAGTCTTGAACTGCCATTCTTTCTCTAACTACTCTTTCTAATCTTGTCATACCAATTCTAAATTGATTTTGCAAAAGTTCACCAACACATCTAACTCTTCTATTTCCTAGGTGGTCAATATCATCTGTGTTTCCAATTCCATGTGCTAAGTTGTTTAAGTAGTTAATTGATGCGATCATATCTTCTTTAGTGATATGATTTGGAAGTAATCTCTCATAATTTTCTTCCAACGTTTTATATAAATCTTTTGACTTTGTATTCTCTAAAATTTCTTTTAATACTGCATAATTAACTCTTTCTTCGAATCCTAATTCACTTAAATCTCCATCAACATAGCTGTTAATCCATACCGTTCCATTACCGATTACTTTAACAAGCTTATCTTCAACTTTTAATGTAACTTCGTTGATACCAGCTTCTTGAATTGCTTCTGCCACTTCTTCTGAAATCATTTTGTCTTTTGAAACAAGAACTTCACCTGTTTCAGGATTTACAATTCTATTTGCAGAAATATGTCCCTTAATTCTCTTAGCTATACTTAGTTTGTCATTGTATTTAAAACGGCCAACCTTTGTTAAGTCATATCTTCTAGGATCGAAGAATAACATACTCATCAAGTTTCTAGCCGCTTCAACAGAAGGCATTTCACCTGGTCTTAGTTTTCTATAAATTTCAATTAAAGCCTCTTCTTCTGTTTTGATTGGATCCTTAGCAAGAGTTTCAACAATTCTTTCATCTTCACCAAACAATTCCAATATTTGACTATCCGTTGCAATTCCAATAGCTCTTAAAAATAACGTTACTGGAAGCTTTCTAGCCTTATCAATTCTGATGTTATAGATGTCATTAGAATCTGTTTCAAGCTCTAACCATGCACCACGGTTTGGCATAATTGTTGCTGTGTACAATTTTTTACCAATTTTATCATAGGCCATGTCGTAGTAACATCCTGGAGAACGAACTAACTGAGAAACAATAACTCTTTCTGCACCGTTGATAACAAAAGTTCCATAGTCAGTCATCACTGGGAAATCTCCCATAAAGATTTCTTGTTCTTTTACTTCTCCTGTTTCTCTATTAATTAATCTTACTTTTACTTGAAGTCTTGTTGCATAAGTTGTATTTCTTGCCTTTGCTTCATCAATTGTGTACTTAGTCTCTTCACTAAAATGATAGTCTACAAATTCAAGAATTAGTTTTCCTGAATAATCTGTAATTGGAGAACATTCCATAAGTACTTCTTTCAAGCCTTTTTGAATGAACCATTGGTAAGAATCTTTTTGTACTTGAATTAAGTTAGGCATTTCCAATACATCTTGGATGTTGCCGAAATACATTCTGCTAGTTTTCTCGCTTTGTACTTTACGCATAAAATCAAATCACCTCAGTTAATAAAATTTTTCTAAAACTTTTCCCTAGCCATCACGCATTTTTCCATTAACTCAAACTACATTCAAGATGCTACGCGAATGTCCAATATTTCTTTCGTAACGTGAGAAAGGACGACAAAAAGGCAATTGGCTCATTTCACATTTTTTTCTGCCAATTACCTTTTATTCTTTTCATTTACTTATCCATTCTATAAAATAGTAAACTTTTTATTTTAATCAACCCTTACTCGACATTTTTATCTTGTTTATTTTATCATAGGTAGTCCATAAAAGTCAAGCATAATCTACTATTTATTAAGTTTTTTGATGTGTTTATTTGCCACTCTATTTTGGTAGCGCTTTTTATACTAGATTTTTGGGATAAAATATGCTATACTGCATATACAATAAAATAAATTACAATTTGTCGGAAAGATTCCTTATGGCAACGAAGGCATTGGGGGATGTTTTTCCCTCCATCCTTGTCGATTCCAATTTGTTTTGATGATCCGTAGCGGCGAACAGCGTTCGCCATTGGCTATGGAAACATCAATGAAAAGTACAAAAAAGATTCGTGTCAATCACTATTTATGAAATATACTGCTAGGGAGAACAAGTGCCTAAAGGATAAAACAATTAGGCAGAAATATGCTGGAGAAGAAGATATATATTTTTTTAAAAGTGAGTGTAGTAGCAAAAACGTTTCATCTATCGGTTTTAACGATTCAAAACGTTTTTGCGTAGGGAGGCGATTT
>JAFUGC010000019.1 GCA_017469565.1 Clostridia bacterium | reverse complement strand
TTTTCGGAAGAAGAAAGAGATCATAAAGAATACTATCAAAAAGGAATAGATATGGACAAATTAGAAAAATATATTGTAAGAAATACATACAAACAGGGAATCAGGTTACTGAGAAGGTACTATGGTATTACTGCAAGAAAAGGCTAGTGTTTTTGGGGACACCTTCCAAAAACATCAGCACATTAAAAAGTAACACTTGATAAAAGAACTATTATGTGATAAAATACAAAAAAATAAATTGGGGGCTAGATTTTTCTAGTCCCTTTTTGTTTATATTAGGAGGTAATTATGCCAAGAAAAGCAAGAAAAGATTTAAATACACCTTATATTCATGTTATGGTACAAGGAATCAATAAGGAATATATTTTTGATGAAGAAAAATATCTAAAAACATATTTACAATATATGAAGGAAGGAAAATCGGATGAACAATTTGTGCTGCTGGCTTATTGTATGATGAATAATCATGCTCATTTTTTATTTTGGATTAATGATTTTGATAGCTTTGAAAAGTATATGCATAAGAATAATCTGAAATTTGCTCTAAAATATAATAAGGAAAAGAATAGATGTGGCGTTGTTTTTAGAAATAGGTATCAAGTGGAGCCGATATATGACAATTCACATCTAAAGAATTGTATAAAATATATTCATAATAATCCTGTAAAGGCCAAAATGGTAAGTAAATGCGAAGATTACCCGTATTCTTCGTATAATGAATATGTACACAATGTTGGAGTGGCAAATAATCATATTTTAAAAGAGATTTTTGGAACAGAATGTAACTATGTAGAACTTTTTGAAGGTACTTATGATAGAAAGTTTATCGACTGTGAGGGCAGTAGTGAAGTGGAAGACTATATTATTAGTGGTATCGCAGAATTTGTAAAAAGATCAAACTGGGATTTGCTTCAAATATTTAGTGAAAGGACTGTTTTAAAGAAATTAATATTCTTTTTGAAAAATGAATGTAATCTATCTTATAAAGAAATAAGAGATTATCTTGAAATGCCAAGAGGTTTGCTGAATTCTATGGTAAAAAATAAGGAAGAATGATGCTTTTGGAAGGTGTCCCCAAAAGCATCTCCCCAAAAGTGCTGTTTACATTTTATTTTTATAATGCTATTATCTAATTATTATAGAAATGAGATAATTTATGGAGGGATTCATATGAACGGGTTTAATGTATTTGTTTATAATTTTAATAAGGAGGATATTGATTTTGTTAGCGCTAATTTAGAAGAGGGAATGGGCATGGAAATAATTGATGACATGAGTGCATTTATTGGCGAATACTATTTTCTTGGCTTAATTAAGCAAGAAGGAGAGGATGAAAACTATTTTAGTGAAATTGAAAATTATCTAAATGAATGCAATCAAACATCAGAAACAATTGTCGTTATAGGAAAATTAAAATCAGTGCCTCAAGGGAATGCTACTCGATACATCAAAATACTGCATAATATGGAGGAAGTGAAACAAAATTGGAAGGATATATTGGAATTAGCTAAAGAAAATTACTATAAATATAAACAGTAATCATCTGGGAATGTCCAATATTCGTTACATCTTATCGTGGTTATATTGTTTGAGAGAAGTTGGGATAATGGCTAATACTACGGAGCATGGTGAAATTTAATGCTTTTGGAAGGTGTCCCCAAAAGCATAAAAAGGGAGGATTCTATGAATTTGAGTTTTGAGTTATATAGAGCATTTTGTAAGGTGGTGGAATGTAAGAGCATTTCTAAAGCAGCGGATGAACTATTTATTTCTCAGTCGGCGGTTACGCAGTCCATGCAAAAGCTTGAAAAGATATTGGGAGAAAAATTGTTTTTTAGAAATAGGGGTGGAATTGAATTAACGGATTTAGGGAGTAACTTATATGAGTATATCAATGGAAGTGTTAAAACCTTGGAAAATGCAGAAGAGATATTTGCAAACTACTCAAGTTTAAATAAGGGTGTTTTAAGAATTGGTGGCGGTAATACGCTCATTTCTAATTTACTCCTTCAGCCTATTTGTGAATTTTCTCGTAAATATCCTAACGTGAAAATAAGTATTCACAATGGCTTTACCGATATTCTCATAGAAAGAGTGTCTAAGGGAGAATTGGATATTGTTACGTTAAATCTTCCTTATAAGGGAAAAATATTTTCTAATGTTGAAATAGTTCCGCTAAAGGATTCAAGCTATTGTTTATTTGCTAGCAAGGAATATATGAAAACACATAGTATCAAGAAGATAGAAGATATTCAGGATTGCAAATTAATATTACCGAGTAAGGTATCTAGTAGATATAAAATATTTGAGGAAGCTTTGAAACAATATGATTGTGATTTTGAGGCCAGCTTTGAAGTGGCAAGTTCCATGGTAGTAAAAAAGTTAGTATTGAATCATGTAGGAATTGGTTTTTGTGAATCGGAAAGTATTGATGACATTAAGGGGGCTATCAAAATTATCAAAGATTTTCAATTTGATGAGGATTCTCAAGGAATTGCCATTTTGCATAAGAACAGTCAAAGTAAGGCAACGAGGGAATTTCTAAAGCTGATAAAGTAGTGATGGATGCAGGTTTGTAGGTATGATTAATATAATATAAGTATTACTAATAATTCACATTATAATTATTAATTTTACAAATGTTACATAATGTGTTAAAGTATTATTTGTCAAAAGGAATTACGAACCTCTACCAAGGCTAATACATGCGGCCGCATGTGGGTAGCGAATTATTTTCAGTAGGGGGACGCCCCAACTGTGAATAATTTTAGGGGGCGTGATTTCTAAAGTACACAATGGGGCTATACAGTATAACTGTGTAGGATGAGTCAATTTCCATAGGAAATTGAGAGCACTGCCGCTGGTGCTCCACTCGTATTTAGAGTGTTAGTGATAGTAGGGCCCTGCTATGACACAGCATGTAGACCTAGTGACAAAAACTAGGTGCGCACGAAGACATGTGCGTTGCCGAGATGGCACAGTGTACTTTTTTATTACAAGTTTTATCACTTCTGATGTTCAGAGGTATCAATATGACCGACTTTTAAAAGGAGGATGGATACTATAATGAGATACAACAGGAATGAAGTGGCATATGATAACCGGTTTGGCTTTGCCAAGTGCTGCAAGGCATATTGGTTCTTTGACCCCAACCGAGTTGGAGAGCAGTTCCTTTTCACTTTCCCGAATGGGATGAAGGTGTCTGTCATCAGGCATACTTCTTGGAGCTACCACTATGCTGAGGAAGGGAATAGCTTTGCATGTTCATATGGATTTGCCTGCGGGACCTACGAGGCGCTCGTCTGGAATCCGGCTGGTGAAGAAGTGGAACAGCATGGCTACATGGACCACAAAAGGGTACATCAGCTTTTAAGCAAGTACCGGAACTATCGAGAGAGGTGATGATGAGAGAAAATATCCGTGCAGAAATGCATGGATTTTTTTTGCTCAGATGGACTTAAAGGGGACAATATATTATAATATATTAAAAGCTGAGAAAGGTGGGTGTCTTATGAAGAAAATGATAGAACTAATTGATGAAGAAATGATTGCGAGTAGGGTTTGTCAGATGGCAGAAGAAATCACGAAAGATTATGAAGGAAAGGAACTTACACTGATTAGTATATTAAAAGGTTCCGTATATTTCTTTGCGGATTTGTCAAGAAAAATTAAGCTAGATACCCAAACGGAGTTTATAAGAGTGTCCAGTTATCAAGGAGAAAATAGTACGGAAAAGATTGAGTTTAAGGTAGGATTAGATGAACTTGTGACAGGGAAAGATGTGCTTGTTGTTGAAGATATTATAGACTCAGGGCGTACCTTATCTTTTGTGCTTGATTATTTAAGGGAGCAAAAGCCGAATAGTTTAAAGTTATGTGCATTCTTAGATAAACCTGAGAGAAGAGTTGTTTCTGATGTTAATGTGGATTATGTTGGATTTATCATTCCTAATCGTTTTGTGATAGGATATGGGATGGATTTGGATGAAAAATATCGTAATCTACCAGCTGTAAACTGTGTGATTGATTCCGCAGAAGATGAAAAACAGGCGGAAGAAGACAAGAAACAGTTAAAATTGCAAGTTTATGGTAGTGAGCAAAATTTAAATAGAAAAATGACTCCTGAGTTAATGAATTTAAAGAAGTTATTAAGTACGGATAGGCGTTATTATGTACCATTTTATCAGAGACCTTATGATTGGGATGAGAGGAATATTACAAAACTCATTGAAACATTAAACCAGTTAAATAATGGTGAAAAAGAATATGTATTTTTGGGAAATATGGAATTTAGAGAAGAAGATGGATTTCAACAAATTATTGACGGACAGCAAAGAATTACTACCTTACTCATACTCTTAAATTATTTGTATTCTGAGGCATATTCTGATGAAGAGATTATGAAAATGCTGAAAATAAAGGTGGATAGTAATGAAGAGGTGGAGAATGAACAGCGAAAGTTTGAAGATTTCTTGAATGATAAAGAGTCGTTTGAACAGGAATTAGCGGAAATTGAGAATTATTCAAATGCAAAGTTGAAGAATGATAAAATTAGAAATAGTAGAAATAATAATGTTTATGGGGTGAATTATTATTATTTAAAAAGAGCATTAGAAGATGCTAATATAACAACAGAAAAAGAGAAATTAGCCTTTGCAGAAAATATTTTGAAAAACACATATGTTGTTGCTATCAACTTGAAGAATGAGATACAAGAGCATGAAGCAATCAATATCTTTGATAATCTTAATACAACAGGAAAGCCGCTAGGAACAAATGACATTTTTAAAATAAAAATGTATGAATACGCTAAAAAGAATCACAAGGATGAAGCGGAAGCTGTTAGTTCTATCAATGAATTATATAATAAAATAGAGACTACCAATAGTGAAATTATCGAAAAGGAAGCTACAATTAGAAAAAGTGAGGGTGCAGGAAAATCAGAGTTTTCTGAAATAAATATGATTTCCGAGACATTTTCCAAGGATGACATTTTAAGAGTTTATAAATTTATATTGATTGCAAAAGTGGTTAATCAAAAGAAAGGAAAGGCTAAAGCAAGTTATAAGAGTGAATTATTTACAATGTCAAATAGCAATTTTTATTATAATCTATTTCTAAAGGTATTAGATAATCGTAGCCAAAAACAGTTTGAGGGATTTGATGAAATTAGTATTAATATTCAAGAAATGCAGAGAATCTATGAAGCTTATGCAAAACTTGCAGATATGATATTAGAGGTTAAGCAAATGGATGCAGAAACTTATTTTGCATATAAAATGCTGAGGGGATATACAAGATACTCTAGTGCTTATGATTTCTTACCCGTTTTGTTTTTATGGAAATTCCAGAAAATAGATAGTGAATTTAACAGGTTTGTGATTCATATGAGCAAGTATTTTGAATATTATTCTATGGTGAACAGAAAAGTCATTTATTCTGTTAAAACGTTTGTCAATGATATCATAGTGAAAATTGTCGATGAGAATTATAGTGCAATCCAAATTAATAATCTGATTGAAGAAGAATTAAAGCATCTTGAAGAAGAGGTGCTAACAAGCGAACTAGAAGCCGATGTTGCAAATGTTTGGTGGAATAAAATGATTGCTTGCTTGGTCATTGCAAAAGAAAGGGAGAGGTTGAAAAAACCAAAAACAAAGGATAACAAGGAGTTACTGCAAAGATATCAAAGGTTGTTTACTAGAAAATTTGACATTGAACATATCTATGCAACGGAAAATAATGAAGATCAGTTTGACCGGTATAGACAAGAATACGTTAGGAAATTTAATGATTCTTGAATATTCTATCAATAGAAAAATCAAAAATAAGAGTATTCAAGAAAAATTGCCAGAATATCAAAAGTCAAAATTTGAGGTAGTGAAGTGGGAAGCGGAGAATATGGACAAGAATTATACTTCTCGACAAAAAGAAAAAATAGACATGGTAGTTGATTATGTTTTGGAGTGCCAAGTTGACAAAATACAAAATCCGTGATATATTGAGGCTGTTAGTGAACATTTTTTGTGAAGATACAATGATTTTGAATCTTATGAAAGGGAGGTTTTGGTATGCCTAAGGTACGTATGCAGAGCAGATATTGGCAGATGGTGCATCATGGAATTGAACTTTCCATTAAGGAATGTAAGCGTAAAATGAACCGGCTGATGAAAACTGATGCTGAGGAAAAAGAGCAAAAGATTGAATGCATCCAAAAAGACATAGAGCGGTATGAAGCGATTGATGCTCTGATTATGGAAGCTGAGCAAAAAGGAGATAGTGTCATTTGGGATACGAATGGGCTTGGACCGGACTATATTCCAAAAGAAAATCAAGAGAGGGAAGAAGAAACCCCTGAAGATGAGTTCAGGTGGCGCACTACAGATTCTATAGGTTATTAGAGAGCTGGAGAGATTATCTCTCCAGTTTCTTTTAAGTGAAAAGTTTGTTTTTCACCTTTACAAGGTGATGTGAATGTCTTATGATTTCGTAAAAGAGGAGTGATACTGTGAACAGACGGAGATGGTTGGCACGTGAAATTTTGGTTTTTTTACTTATCTTTTGTTTTTCTGTTTTTTTAACGCCAACGGCAGTAACTTATGAAAAAATAAGTTATTCGCAATTCATGAAACTATTGGAGGAGAAAGATATTGATAAAATTCAGTATTGTGATTCTGAAAAATATGCGTTAATTCACCAAACTTCTGAAAATACAACATTTCAGTTAGGAATTGTCTCATTAGAAAACTTTGAACAGGACGTGTTTGGCTATTCGCTTTCACAAATGGATTTTGAGTATGAAAGTTTTGTGCCAGCAAAGGAAGTTAATGGCTTTACATACTTTATAGAAGTAGTGCTGCTCAATATTTTCATTAGAATCATCATTAAGTGCATTTCATGGTTGATACGCTTTTTGCAATCTAAAAAGAGTCATGTTCCGGATTCATCAGACGATAATAAAAGTGCTATCACAACCAAAATTAAAATGTCCTTTGGAAACTATCAGCCAAGAAAGGTATCTACAGATATTAAGTTTTCTGATGTGATTGGTCTGGAAAAGCAGATTGATGATTTTTTGGACATTGTTAGGTTCCTAAAGGAACCGGAAAAGTATGAAGAAATTGGTGCTCAACTGCCTAAGGGAATTTTATTATATGGAAAACCTGGTGTAGGAAAAACGTATATTGCAAGGGCAATTGCGGGTGAGGCAAATGTTTCTTTCTATGAGACTTCTGCTTCTGAACTTCAGTCAAAATACTTGGGAGAATCGGAAGAACGGATTCGGAATATTTTTGAAGAGGCTCAGCAAAATGCACCTGCTATCATTTATTTGGATGAAATTGATTCCATTGCAACGCAAAGATATTCTGAAAATTCGAATAAATATGCAGCAAGTATTGTGAATCAGCTTCTTGCTTGTATGGATGGTTTTTCAAGTGATAGCAGGGTGATTGTGATTGCTGCCACAAACCATGTGGGAACACTGGATGAGGCTTTACTGAGACCCGGGCGCTTTGATAGGAAAATTTATATTCATGAACCAGACAAAGATGCAAGGAAAAAGCTGATTGAGTATTATTCCAAGGATAAGTGTATGGATGATACGCTGGACATTGACCGGATTGTGGACATCACTTCTGGCCTTACAGGGGCTGATATTAAAACCATTTTAAATGAAGCGGCTCTTCTTTCCGTGCGCAAAGGGGAAACATTTATTACAGAGGAAGTTTTAATGGAGGCATTCCGGAAGGTTGAGATTGGTTCGGAAAATAACTTTACCTCTATCTCTAAGGAAAATTTGAAACGCACTGCCGTTCATGAAGCGGGACATGCGGTTGTTACGCATTATTTTAATAATCCGGTTTCTGAAATTTCTATCATTCCTCGTGGAAAGGCTGCAGGATATAATTTGGTACCGCAAAATGATGATGCTAATTACACCTTTCAAGAGTTAAAAACAAGAATATTATGCTTGCTTGGAGGGAGAGCAGCAGAAGAAGTGGTTTATTCAGAGGTTTCTGCTGGTGCCTCAGATGATTTGAAAAGGGCCTCTACCATGATTAAGGATATGTTTTTGAGATTTTCCATGAAGGGAACCACGGATGTTTCTATGGTTTTAACGGATGACAAAAAGTTTGATGAGCTAATTGTGAATAGTTCTTATGAAGATATGGAAACATTTATGAGAAAGTGTTATCAAGAGACGGTGGAGATTATATCTAATAATTTGGATAAACTCAATCGCCTGACGGAGGAACTGGTGAAAAAAGAAATTCTTTCTCAAAGGGAAATCGAGAATATTTTAAAGTAAGGAATTCTTAAAATTTTTCTAAACGGTTCCGCGATTATGGGCAAAAATAAAAACTGGAGATATCGATTCTCCAGTTTTTTATTGTTTTAAGATATTTTTAATCTCTTCTTTTTCCTAAAAGACGTAATAATTTGATGAATAAATTGATGAAGTCTAGGTATAATTGCAAAGCACCATATATGACTACTTTATCCACTTCTTCATTGGAAGTTAGTCCTACTTCCTCGGAATATTGTTTAATCTTATTCGTATCATAGGCGGTTAATCCAATGAAAATAACGATTCCAAGAACTGTTACCACAAAGTCTATTACACTGTTTAAAATAAAGATATTAACAATTCCTGCAATGATAATTCCCCAAAGTCCCATGATTAAATAGGTACCCCAACTGTTTAAGTTGTTTTTGGTTAATTTTCCGTATAAGGCGGCTATCCCAAACATGGATGCAGTAACTAAGAATGTGATAAATACGGAAGAGGTAGTATAGGCAAGTAAAAATACGGACATGGTTAAGCCATCTATGATGGAATAAGCGATAAAGCATATTTTAGCACTTTTGGCACTCATGGTTGGTAGGCGTTTTGTGAACTGCCATACTAGTATTAATTCTCCAATCAGTAATACCCACATGAGTATGTTTGCTGCACTTTCCATTCCTGCATATACCATATAAATGATACCGTATAGTCCTGCAAATGCACTGACTCCAGAGATTCCAAGTCCAAGAGCCATCCATTTAAATACTCTCTTTAATACTGAGTTTTCATCTGCTACTGGAAAGCTATCTGTGAATCCATTTGGATTGAACGTGATAACATCTCCATTATTGTACTCTTCATTAAATTCCATGTTTATCTCCTCCTTTGTTCAATACATTCTTATTCTAACATAATTAACATAAAATGTCAAATTGGAAGATGAAAATGGCTTTGTGATGTTTTGGGAAGGTGTCCCTAAAAGCATCCCTAAAAGCATGACAAACGGGTTGAATGCGTTCTGGATATGATTGACATTTTTAGGTGGAATGATATAATAAAGTCACAGGAAATAAGACATAATTCCACACAAAAAACTAAGGAGAAATTTTTATATGGTGAAAAATGAAAAAGGTGTTTCTCTTATTGCATTGGTAATTACAATTATTGTGGTACTTATATTAGCTTTTATTATGTTTGGCTCATCCACAAAAACGATTACGAATGCTAATTATTCAAACTATGTAAATAATGTTAGAGAAGTGCAGCATGCGTTTGATGTGACTGTCTCACATGTTAAAGGCGTAGAGACTGCAAAAGGAATTAACATTACAGATGCACAGGTTTATCATTATGTTGCCAAAAATGGGAAAAATTCGGAGGATTTTTTAGCTAAAAAAGATTTGCCGGATTATACGGTTATTCAGGACAAAGAGCAGATTGGAATCAAGCTTCCAAAAATGAAAATTGAGTCTGGAACAGGTAAGATGGTAAATGTACAATATGCGGTATCATCTGAGGGAGTAGTGTTTACTTGGCCACCTTTTGATTATGAGAACGGTTTGAAAATCAATGCAAAAGATACAGTGGAAAATAAAATGTCTGAGATCATTACGGTAGGAGAAGAAACATTTGGAATTACGTTAGATAAAGAGACAGGACTATTGGCAGAAGATGCAGTACATCATACCATTATTTTTGATGCGAATGGTGGATATGTTAGTAATGAAATAAGAGCGGTAGAAATAGGCGAAATGCTAGGAGAACTTCCAGTGCCTATTAAAGATGGAAGCATATTTGATGGATGGTATACACAAGCAGATGGTGGAACAGTAGTAACATCAAATACTATAGTGGAAAAGCTGGGTGTCACTTATTATGCGCATTGGACTCAAGCAATTGCAGAGATGGATGGAATTTATTATACAACATTACAGAGTGCAATTGACAAAGTTCCAAACAATAATACTTCTAAAACGATTAAGTTATGGAAAGATATTAGTGAAAAAGTTACCATCGCTAGAAATAAATATGTTGTATTCGATTTACAGAATTATACCATCAGTAATAATGGGGAGACTCAAGTGATTACCAATAATGGAACAGTGGTCATTTCTAACGGGACTATTACATCATCAGCGGCTTATGCTGCCATTGACAATGAATCAACTGGAAGTCTTATTATAAATGGTGGAAGAATTTTAGCAACTGGAGAAAGAGGGGCAATCTATAATAATAGAGGAATGGTAGAAATCAGTGGAACTGCTTATTTGAGTGCAACGGCTCTTCACAGAGCAACGATTCAAAATCAGTCATCAGCAAGATTATTCATTACAGGAGGTACAGTTGTTTCAGTTAATCATCAAGCTGTCAGCAGTTCTGGCGAAATGACAATTGGAATAGAAGATGGAAATGTTAATGTAACATCACCAGTACTACAGGGAGCTACATTAGGCGTAACCAGTACAAGTGATTTTAACTTTTATAATGGAATCATTAGAGGAGTAACTGGCTCAATTAATAATGATACAAAAGTAGTTGGCAAAGAAACAGGATATGATGTGGTTCATGGAGCAGAAATTATAGGGGGAGTTGCTTATCAAACAGCTTATTTGGCACATGCAAATAGGATAACATTTAATGCTAATGAAGGAACAGTAAACGAGACAACAAGATTGGTGGAAGTGGGGAAAGCAATAGGAACATTGCCAGTTGCAACAAGAACAGAATTTGATTTTATGGGATGGTATACTGCACCTGAAAATGGAGAAGAAATAACGGCAGCAACAGTATTGTCAAGTAATATGGAATGTTATGCACACTGGAAAGAAATTTTTATTGCAGAAATAGAGGGAACAACCTATAAGACTTTACAGGAAGCAGTGAATGCAGTACCTACTGATAAGACTCAAACAACAATTAAATTATTAAGAGATACGGCAACTAATATTACAATCAGTGTGGGCAAAAATATTGTATTGAATTTACAATCCTATACAATCAGTAATCGTAGTGGTTCGGCAGTCATTTCGAATAATGGAACGCTTTCCATTTCCAATGGGACAATCACAACTGCTTCTTCGTCAGTGGCTGCTATTAACAATAATGAAAAGGGAATATTGACAATTAGTGGCGGCAGAATTATAGCAACAGGAGGTAGACAGGCGCTTTATAATGATAGAGGAGTTGCAGAAATTACGGGAAATGCATATTTAAGTGCAACAACAGGTGAAAGAGCAGCTGTCCATAATTTAGCATCAGGAAAAATGACAATTACAGGGGGTACAATTGTTTCAACAAGCCAGTATGCAATCAGTAACTCAGGAGATTTGATAATTGGAACTGAAAATGGAAATGTTGTTACAACATCGCCAGTACTACAAGGTACTATTTATGGTGTCATGAGTGAAAGTGATTTTAGTTTCTATGATGGAGTGATAAAGGGGATAACTGCAGCTATTAATGATGAAACAAAAGTGAATGATATCGAAACCGGTTATATGATTCAGCATGGAACAGAAGTGATAAGCGGAACAACTTATAAAACGGCATATTTATCTCATTAGGCAGCAAACTAAAGGATAGAGGCTTCTCATAACATATTGTGTTGCCGGCACATGCTAAAATGGCTTTATGGTGGGCATTTAGGGATATTCATGAAAAAATTGCATTCAAAAATAGTTTATGTTAAAATAGTGTTAAGTGTATGAAAAAGGAGTCGTTTCTATGGGAATTTTTAAAGATAAATCAAAAAAGATTAGTCCTGTCATGTTAGATGAACTGGTAAATAACATGCCAGATATTATTTTAATATCGGACTATGAAGGAAATATTGAAACAGCAAATAAGGGAGAAATTGTTGAAAATTTTAAAACACTAAATGATTTCTTTCGTTCCGGTGCAGAAAAAGACTTGAGTCATACAATTATGACACAGGTTCAGGAAAAGGGTATTTTTTCGCAAAATATTGATATGGTTGGAAAAGATAGTGCATCAAGGATGCATGTGACTGCTGTTCATGTTCCATCTGAAAAGAAGGTTATTTTTGATATCATGGATGAAGAAAGCAGCTTGCGTAGAGAAAAAGAGCTTATTGGTGAGCTTGAAAAGCAGGAAGAAATCTTAAAGTCTAAGGATTTATTTATTGCCAATCTATCACATGAGATAAAGACTCCTATGAATATTATTGTGGGAATGATTTATTTCTTGAAGTCTACCATGTTAAATGAGCAGCAAATAGAGTATATCAATAAATTGGATGAGGCATCAAAATTGCTGCTAGAAATGACATCGGGCGTACTTAGTTTGTCAGAGGAGCATCAGTATGCTTCTACAAGCTTATTGGTAGATTTTAATATGAATGATTTCTTAGATGGCGTGATTGAGGCGTTTAAGGAGAGAGCGAGTGCAAAAGGAGTGCAATTATATACTAATCTTCAGCTTGATGATGTGATTGATATTCATGCAGATAAATCAAAAATCAACCAAATATTTGTAAATCTAATTGATAATGCTATCAAGTATACAGATAAAGGATTTGTAGAACTGAGTGCTAGAAAAGTGGAAGAAACTAATGTCAGTTATACATTACAGTTTTGCATTAAGGACACTGGAATAGGAATCAAGAAGGAAGATTCTCTAAAAATATTCAGAGAGTTTTCACAAGCAGAAGATCCTACTAAGAGAACCCAAGACGGTAAAGGGATTGGTCTTGCTATCGTGAAAAAGATAGTGGAAGATATGAACGGAAAGATTTGGGTGGAAAGTAGTGTTGGTCTTGGCAGTAAATTCTATTTCAGCATTGTGGTAGATAAGTGTAGTAAGGCACCTGGTAAAATTACTGATGTGAAAGAAACGTACACAAAACCAAGTATGTCAGTCAATAGAAAAATGATTGAAAATAGGGAGAAGAGAATCTTACTTGTAGAAGATAATCCGCTTAATATTGAAATTACTAAGAAGGTAATTGAGCAAGAAGGCTATGTTTGTGATGTGGCAGAAGATGGAATCATCTGCATTAAAAGAATCCAAGAGGTTGGAACAGATTATTATAACCTGATTTTAATGGATATTCACATGCCAAAATATAATGGTTATGAAATATCAAAAATTTTAAGACATGATTTTGGCGTTAGTATTCCTATTGTTGCATTAACTGCTACTAACGTTACAGAAAAAAGTATTAAGGAAAACGAAAATTATATTACGGATTATATTTTGAAGCCAGTTGTGCCAGAAGAATTGAAAGAAAAGCTAAGGGCTTATTTTAGCATGGAAAGTAAAATGATTGAGAATGAGTCTAAAAAAGAGAATATTCTTCTTATTGGATTAGAGGCAGATAAGATACAGCAATTAAAAGATAAGCTTTATTCTAGTTATGAGGTTATTTCGGCCACGAATGAAATTGATATTGAAATATTATTACAGGCTGGAACATTGAAAGCAATCCTTGTGGATGAATTTGATGATTTGGATAAGGAAATCAGTATTATTAGTAATATTAGGCGTAGTCCTTCTGTATCAGATATTCCAATCGTTTTGATTTCAAGAAATAAGAATAGTAATCTAAAGGAAAGGTCTTATGAAGTCAGGGCAGATGGTGTCATTGAAAATTCAGAAATTGACCAATGTGCAGTGGCACTTTATAATATCTTAAAGAAGGCAGGAGAAAAGGATATTTTAAAGAGTCAGATAGAAAAGTCAAAAACGGAAATTGAAAATGTATATAATTTCTTGTTTGATAGCATGGTAAATCTTACATCTGCAAGAAGTAAGGAGACAGGGGAGCACCTAAAGAGAACCAAAGAGTATATGAAGGTAATGCTTGCTAAATATGAGGAGTTTTATCGAGAAGGATTGTTTACCTCAAAAGAGATGATTGAGGAAATTGCCATGGCAGCAGTATTACATGATATTGGAAAAGTGGGTATCCCAGATGAAATATTGAATAAGCCTGGAAAATTGACAGATGAGGAATATGAAATCATGAAATCGCATACCACAATAGGAAAAGAAATCCTAGAAACCACATATGGTAATAAGGTTTCTAATAACATTTTGAATTATGCAAAGGATATTGTATTTCATCATCATGAAAAATATGATGGAACTGGCTATCCAGAGCATTTAAAGGGAGAAGAAATTTCTGTCATTTCTAGAATCATGGGGCTTGGAGATGTATTTGATGCACTTGCTAATAAGAGAGTATATAAACCGGCTTTACCTTATGAGGAGATTGATGAATACATTAAGAGTCAGTCTGGAAAGGCGTTTGATCCTAAGGTTGTGAATATTTATTCTATGGTGAAAGATAAGATGATAGAAATCAATGAAGCCTATAAGGATCAGGAACACTAATCAAAAGTAGGTAAAAAAATGAAAAAAATACTTACATTTTTCACAAAAAAGTGTTAAGATATTTTACAGTTGAAAATCAATGAGTAGCATTTTATGTGTAAATCCAATTGACTTTGGGTTTACACATATTTTTTGCGCTAAAATAAGAAAAGGAGCTATCAAAATGAATGAACAAAAAACAAACAAAATGGCAGATACACCAATGAAAAAACTGTTTTGGAAAATGGGATTACCAATGATTATTTCCATGGTATTACAGGCATTATATAATGTTGTTGACAGTATATTTGTTACCAATATGGGAGCGAAGGGAGCCATTGCTAACCAGGCATTAACTATTGCCTTTCCTATTCAGATTTTAATTATTGCAATAGGTGTGGGAACGGGAGTAGGACTAAATGCTCTTCTTTCTAAGAGTCTAGGAGAAAAGAATCAAGAAAAAGTAAATAAAGTAGCAGGCAATGGAATATTCTTAAGCATATGTATCTTTGCTGTTTTCTTGTTGTTTGGTGCTTTTGGTGCTAGATGGTTTATTGGTTTATTTGCAGGTAATGATTTAGAAGTAGTGGAGATGGGAACAACTTATTTGCAAATATGTTGCTGCTTTTCTCTTGGTGCTATTGGGTTTACCGTGTATGAAAGATTTTTGCAATCTACTGGAAAAACAATGCTTTCTACTATTGCACAGATATCAGGTGCAGTGACCAATATTGTGCTGGATTATGTGTTTATTTATCCACTGAATATGGGAGTGGCAGGAGCTGCCTGGGCAACGATTATTGGACAGTTTGTTTCTTTAGGGATTGCAATGATATTCCATTATCTTTTGAATAAAGAGATTAACGGGAATCCTAAGTATATCAAACCTGATTTTCACTTGATTCAGGCAATTTATCAGATTGGTATTTCTGCTGCGTTAATGCAGGCATTACTTTCTGTGATGATGGCAGGCATGAATGCTATTTTGGGTATGGCTCATGCGGACCCAACAGTACTTGTTGGTTCCTTTGGCATTTATTATAAGATTCAACAAATTGCTTTGTTTTCTGCATTTGGATTATCTAACACCATTATATCGATTCTATCTTTTAATTATGGAATGAGGGATAGAGAAAGGGTGAATGATTGTATCAAATATGGTATTGTGGATACGCTTATTGTGACTTTCATTTTAACTTGTGTGTTTGAAGTCTTTGCAAGACCACTTGCCAACTTATTTGGACTTGCAGGAGGGACCACGTCAGAAATTATTGTAACATGCACCACTGCACTTAGAATTGCAAGTATTGGTTATGTGTTTATGGGATTTTCTGTGGCGGTGCAGGGAGTGCTACAGTCACTAGGATATGCCTTGAGACCACTTATCATTTCATTATTAAGACTTGTGATATTTGTATTTCCAATTGCATTTTTCTTTACTCGATATGAGAATGTGGTGGATATTGTTTGGTGGACTTTCCCAATTGCAGAGATTTTGACAGCCTTGATTTCTGTTTTGATTTTGAAAAAGGCTTATCAGGAAAGAGTGGAAACAATTGATGAGTTAGCAAGTAACAGTGCAGTAGAAAGTAAAGGAAATGCAGAGGCAGAGGCTAATCAAGAGCAGAAAATTATTATTTCTATTTCGCGTGAACATGGAACTGGTGGAAAAGAAATTGCGAAAAATGTTGCGGAAAAATTACATTTGAAATTCTATGATAAGGAAGCTATCAAAAATTACGCGGTTGAAAATGCACTAAAGGATGAGAATTATACGGAAGATGAGTTATATCAATTTTATCTATCCTTAGATGCGGAAAAGGATGCTATTATTAAACAAGCCGATACCATACGCAAGATTGCTGAAGAGGGGAACTGTGTGATTGTAGGAAGAGGCTCAGATTACATTTTGAAGGACGATTCTCATTTGATTCGAATCTTCTTATATGCTCCTTTGGAATACAGGGTGAGCAAGATAAAGGAAATGTATCATGATACTTATAAAGATGCCAAGAGACATGTGTTAGATTCTGATAAATCCAGGGCGGCCTATCATGAAGTTATTTCTAATCAGCCATGGGGAGACAAAAAATATTATGATTTGTGCTTGAATTGTGAGATTGGAAATGAGAAAATTCAAGAGATTATTTGTGATTATGTGCAGAAAATAAAGGATTAGGAATCACGAATTGCCTCATGAATACTTGACATCGTTTAGAATTATGATATAATTCTAAGCAACTGGTAATGAAAGAACTTACAACTCTTGAACCAGACCGTGTTCTCGCGTTAAGGGGTGAAAGAGTATGATTGAATTCATAAACTAAGGTGGTACCGCTGCGAAAGTAGTCCTTAGATTGTGAGTTCTTTTTTTATTGGAAAGATTACATTTTTAAGGGAAGGTGATTGAAATGAGTACGAACATGACATTGTATGAAGAGTTACAATGGAGAGGATTAATTCAAGATATTAGTAGTCCTGACTTAATTGAAAAATTGAATCAAGGAGGGCTTACTTTTTATATAGGTACAGACCCAACAGCAGATTCAATGCATATTGGGCATTATTCGTCATTTTTAATTTCTAAGAGGCTTGCACAGCACGGACATCATCCATTATTGCTTGTGGGTGGTGCTACAGGACTAATTGGAGACCCTAAGCCGGATGCAGAAAGACCAATGATTACCAAAGAAGAGGTGGAGCATAATTTTCAGGGACTAAAAAAGCAGGCGGAGCAGATATTTGGCTTTGAAGTAGTAAACAACTGGGATTGGACAAAAGATATTAATGTGATTGACTTTTTAAGAGATTATGGAAAATATTTTAATATCGGTTACATGCTTGCGAAAGATAAAGTAAAATCAAGATTGGAAACAGGAATTACCTTTGCGGAATTTACTTACATGATACTACAAGCTCTGGATTTTCTATGGTTATATGAAAATAGAAATTGTACCCTTCAGGTGGCAGGTAGTGACCAGTGGGGAAACATTACATCGGGCATCGAGCTAATTCGAAAGAAATTGGATAAAGAAGCTTATGGAATGGTAATGCCCCTTGTTACAGACTCTACGGGGAAAAAGTTTGGAAAAACAGAGGGAAATGCTCTATGGTTAGATAAAAATAAAACTTCTAGTTATGAAATGTACCAGTACTTAATCAATCTTGAAGATTCCATGATTATTGAGTACTTGAAAAAACTAACATTTTTAACACCGGATGAGATTATAGAGATTGAAAAACAGCATAATGAGGCACCACATCTAAGAATTGCGCATAAAGCACTTGCCAAAGATATTATTGTTGGATTACATGGGGAAGAGGAATATAATAAAGCGGTTCAAATCAGTGAGGCGTTATTTGGAGGTAGTCTAGAAGGGCTTAGTTCAGAGGATATCATGCTTGGCATGAAGCAGGTTCCTAGTGTTCCATTAAAGGAAAACACAAAGTTAATTGATTTACTTGTGGAGAATGGGATTTGCTCTAGTAAAAGAGAGGCTAGGGAGATGCTTGCCAGTGGTGCTATTAGCCTAAATAACCAAAAACATACTGATGAGGAAGAAGTGATTGGTAAGGATTTAGCAATCGATGGAAAAGTAATCGTGATTAGAAAAGGCAAGAAGAAACAGTTTATAGGAATTTTTTAGGAAAAAAGACGACAATTAGGGACAACCATTTTTGACGGTTGTCCCTATCTGTTTGTTTTCAATTTCAGGCAAAACCTTGAAAATGGGGCCGATTCATGATAAAATGTGTTTGCAAAAATAAAGTTTTTTTACTTCTTTACAATAAAAAGGGAGGGATAATATGTATTTGGCAGAGGCACGGGCACATAGTCAAGGGATAGATTTTTATGTGCCTGAGAAAAACATGACGATAAGTGCCATCAGAAGGCCCCAAAATTCTCAAGTTGAAGTGGTAAGGACAAAAGGAGTTAAGCATCATAAATCATATGCATTAAAAAATGATATTAAATTTAGACTGTTATTGTTTTTCATTTGTATTGTTTTTGCATCCATTCTGAATGCTTTGTCTGTCTGGAAGTCAGAAAACTGGTTTATTTCTGCAATCATCGTTATAGCATTTATTTGGGTTATGATGATTATTTACTATCGTTCGGAGGCTAACAATGAAGACTGTTTTTGGGAGCACAGATATCATGCGGCAGAACATAAGGTGTTAAACTACATTGATAAATTTGATAAAGCCCCAGAAAGTGTTGAGGATATCATGCAAATGCCAAATCTTTCTGTGCGGTGTGGCTCTACAGTAATTGTTTTCTTATTATTGTTAGTTACATTGTGCATACTCTGTATTGGCTTATTACCTGGCTTTATTTTGAAAGCACTTGGCATGATTATGAGTCTTATTATTAGTATTTACCTTTGGGGGACGGACAGATTGTACTTCTTCCAAAAATGTGTGATAAAAAATCCAGGATATGCTGAAATGGAGGTAGCAGTTATTGCAGCACAGGAGTACATGAAATTGAAAAATGAAAATTGAAATCAGAAAAGAACCGATTGATGAATCTCACATCAATCGGTTCTTTTGGATTTGAAAAAATTCTTAGATATATTGGGAAATTATCATATTTTTTTACTAAAAAATATTGATTTAAATGCGTTTTAGCACATATTTGTCGATTCGTGTCGAATGGTTTTTATTGACTTTTAATAATTTCGTGTGTAGAATTGCCTCATAAAATATAAATCAAAAATGTAATTCATAAAGGTGTGAAGGTCATGATAAATATGCTATTGTTTGCTTTACTTTTTGTATCATGCTACCTGATTGTAAATAGGCTAGTAATTACCTTCAAGTCGGACAAATACAAAAAGCGAACAAGTCTGATTGTCCCCACAAAAGAGTATTCATTCAGAGAACTTTTTTCAAAATTTAATTTTTTAAAAGCCAAAGACGATTTTTTATCTAAGCAAGGATACCCATTAAATTTAAACGTAATTTCATATTATACCATTAAAATTTTATTAGCACTGATATTATTTTTTGCTGGAAGTGTCAATTATCACTCTATTTTTATTGCAATAGTACTTTCGGTTTTGGGATATGTTTTTATTGATATATACATATTGATAAATAAAAAGTCACGTGATAACGAAATATGTGCTGATTTACTAAATGTAGTTGATTCAATGAGCTTACAGCTCTCCGCAGAAGTTACATTGAAAGATTCTTTAAGAAGACAGTTTGAAAATTGCAGAAACAAAGACTTCAAAAAAGCTATTTTGGAATTTTCTATGCAGTACGAACTTTCTGAATTAAACATCAATGAATCGCTAAATGAACTCAAGAATAAATTTGATATTCTAGAATTAAACATGTTTTGCAACTCCTTAAAGCAATTTAACAAAGTTGGAAACATTATTGAAATTCTCGACAATCTCTCAAACATTTTAAAAGTAAAATATTTAGAAAAAATCAAAGAGGCAACTAGAACAAAGGTGATTTATATCACTTTAGGTGTAATTATTGCGCTTGGAAACATTATCATGTTAACATTTTATCCATTGTTCATCTCTGTTGGACAAGGGTTTAGTACAATATTTAATTAAAAAGGAGAAGATATTAATGATGAAGAATTTAAAAAAAGATTTGAAAGAAAAAAGAAACAAAAAAATCAATTTAAGAGAGCAAAGGGGATCTGAGGTTTTACAAGTGATTTTGATTGCAGGTATTTTATTAGTCATAGTTATTACCGTATTTTACCCTCAAATGAAAGGACTATTTTCAGATGTAATGACAACCATATCAACATGGTTTAAAACCACTGGTAGTGCTCCATTTACAGTATAACGTTATAAAGGTTAGGTGATATGGTTATGAGAAAGAAAGTTAGCATCCTAACAGTAACGTTAATAGTAACAATTATAGTATTTATCATTTCTACATATATGCAGAAACAATTAATTAATTATGAGCCAACAATCAAGTGTTTGGTGCTAAAAGAAAATATACTGGCGAATGAGGCAGTATTAGAGGAAAAGTTTGAATTGATTGATTTACCATTATCTTTTCTGGCAAATACTAGAGTGATTCAATCGTTTTCAGAAATTGAAGGACTGTATGCAAAGGATGATATCTATAAAGGGCAGATTGCAGTGAAAGAGCAGTTTGATACCAAAGAAAGACTATCTATTTTTGAAGCAGAATCTGGTAAAGAAAAGATATCCATAAAAATTCAAAGTGCAGAACATGGAGCTTCTTATACCATTAAGCAGAATTCATTTGTGAATGTTTATGCAACTATCAGAAGTGATTACGCGCAAGACTTTTTAATGGATAATGATAGGCTTAGCCTTGGTGATGAATATGATGGCTACACCATTATTAAACTTCTAGACAGTTCCAGAGTTATAGGTACATTTAATATTGATGGTATGGAAGTAAAAGATTCTTCGGATGGAGTGATAGATTCTATTATGTTGGCCGTAAATAATGAAGAGGCAAAACAAATTAATTTACTGAGAGAAATTGCAAATTTTAATGTAACTGGTGTGAATCCACAGATGGTAAGTTATGATAATCCGTCAACGGTGAATTTTGAATCATCATATTAAATCATGCAAAACACAAGGGGTGAAAAATGAAAATTTACTTTATTGATAAAACAGGTAGAAATTTAAGAATCAAAAAATTAATTGAAGATTTTGGTATTGAAAATGTGGAACATAAGGATAGTTATTCCTTTAGATGTACAAAGAATGATTTTATTATTTTAAGTGAGTACAATGAAAAGGAAGATAACACAATGCTTAAAAAGTTTAGCAACCTAATAATTGTTACCAATTCAAAAGATAGAAATGTATTATGGATGCTTGCAACAGAATATAAAACATTAGACATTATTTATGATAAATGTGGTGACGAATATATTGCAAATAGGATAGTGAAACTAATAGCATAGTTTGGAGGAAAAATGAATCAAAAAAATATTTATATTTTGTTAGCGATTTTAACATTATTTTTAATATTTAATGGTGTGTATGCTGCTAATAGAGTAAGTGAAAGTATTAATGAAAATATGATTTATTCAGATATCGAAAATCATTGGGCAAAAGAAAACATATTAGAATTTACACAAAATGAAATCTTAAATGGGTATTCAGATAATACTTTTAGACCAAATGAAAATGTGACTGTGGCTGAATTTATGAAAATGGTAATTTGTGCTCGGAGGTTACAAACTTCAGAGAATAGGCAATAGAGCATGGCCTGATTTTTATATGAATACTGCCTTAGCAGAAAATATCATTTTAAAAGATGAATTTCAAAATTATGATGTTCCCATTACTAGATATGAAGTGGTAACTGTTATTTCAAGATTTATTGATATATCTGATGTTGAAAAAAATAAGAATATCTTTAAGGATTTAGATGATAAATATGAAGAAAGTACACTAAAACTTGTCAAACTTAAAATAGTCAATGGTTACACGGATAAAACATTTAAGGGAGAAAATTATATTACCAGGGCAGAAGCAGTGACCATTTTGAAAAGAGCATTAAGCGCAAAAAGTAAAATTATTTCCAATAAAAAGTATGATGTAACAGAAAGAAGTGATTTATCAAATTACCGTATGATGATGGAAGAGTCTCATCCTTCTGGACCAACTTATGAAATTCAAAATGATGAGCAACTGGTAATCTATGATAGTGGCAGATATTCGAATCTTCAAGGATATATGATAGATAATAAGCTGATAGAGATAGCGAAAGTAATCAACATCATCAAGAACTTAATTAGAGAAAACAGCTATACTATGATTACATATATACCATCAAAATATACGATTAATCAATTAAAAATAGCTTATGGTGAAAGTGAAGATAAAATAGAAAAAGGTGGATTTGATTTTGCCATTACCTATTATGAGGATAAAGAATATGAACTTGCTAGAATCTCTATGGAAGAAAAATTTAGTGAAAAATGTTATATGAAAATAGAGGTTTTAAAGCTATGGAGTAGTTATTCTGATTATTTGAAAGGAATTTATATTGATGATTATAAAAAAGAACAATTAAGAAAAGTATTGAATATAGAATTTGGAAGTTCTAATGCTAACAAAATTTTAAAATATATTTTAGAAAAAAATGAACTTTATGTTTCTAATCAATCCAAGGATAAAGACTATGTTGAAGTGAAGAAAGTTGGAAATTATGTGGTTAATTTTTATCAGCCAATGGGTGAAACTCCCAAATTTTTTGTGAGCAAATCAAAGTAAAAGATTTTAATTTTTGTAGATAGATACTCTCACTATCATCTATTTACACTATTAATATAAAAGCTCCCTTCAAGAAGATGACCCCAAAGCATCTTCTTGAGGAAGCCCCTCTTTTAGTTTATGAAAAGGAAAGGATATGACAAATGAAGAAAATATTTATTTCAATTACAGTTTTATTCTTATTAATATTTCCAAAAGTATACGCATATAGCGATGGATTTGAATATATGATAACAGCGATGAATATGGAAAAAGTAAATGTAAATGGATTGACATTGAATGAAGAAGTATATGAAAAATATAAATTATTAGTGTATGGATCACCGAGTAAGATAAAGAGTAATAAACAAAGATGGAAGAATGTTGAAAATGGCAATTGGACATTGAGTGGCGGTGCATGGAATGGAAATGGTACTAGAGGAGAGTACTGGATTTTAGGAGAAGATTATTCAGGAAAATTAGTTCATAATGAAGTATTTCCGGATGATTATAATTCAGGGACATCTCCACTCTATTGGAATTACAGGACAATCAAAGATGCAGAGGAGTCCTGGAGCGATGCTTCAAAGTATCAATATGAAATACAACGAGAATATATGCTGACACAAAAACTTTCAAGGTTTGGTGTTATATATGATATTACTGCACTTGACATAGAGCTTGATAAGGCAAGAGTAGAAAATTATGCAACGTGGGGAAGTGCAGGAAGTATCTATACAGAAAAACCAGGAACTGGCAATGTGTATTGGGTAGCTACATTTTCTGTCCCGCCAATGGCTGGAGGTGCAAGACTCAATAGCATTTTGACATTTCAAAATGGAACAGAATATACCATCAGTAAAAATGAAGACATTGTTGAAATCCCATTACAATTTGGAGCTTATGTGGATAATCTTTCTGAGTATGCAAAAGCAGAACATATTCAGATTATAGAGGCTGAGTTAAAAGTGGAGGGTATTTCTGAAAATACAGTAAGTGGTACTAAAGTATTAAAAATATCTAAAGATGGAAATATCATTATCAATAAACAGGATTATCCTAATCAAAAGAAGGTAACATTAAAGGTGGAGTGTAACTCATTCTTGTCTACATGTTTTGTTTCGGACCCTATTATTTATGCCACGAATTCACAGACAATAGTAATTAATATTGAAAGCGAAGAAAAAAATGTAGTCAATGTTGTGAATGATAAGGAGGCTCCTTTTATTTATAGTTGTACTTTGAAAAGAGTCTCAACAAATTCAAAAGGGAAAGAAGAGTTAGTTGATTTATACCAATCTAAAAAAACGGGGACTGGATTTATTTGCGCAGGACAAGTGCTTCAAATAGAAATAAAAACATCGGCAGATGCAGATAAAGTAACCTTTGACTTTAGCGGTAAGAATTCGATAAGAGTGTTAGATGAGCTTACTCAAAAATTCGAATGGGAGGATCCTAAGTCTAGAAACGAGAGGACTCGATATTCAACATTGCAGGCATTACAAAAGTCATATAATCTGCCAAGGTCTCTTTCATTAAAGAGTGAAACAGAAAGTTATAAGATTTATACGGCAACATATGTTATTCCGTATGGTACAACCCAAACATTGCATTCGTGGAATTCCTTGCGTGAAATATCAAAAGATGCTTTTAAGATAGATGAAACGAAATTATTTACGAGAAAAGAAAGTGCATATACTTTAGTAATCAAAGCGTATGGAGGGAGAGATGTTAGAACAAAACAGTATACGCTTGATGTTGCTGATAGATGGGATGAATTGTATAATCGAGATATTTCTAAATATGTAACAATCAATACGAAATAAGAGGAGAGATTCATGAGTAGCATAAAAAGAGAAGAAGGAAATATTCTAACAATTGGTCTTATATTTGTTGCTATCGCAATCATCGTTTTTCTATTTATTATTGCAGTATTTATGAGCCATATTAATAGTATTCTATATAATATGAAACTGGATATGTATTCCATGAATAAAAGTGCGATAATCGCTGTCAATAAAAATAAGGCAAATGTTGATAACTTTTCGTATGATAAAGAAACCTATAAAAAAGAATTTATAAAACTTTTAAAAATGAATTATGATTTGGATGATAACCTTAGAAATGCTGATAAATTAATATATGGCATAGATGTCAAAGAGTATGAAGTGTATGAAAACAAGAAAAAAGATTCTTATTCAAACAAAAACACGGATGGAAGAGTAATACACACTGTTTTAAAAGTAAGGATTAAGCCAATCATTTTAAGAAATTTCCTTGAAAACATCTTTATATTTGATGTGCATGAAGATGTGAGCTTGAATATGTTGAATGAGAGGTGAAGAATGAAATTTACTAATCAAAAAGGTAGTGCTATTATTACTACACCAATTATTATTGCAATTGGTATTATGATAGTTACAACGACTATTGTAATGGCAGTAAAGATTTTAATGCCCTATATTTGGTACGAAAAACTTTCTAGTACATGTATGAAGTATGTGTTTATTATGGAGGAATATGGTTATCTTACCAAAAAAGAGGCAAATAATTTAGAAAATGAACTAATTGCACAGGGATTTGAAAAAAATAAGATAGACCTAGCCTATACTAAAACAAGGGTAAGCTATGGAAATCCTATATTTTTGAGAGTCTCGTATGATTATCCAGTAAATTTGCCGGTTACTGGTGAACAGAATGTACCTATGGTTATAGAGAGAAATTCTGTAAGTAAACGTTAAGGTGGAGAAAATTACCAATGATATTTTTCATGATTCATAATTTTAAAAGCACGAAAAATTTGTTCTGATAAAAATAATCTTATCAACTGATGTGGAAAAGTTAGTTTTGAGAATGATAGAACCAGATTACTGTGAGTTACAAGTTCTTTATCTAGCCCAGTGGTGCCACCAATGACAAAATCTATTGTGCTAAACCCTTTTAAGGTGATATCTTGAATCTTGTTGGATAATTCCTCAGATGATAACTGTGTTCCGGTTTGGTCTAAGCATATGACAAAATCAGAATTTTGGATTTTACTTTTTATTTTATCTGCTTCTAGCTTTTTGATAGAAAGGATATCCTTTTCTGATGGATTAGATTTGATAGATTCGTCTGGTAATTCAACTATTTCAAAATTTGCATATTTGCTGATTCTTTTCTTGTATTCTTCAATAAGAGCAGAGAGAGCTTTTTCTTTTATTTTGCCAAGACAAATAATTCTAATATTCATTTAGGATACTCCCTTCTAATTGCTAATCTCTAGGATATCATCAATGTATTCTCTATTGGCAACTGATAACTGAAATGGTACTTTTGAGCTTGAACTAGTTAATTCATTTAATACTGTTTGGTATGCAAGTTCAGGAAAATTATTTTCCTTGCTTAAATGTCCAAGAACAAATTTGGTAACACCATTTTCGTATAGTTTCTTTACTAATTTTGCAGCAGCTTCATTTGACAAATGTCCAAAATCGCTTGCTATTCTTTTTTTCAAAAAATATGGATATGACCCGCAAAGTAAAGTGTCTCTATCATAATTAGATTCTATTAGTAGAATGTCACTGCCAACCATTTCTTCAATGAGATGGTCTTCCACATGACCGATATCTGTTGCTACTGTAATCTTTTTACTTTCATTCATAATACTGAAGGCACAAGGGTCAACTGCGTCATGAGGAATAGAAAATGGGTGTATTGCAATATCACCAATTTGAAATGTTTCTCCTGCAGAAAAATAATTGACGGAGTTAGGATTGATTTTTAAATCAGACATTTGTGTCCATGTTTTAGAAGTGGCATATACAGGTGTGTTAAATTTTTTAGTAATTGTTGTTAACCCCTTTGTGTGATCTATATGTTCATGAGTAACAAGAATTGCATTTATTTCATCCAGTTCAACGCCTATTTGTGAAAGAGCTTTAGAAATTTTTTGACAACTAACGCCTGCATCTATTAATATTTTTGAATTATCTGTTTCAATATAAGTAGAATTACCACTACTACCGCTATATAAATTACAAAATTTAATCATATGTATTCTCCCAGTTTGCAAACTATTCTGAAACTCTTTCAATATTTGCGCCTAACGCCCTAAAACGCTCTGCAATCTTTTCATAGCCTCTATCGATGTGTTCTATTCCGTATAGTTCCGTTTCACCTTCTGCACAAATCCCTGCAATGATTAGAGCGGCTCCGGCTCTCAAATCTGTTGCAGTGACCTGACAACCAATAAGATTGTCTACTCCTTCAATATAAGCAGTTTTGCCCTCTACTCTAATGTTCGCACCAAGTTTTTTAAGCTCCTCTGTATATTGAAAACGAGAATCATAAATTCCTTCTGTTAAATAGCTTGTTCCTTCTGAGATAGAAAGTAATACTGCCATTTGAGGCTGCATATCAGTTGGAAAACCTGGATATGGTAAGGTTTTAATGTTTGCTTTTGTTGTTCTTTTATCCCACCATACATGTATTTTATCACCATCTTCAGATTCTTCTATATTAACCCCCATTTCAATTAATTTTGCTGAAATAGGATCTAAATGTTTAGTAATACAATTTGTAATTACTACATCACCACCAGAAGCGGCTGCTGCTATCATAAATGTACCAGCTTCTATTTGATCTGGAACAATGGAATATGAAGCACCTCCATGTAATTCTTCAACACCAGTGATTTTGATGATGTCTGTTCCTGCTCCTTTAATATTTGCTCCCATGGTATTTAAGAAGTTTGCAAGGTCAACGATGTGAGGCTCTTTTGCAGCATTTTCAATTGTTGTTACACCTGGTACAAGAACCGATGCAAGCATAATATTTATTGTTGCACCGACACTTACGACATCAAGATAAATAGAGTTACCTGTTAATTCTTCAGAGGTAGCATAAATCATACCACCTTCACAGTTAACAGTGGCACCAAGAGTCTCAAAACCTTTAATATGCTGGTCGATTGGTCTTGAACCAAAATTACAACCACCTGGAAAGCCAACTGATGCTTTACCAAAACGGCTCAAAAGAGCACCTATAAAGTAATAAGATGCTCTGAACTTTTTGGTAATATCAACTGAAATTTCCTTTTCTTCTACATTCGTACAATCAATTTCTATTTCATTAGGTGTTATGAAGTTGATTTTTGCTCCAAGCATTTCTAATATTTCATAACAACGCTTTATATCACTAATATTTGGAATATTTTCAATATGGCACTTACCTTTTATTAATACTGTTGCAGGAAGAATTGCAACAGCGGCATTTTTAGCACCATTCACATTTACGGTTCCTTTTAAAGGTGTTTTTCCTTTTATTATAAACTTGTCCATTTTCAAACCCCTTTTCCAATTTTCAAATGTTTTCTGTTTTTTGAGAAAAGTGCGGGAGCAGATACTCCCGTAAAAAATATATCATAGTTATTTGATATTGACAAGTAAATATTTTTTTGACTTTTCCAGATTTTTACTACTTTTCTTGACAAATTTTGTAAAACATGATATATTATTAACATAAAATGAATCGAGTAAGGGGGAAATTTGTATGAAATCAACGGGAATAGTGAGAAAAGTGGACGAGCTTGGAAGAATCGTTTTACCTATAGAGCTTAGAAGAACTTTAGATATTGATATCAAAGATGCACTTGAGATTTATGTGGAAGATTCAAAGATTGTTCTTAAAAAGTACGAACCTACATGCACTTTCTGTGGAGAATCAGAAAATGTTGTAACTTACAAAGATAAAATTATTTGCAAATCTTGTTTAGAAGAAATCAAAAATATTTAAGACGAATTTGGAATGGATAAAAAACGCCAGAAAAAATAATAAATAAGTGCGGTGAAAGATATGTTTTAAATTGAGAAAGCATATTTTTCACCGCTTTTTGTTTTGTATATAGGCTGCTAATCCCTAGACAAATTCATATGTTCGTGATATAATTTACCATGATTTTGGGAGGTGACAAAACAGCATGTTTACTTTTTTTGATTCTCATACACATTTGATGGATGAAAAGTATGATGGAAATTGGAATGAAATCTTAAAAAATGCTGCAAGTGTTGGAGTTAAGTATATTACTAATATTGGATATAATAAAGAAACATCTTATGAGGCTGTGAAAATAGCTGATGAGGCAAGAAATGTAAATGGGATTGAGGGAGTTTTTGCTACTGTTGGTTTGCATCCTGAAAATATAGATGAGCTCAGTGAAAAATCTTTAAAGGATAATGGCGTGGCAAAGGAAGATTTTGATTTTATTTATGAATTGGCAAAGAGTCAAAAAGTAGTTGCAATTGGTGAGATTGGTTTGGATTATCATTTTGGGTATGGTGCTCCAAATTTGGAAGAGGCATCTTCTCCAAATGCAAAGATGAGTGATTTTATGAAAGAAAAGCAAAAGGAAGTTTTTATTCATCAAATTGAAATTGCTAATGAGCTGAAATTACCAGTTGTTATTCATAGCAGAGATGCAGATATGGACATGCTTGCTGTTTTAAAAGAACATCAAATTGAAAATGGCTTTGTGATGCATTGTTTTTCTTCTAGTGTTGAGGTATTAAAAGAAGTTTTAAAATTGGGTGCATATGTATCACTTGCAGGGCCTGTCACCTTTAAAAATGCACGTTCCTTAATTGATGTTGCAAAGTTAATTCCGGAAGATAAACTTTTAGTTGAAACAGATGCTCCTTATCTTACGCCTGAACCATATAGAGGAAAAAGAAATGAATCTGCTTATGTTGTTTATACAGCTCAAAAGATTGCAGATTTAAGAGAATGTTCTCTTGAAAAAATTTCGCAGATTACAACAGAGAATGCAAAAAGATTTTATGGGATAAATTAAATTTTATATTGATGTTGTTTTGAGTGGGAGGTTTGTCATGGCTATCTGTTGTGGAACGGATATTACAAGTGTGGAGCGAATTAGAGATTCTATTCACGAATATGGTGATACATTTTTAAAAAGAATATATACAGATGAAGAGATAAGTTATTGTGAGTCTCGTCGAATGTCCAAGTTTCAAAGTTATGCGGCGCGCTTTGCTGCAAAAGAAGCTGCATATAAGGCATTGCCTGTGGAGGGTGCTTCTTGGCATGATGCAGAAATCATCAGGCTCCCTAATGGAAAACCAGTGTTGAAGCTTCATGGAAAGTTGGCTGAAGTGGCCAAAGATATGAAAATAGATGAGAAAAATATTAGTGTTAGTTTATCACATGATACATCTTTTGCCGTGGCTACAGTGGTAATACTAAATGGAGAGGAGATAGAAAAATGAAAGTATTAATTGGCGGTGCGTGGCCTTATGCAAATTATAAATTGCATTTGGGACATGTGGCAGGTTTAATTGGTGGAGATTTACTTGCGAGGTATCATAGAGCAAAAGGGGATAGTGTTATTTATGTGTCTGGTTCTGATTGTCATGGTACCCCAATTACAGAAAGAGCAAAATTAGAGGGCATTTCTCCAGCAGAGATTTCTTCTAAATATCATGAGTTGTTTGTGAAATCTTTTGAGGGATTGAATTTTTCATATGATTTATATACTTCAACAGAAACAGATTATCATAAACAAAAGGTGCAAGAAATCATCAAGAAAAGTTATGAAAATGGGGCAATTTATGAGAAAATGGAGCCTCAAGCATATTGTGAACATTGTGGAAAATTCATGGCAGATAGAGAGCTTCAGATTGTTTGTCCAAATTGTGGAAATCTTACCAAGGGGGATACTTGTGATTGCGGATATTCTCCTACAGAAGAAGATTTAATTGGGGCAACTTGCAGAGAATGTGGAAATAAAACTGTTCAAAGAGATAACAAGAATTTATATATTTCTCTTTCTAAGATGCAAGGCGATATTGAAAAATATGTTTCTGAAAATAAACATAGATGGAGAATTAATGCGCAAAATGAAACAGAAAAATATTTGCGTGAAGGCCTTAGAGATAGAGCCATTACAAGAGATTTAACTTGGGGAATTGATGTGCCAGTTCCAGGGTATGATGATAAAAAGTTATATGTTTGGATAGAAGCTGTTTTAGGTTATGTGACAGCTGCCATGAAAGTGTGTGAGGATAGAGGCCTTGATTTTGATGCATTTTGGAGGAATCCAAATCCAGTAGGTGGTGTAGAAGGTCATGAAGAAGATGATGCTAAGATATACATGGTTCATGGCAAAGATAATATCACATTCCATAGTATTATATTCCCAGGAATTTTACTTTCCTTAAAGGATGGATATCGCCTACCAGATGTGATTGTGTCTTCTGAGTATTTGAATTTTAACAATGAAAAGGCATCGAAGAGTAAAGGAAATGCCATTAGTGCCCTTGATGCCATCCAAAATTTAAATGTGGACACTCTTAGATTCCATTTGATAAGCAATGGCCCTGAGCGTAAGGATACTAACTTTTCTCTTAGTGAATATGTTGCTACACACAATAATGAGGTTACTAACAAACTTGGAAATTTTGTGAATAGAACTTTGAAATTCAAAGGAATATCTGAAATTCCATTTGGAAAATTAGATGCTGAAATTGAGCAAAAAATAAAACTAGCTTATGAAGAAATAGGTAAATGCATTGAAACATTGGAATTTAAAGAGGCAGCTGAAAAAGCTATTAGGTTAGTGGATGATGCTAATAAATACTATGATGAGAGGAAACCATGGATTCAGTTTAAAGAGGATATAGAAGGGTTTCATGATACAATTTATACTTGTGCCACAATTATTGCGAATATTTCAAATATTTTTGAGCCATTTATGCCTGAGTGTGCTGGTAAAATTAGAAACATATTTGGAATAGAAAAGTCAAGTTGGGGTATGATTTATCTTGGATGTGATGAGGTGGCTAAGATTGAACTTGGTAGTATAGAGGCCTTATTTGCAAGACTAGATGAGAAAGCGGTTATTGCAAAATTTGATGAGATTGCAAGAGAAAATGAAAAAGCGAAGGCAAAGACTGAATCCAAGTCACAAGAAAAGCAGAGGGGAAAAGAAGAAATCACAATAGACTATTTGGATAAATTAGACCTTAGAACAGCAAAAGTTCTTGAAGCAGAAACAGTTGATGGATCAGATAAATTATTAAGGTTGAAAGTTTCTCTTGGAAAGAATGCGGCGGGAGAAAATATGGAAAGACAAATTGTTGCTGGTTTAAAGAAGTATTATGCTCCAGAGAGCTTAGTTGGCAAAACTGTTGTGATAGTTGCAAATTTAAAACCTGCCAAATTAAAGGGGATTGAATCACAAGGCATGGTGCTTGCTGCTGGAGAAGGAGAAAATGTTAAAGTTTTAACAGTAGATGGAGAAATGGAAGAAGGAGCAGAAGTCTGCTAGATAAGGAAGCGAAAAGCGAACAAACAGGGATAACCTTTTTTGTCCGCTTTTCGTTTTTTCGTTTGTCGAAAAAGGAACGTCCACTCTCAAGGATGCGTAAAATATATTAGTTTCCTGTGTTTTTGTATAAAATTTCAAAAATGCGGAAACAATGATTTTAAAGAATTAAAGATTTTTGGGAGTGAGAATTTTGAACATAAGACGTGGTGATATGTACTATGCTGATTTAAGCCCAGTTATAGGATCGGAGCAAGGTGGCGTTAGGCCAGTATTAATCATTCAGAATAATGTTGGAAACCGTTATAGTCCAACGGTAATTGCAGCCGCAATTACATCTCAAACTAATAAAAGTCGTCTTCCAACACATATAAATATCGATTCTAAAGAATTTGGATTAATGAAAAATTCGGTAATTTTAACGGAACAAATACGAACAATTGATAAATCTCGTTTAATGGAGAAAATAGGTCAGGTGGATGAAGATGTTATGAGTAAAGTGAATTCAGCCTTAGGAATCAGCTTCGGTTTGGTTTAAAAAAGAGAGCGGAAACGCTCTCTTAAATTATTCCAAATTTTCTTTTATTACCCTTTAGTGTATTAACGCAATAGCACTGCCAAACATCATATTCGGGTGACTTTTCTCTAATGATTTCACATCTGTATTTATGATTATCTTCTTTGAGCAATCTTATGATATCTCCTTCTTCAGGGTGAAAGGCATTTAAGACATCCGATTTTATGGATGTTCCTTTAGAGGTAATAATAAGTTTTGCTTCTGAATCTGTTTTCGATACACCACTAATATTGTCAAAGACTTCAAAGGAATCAAATGTGGCGCTTTCTGTTCCTAGAAAATTACTTAAATTTTCTGCGAGTGCTTTTGGTATTTTAAATTCTCCTGCACCAGAACCTTTTTCTATGATTTTATTACATTCTAAGATGAGTGTAGTCATATTTTGATAGTCAAGCTCGTCAGACATGCGAATGGTAGGCTTCTTCTTTTCATCAGATTGAAATTTATTATCATAAAACTTATCTAAATCATTTGCATTTTTTTTCAAGTTTTTCAATAGCTCTTCTTTTTCTTTTTGTTCTTTTTTTGCCTCTTTTTCTGCTTCTAGTTGCACATTCATTCTAACAGCAATTTCAGGCTCAAAATCGATATCGATATCTTCTAGAGAATTTAAGTCAATTGTAGAGGAACTGGTGCTTTCATCATAGATACGTTCTCCTAATAACTGCGAATTATCTGAATTTTCGCCAGATGATTGATTTACACCATAAATTTCACTAATCTTAGGAATTTTACGTTCTGTAATTCTTGCTGAGATTTCACCTTTTTCGGCTAATAAAATGATTTCTTCTTGATCGATGCTATGAAAAATATTATTGGTTCCTTGTAATATACTGTTTTTGGATATTTTAAAAGCACTTTCATCAGAGGCATCTGAGGTATCAAATTTGATTTCAGTGATAGTAGAAATGCTTTCAAAAATGCCACTTGATGAGAATTTACCACCAGAGGTATAAATATAAGAATTTGCTTTTTCACTCTCAAAAATATAAATACGGGATTCTACTTTACTGGTATCGGTGTTAATATGTATATGAAGTTTTACACCTAATGAAAGTAGTTTGGATAACATGTCTTTTGAGGTATTTTTTCTGTCAACACCGATGTAGCAGTTAATATTGGATAGGGAAGATGCAGATTCGATTTCTGCAAGGATTTCTTCAAAACCTGTATCTTTTGCCATTCCAGCAATGATATGAACTTCTGCATAACCTTCTTTTAAACGATTTTTAATAATATCGCCCAATTTACCTTCTTTTGGTTGGGTTAAGAACTTAATTTCCATAGACAAAGCTCCTTTTCATACATATTCCTACATATTTTACCATATTTTTACGCAAAAATCAATTATGTTTTTCTTGTGCATTCTATTGGTTTTTCTTAATTTTTATGATATATTCTTTATGTTTCACAAAGCTTAAAATTATTTTGAAAGGGTTTGGTATGAAGATGAAGAGATTTTTAGCTGTTTTCATAGTATGTGTCTTAATTTTTTCGTTTGGCAGTGTATTTGCTACAGATACTGCAAGTACAGATGACATCCAAGATAGCATAGAAAGTATGTTTAATTCAGATACAGCAAGTGATGATGTTGTATATCTTGATGATTATTCCCAATACCTAGATGTTTTAAATGGTATTAGTTATCAAGATGAATATAGAGAAGTATATGAGCAAAACATTAAAGACGAAGTGAGTGAATATACTAGTATACAGCGAACCAAGGTATATAAAGCTAAAGTGCTAGAGGCAGGAGAGGTACAAGCAACTTATGTTCCATATTCTTATGATGGATTAGTTTATAAAACATCGTACCAGCCACTTAGCATTAAAATATTAGAGGGACCTTATCAAGATAAGGTATTTTCTGATTTTACATATATCCTTACCTGCGATACTTATGAAAATATCAAACTTCCAACAGTAAACAAGGGTGATACCATTAATGTTGTGATTACTCAAGATGAAGAAGGAAACCTTACGGCAACATCTTCCAGTTATGATGCGCCAGTGGTTAGATGGCAATGGATTTTTACGCTTTTGATTATCACAATCATTGTTGTTGTTATATATGCAGGGAAAAAGGGTATAAAATCATTAGTGGCACTTGCACTTGTAGCGGATTTGATTTTAGCAGTCGCAGCGCCTTCTATCATGAATGGAATTAATATTATATTTTTAGTTTCTGTTATGATACTTTTGACATCGCTTGTCATTGCAGTGCTAAAGTTAGGTGTTAAGCCAGAGGCGTTTGTTGCCATTCTTTCAGCACTCATTGTTACATTTATTATGACAATTGTAATCAATGGATTTGACGCACTTGCCAATATGTGTGGTATCACATATGAAGCAACTTATTTGATGGAGTATATTTTACCTACAGTTACAAGCAGTGGGGATATTGTAACAAAAGTGGATTTTCATGCATTTCATGTTGCAATTACCGTTCTTATTCTATTTTTGGGAACTATTTTGGTTACATGCGAAACGGCAAAAATATACGAAAAGAATAAAAAATCTAAAACAGTTTTAAAGGATACTGCTGACGACATGAGAGGATATTTAGCAGATAAAATATTGCTAATAGCAGGTGTTTTATTGGTGCTTATGATACCAAAATACATGTTACTTTTAGCCAATAAATGCGCATTGGTGGAAATCATTAATTCGGAAATTATGATAACGGATATTTCTAGAATCTTATTTACTATTATTTCTGTATCTATTGCAGTGCCAGTAACAGCGCTACTTGGAAAATTTACAGAAGATGATAAGTAAAATTTTTCTTGACAATTGGGATATGTTTGCGTATAATAATATAGAAACATATCGCGAGGTAGAGCAGTTGGCAGCTCGTCGGGCTCATAACCCGGAGGTCGTAGGTTCGAGTCCTACCCTCGCAACCAAAAATATATAAAACCTTACAGTCATAACGATTGTAAGGTTTTATTATTTTCCCCAAAATGCAAAAAATCGATTTAGTCAGTCAAAGGTCAGTCAAATATAGGAAAAAGAGAAACAAGATAGAAAATAGAAAAATGAATTTTAACGGTTTGAATCCATTTCCTAATATGATATAAAAAAAAGACAAATAGTAATTTATCGCTGGCTCATAATATTGTAATCTTACGTACAAGTTTGAAATATAGACAATTTGAAAAATTATATTATTCTTATTGAGGAGGTATGGATACTTGCTCATTTTTTTGTAAAAAAATGAAAAAAATATCGATTTGTGGGATATTATATATAGAAAAGCTTTTCAAAAAGGAAAGGAGACAATAAGTGAAAAATAATAAAATGTTTGAATATTATGTCTCGGAATATATGGATATGCTATATAAACTGGCATTTGTCTATCTTAAATCACACGATGATAGCAATGATGTAGTTCAAAATGTACTACTCAATTTCTATAAAACTAATAAAGAATTTGAAAGTGATGAACATATTAAATTTTGGCTTATTAGATGCACTATTAATGAATGCAAAAAACTATGGAGAACATCTTGGAATAAGCTAGTTACATTTGAAGAAGTAAATATTAAGAATGATGAATATGAAGAATCAAATATTGATTTATTCAATGCAATTATGTCTTTAGATAGAAAATATAGAGTTGTAATAGTGTTATATTACATAGAGGACTACAAGCTTAATGAGATAGCAGAAATCTTAAAGTTACCATTAGGGACAGTAGGTAGCAGACTTTCAAAAGCAAAAGATAAGTTGAAAAAATATCTGAAAGGAGACGATAATTTTGAATGATAATCAAAGAGTAAGAAATGCTTTTTCTAGTATAAAAGCTCCAGACGATATGATAGATAAAGTTTATAGTTCTATCAATAGTCGTAAAAATCAAAATAGAACAAGGAGGATTATTGGTATGTCTATGCTTGGAACTATACTAACAGGAACGATAGTATTAGCAGTTATGCGTTTTCAGATAAGTAATAATTTCTTAAATGTAGAGAATAAAGAGTATTCTGAAGAAACTCAAAATTCAATTAGTGTAATTGAACACAACAATGAAATGCAAAACAAAGAAACTATAAGAGTGAATGGCTTTTTCATAAGTTATCCTTTTGAAAAAAATACAAGTCTATACTCACTAGGAGAATATGCTCATAAAGGAATTGATATAATTGCTGATAAAGGAACAAAGGTTTTAGCAGTTGCAGATGGTAAAGTTACAAAGGCAGAATTTAATTCTGCATATGGCTATCATATTGTGATGGAACATACTGATGGATACGAAACATTATATGCTCACCTTCAAGAAATGAAAGTGGATGTGGGAGATACAATAGTTACTGGAGAGGAAATTGGAACAGTAGGTGCAACAGGAATGGCAACTGGACCACATTTGCATTTAGAACTTCATTATAATGGAGAGCCAGTAAATCCATTAGAGTATATAAATGAATAAGTTCTTTTACCTAATAGGTAAAAGCTTGATAGAGCTTCATAAACATGCTCACACTCAATTGTCATGCGGTTGCAGGCTTGCTTCATGCCATTGCAACCGCTAACATCAAGCATTTGCGAGTATTTCGCAAGTGCTTATTTTTTATCAAAAATACCATTTTGGAAACACTTTTCACTAAACTTTGCTTTTAGATTCGTTATTGTTACTAAAAAATTCAAAGAAACTTTGTGAAAAAGTAATGAATGTATAACAAAGAGGAAAAGACACTTATCGATTAAGTATTTCTTGTGGTTTTAAAGAAATAGGCTAGCAAAGCTAACTTTAACGGAATTTGTAACAAAATTAGCTCTCAATAAAAAGATATTGGTAGCAGATGGGAGATAAAGACAGAATTTTCTTCTTCATTCATTGCTCCTTTCAAATAACGTTTGTTGCACGGTCATATACGGCAATATTTTTTCGGCGGTTATGTCATAAAAGAATATTTGTGGAAAACCACCACCCACTGAGTCTATTGGATAATCAGCATAAATACATAAATGTGCGTTTTCATTTAGGTAAAAATCTAATCTCCAAAAATTCTCATAACGATCTATATATTCGTAATATGTACTAAGCACGTAATGTATTAGACTTGCTTCACTGTTTGTCCACTCAACATTATTAAAAGATATTATATCATCTGTGTAATTATATATTTCTTTATCCCATACTTCAAAATCATCTTTGTTAAAATCCGATTCCAATAATACATTTTTCAAAAACTTTTCTACAACTACCTTCTCTTCGTCTGATACGTGATGATATGGCCAATCATATATCATTTCTTCAATAAGTGCATTTTTGATAACATTTTTAACATGTTCTTTATTCGATTTAGTTATTTCAATTAAATCATCGGCTTCCATAATTTTTTTGTTTGCAATATCTACATTGCGAACATCATACCAAATGGAATTTTCACTCCAGTTCTCTTCTAGAAACGAAATAATATTACCGTTTATATAGTAATTACTAAGTTCAGAATAAATTCTCAATTTACCATTACTGGATTCATATATTTCAACTAATTCATTCATATCACATACATCAAGCCATGCTTCATGTCCTCGTAATCCTCCACTTTTGATGATAATATCGTAATCATCATATTCAATTATTTTATCAGAACTGAAAATATAATTATCAAATTCTTGAAAATCTTTAATATCACAATTAAAGTTTAATGGTTCCATTGTTTCATACATTTCTCTGTCAAAATTTAATACTTTATTTTCTTTTAAATCTACATAAAAGCTGTTATCATATATTGTCATTCCTTCATATTGTGGTATTAGTGATATAAATACTAAACCCACCACTGTTTCGTTAATATAGCACTTTTTTAAGTTGCCAAAACATTCGATATTTGTTTTTCCATTTTCATTATATACTTTAATTTCAGGAGATTGATAATACTTATATAGTAACTCGTGTGTTGCAGATTCTAGTCTTAAATCACCACTGGGTAAGATATGATTATAATCATAATTTGTAACTAGCAGTTTATTTGTTTCATAAATAGTATTAATTAATGTTCCTTTATTTAAATTGGCAATTCCTTTTTTAATTTTGTTAATACTATCATCATAATCATTGATTGAAACCTTTTCACTATTTAAATCTGGAGAAGTTATTGTAATTATATCATTGGGCATGGTTGTAATGATATAATCTGATTTTATATACTCTGTTTCTTGATGATTATTTGTTTCTTCTGATAAGGTAATATCAATATTTTTTGGTTCGTTAATTTCATTCTTTTGGCTTACATTACATCCGGTTAAAAATAGTACAAATATAATAGACGTTACTATTAATTGTCTCTTCATATGTTTCCCCTCCATTTTTTGTGAAAAACTATCAATAATTTTAGTAAGATTCTATCATACATTTGTGAAAATTAAAATATTAAAAATTGGATTATAGAGATGTCTATTTTTACATGGGTATCAATGAAGCTATCGAACAACCTAGGTGATAAGTTTATGAGCTTTCAGAAAGAGGGGAAAATTGACAGTAAAAATGAAATTATATATAATGAAAGCATAGATTGCTATCATTTACGAGTGGAGGTGTGCTAGAATAGTATGAATATCATATCTGAAAGAGAAAATGTTAATCGTATGATTGATGGAATTAATACCATTTTGGCTATGCCTCAAGATGAGTTTGAACAATTGATAGAAGAGATGACGCCGCACAATGGTGGGATTAATTCATTGAACTTTTTTTATTTAACAGATAATTGTGAAGGACCTGAAAATCCTCAAAAAGTAGGTTTGGAACGAATCTATGATGATGAAGGAAAGATGATAAGTAGAGGTTATTTTGGTGGTGAGAGATTTAAAACAAGTCAAATCCTGCAAGAGTGCCAAAAATGTATGCTAGCGTATCGTGATGATTCCCAAGAATATGATAGGCTTAGTAGATTGCTTCATTCGCGTGACTTAGACGCCTTTAAAAATGTATTCATAAAAGATGATAGGAGTGCACTACTAGTAGAAAACGTTTTTAAAATATTGTTAGATGATAATACGTTGACGGAATTCTTAGATTATGATCATCACAAAAATACTTTTTCGGTAATGGGGCAGGAAGTGCCTATTAGTGATTATTTCAAGATATTAGGAAATATTTTTGGAAATGTAGATAAAGATAAAAATGTAAGTTTCGAAAATAGAATAAATGATTTTTTCTTGCCTAATCTTGCAAAGATGAAAAATAGCTATCTATCAATTTTTGATGCCATGAATATAGATAGATACGTTAATCCAAGATTTACGTTTGAAGTTTTGCCACACATTACTGATAAAGTGGTTAGAGTGGGCGAAGAAGCAGCATGGAATTTATCGCCAGAAATCCAAGAACAGGTATTAGGTGATATGCCTACGGATTTATCTTCAGAGGAACAAGCGTTATATGTATATTGCAAAATGTGCACTACTTTTACTTATGATGAAGGATACTTATATCGAGATAAATTGAAAAAACTTAATTATGAATCAGATTTTTCAAAAGAGCATTTAGAATCACTAAAACCAGGAGATAAAATTACTTGCTATGACTTTTCAAGAATTTTTGTGAAATTGGCTAGTGAACTTGGCGAAGGTGTTACGCCTGTGATGATTTTAACTGGCATGAATGAGGGGCACGCTTTTGCAGGATTTTACACGGAAAATGTTTCGGCAACAATGGAAGCTGTCAATACTCTGTCAAATAGTGATGCCACCAATGATTTAATGAAAGCACAAAATGGTATCATGCTAAGTGGCATTCAAATTATTTCTGACAAGAATGGATTAGTAGAACCAGCACTAGAAAAAGTATATCATAGCATTTTTGGCGGCAGAGCGAAAACCATCAAAGAGTATGTTCAACAATTAAAAAATACACAGCAAGAAGCGGATATACCAAATGATGTACAATTAAAAATAGAGTCTTTTTTAGAAGTAATGCGCTCCAAAAATATACGCGGAAATGAATTTACACAAACTCTTTGGGGCATGCGAAAAACAAATTATTTTGGTGATGAGCCTCTTGAAATGGCATATTTGGGTGAGTTAGTACAGGGGGAAAGAAAAGGAAAACATTTTAAGAGACATATCTTGCTTAGACAATCAAATGAAAATCATCAAGGGGAAAATGTGTTTATGATTGATACTGATTCACTTGATTTTTCTATTTCCTCTAGAGAAGAAATCATAGAAAAATTAAAAAGTGGAGAACTCATATATGAAGATGCCAAACACAAACTTCCAGGAATCGATAAGGAGGAATCAAGATGACACCATTAAATGAATTGAGAGTAATTAATGATTCAACTATTCTTTACCTTCAAAAAATAAAAAGGGATTGTACCAAGAATAACATTATGAAAGACATCTTAAATGACGAGGCCTGTTTTTTTAAAATGGAAAAAAGCGATGCTTATATGGTATTGAAAGATATTGGTGTTATGGAGCAAGAGGTAGAGAATACATACCAAAAATTGATATCCCCTAGTGAGTTTCATAGGTTGTTGCATTGTAAAAAAATAGATTTAGAGGATGAAAATGTAGTAATTAAATATCCTGTTTTTGGCGCTAATAGTCAGGTGGATGAACTAAAAAAAGACAATACAAACCAAGAGGAGGTTTCTCAAAATTCAGTGATAGTACAAAATAAGCAACCTTTTTTCAAAAGATGTATTAATTTTTTAAGAAACCTATTCAAACGATAAAAAAGAGGGGATAAAAGATGGAGATAAAAGTCATTGACGGTTATATCGAAGAGGTGTTAGAAAAAAGATTAATAGAATTCGAATTAAAAGAAAAATATATCAAAAATATTTGCGATGACGTAAAAGAGCAAATGTTGTCGCTTTTGTTCCACTGGAATGATGTGAAATTCAGAAAAGCCATATTAATGATTGGTTTGGAAGAAGGAAAATTTTATCTACCAGACGTAAACGTTGATGTTAATTCATTTATTGTTGTTACAGTAAGAAATAGTTTCATTGAAATAATATTTAGTGATGAGAGTAAAAAAATGGAATTGGATAAGCCGTTGCCAGAGGAAGATGTGAAAAAAATAACGACAGATGCTATTAATTATTTTAAGGATATTAATTTTGAACAACTTGCAGATGAAGTATCGAAAAATAATATTAAGGATAAGTATGGTGAAATTACGAAAAAGTATCCTATGGCTTGGGAAGCTCTTATACAGTTAGGAAATTGTAATGGAAAAAAGGCTGTATACAAGGAGATACAAATAGCTGAAAAAATAAAATTAGATTTTTTAAACGGAGTAAATAGTGATGTAAATCAGCTAGTTAAAGAATCGTTAGAAGATGTGCAGTCCGGAATAAATGAAAAATCTTCTCAAAATTTATTAGAAAATTTGAAATTTGTATTAGCAGATACCGGACCAACGGTATTTTTTACAGATTCATTTAAAATGGTAACAAGAAATTTTGAAAAATTGATGAAAATTCTAGAAATTTTACTGGAAAATAACAAAACATTTTTAACATGCAACTATTTTATTACTTCATCCTACATTGCTAAACGCCAAAACATGTATAAAGCAGCTCATGTTTACAGTGATGTGAGAAAAAAGATAAATGATTCTGATTTTTTGGTGCGGACTATCAAAAACACATATGATGGCATTAAAAAATTTGGCTCAAGAGATGAAAGATTAGTAGAGAATTCCCATGTTTAGAAGAATTGACATGTTTTTCTTGGAGTAACGGAGACGATTAGTAAGAATATTTTAAATTGTTTATGAGGAGGTACAAAGAATTCAATGAATTTAGAAATAACGAATTTGATGTTAAATGATTTTTATGAATGTTTTGAGACTGGATATGATTTTGAGTTTTTCCTAAAAAGATTTTTGGAAGATATAGGATTTACAGATATCAGTGTTACTAAGAGAAGTGGAGATAAAGGCATTGATTTAATTGCATATAAAAGTTCTATTTTAAGCTTGGATATTGATCCGGAGAAATATATTATTCAGGCCAAAAGGTATAAAAATGTAGTGCCAGTAAAAGAAATAAGAGAATTTAAGGGAACTTCTTCAAATGAGAAAAGAATATTTATCACAACAAGTGATTTTACAAAAGGTGGTATCGAAGAAGCTGAAAATGATGGTTCGCGAAAAATAATTTTAATCAATGGAGAGCAAATATTAAGATTTTATATAGAACATCCAGAAAGAGATTACATATTTGAATGGAATCCTACTGTTTCTGTTGAGAAGGTGAGAAATATTACCAAACAAAATGCTAATCGAAAAAATGATAAAGAAGATTTTAAGAAGAATGCTATATTAAGATTCATTAGTAGTAATGATATTAGAGCAAGAATATTACCGATCCCAGTAGAAATATTTGAGAAAATTAGGCAATGTAAAAGATATAATGTGGAAATAGGAAAAGAAGAAAAAGAGCTAAATATCAATCATGACAGAAGATATTTTGGAGGAGTTACGGAAATATACAAAAAGATAGGCTATTATGATTACAAAGGCGATGATAAGAAAAAATCATATTGGAAAATAGATGAAGATAAAAAGAAGATTTTTATTGAGTTTGAATAAGATGAAATAAAAGGGGGCACCTTCGGTACATTTTCGGTATGACATGTGCTATTTCTATATTTGAAAATATGCTATCATTGATATAATTTTTGAAAGTGTGTGAATTTTTATGATAGGAATTAGCATAACTACAAAATAATGGGAGTGGAATCACTCATTAAATAGACCAATCCCCTACTAGTAAACAACTAGTAGGGGATTTTTTTATCTTACTTAATCACGATCTTGTTCTTGTTTGAAATTAGATTTTCATTCAAATAATTTATTGGTGTTTTTAAGGAGATATTCATCTGCAGGAGTTTTTTCAGTTGCAAATTCAATTTCTTCCTCAATTCCTAATTTCAAAATGCGGTTAAAGAAGTCATCATTACAAACAAAAGGGGCGTAATGGTAGAAAACTTCTTTATCTCTTAAAACCAACTTTTTTCCTTCGGCATTAAAGAGTTCATATACAAAGGTGTATGGAACGTATTTGCGGCAAGTATCCAGCAAATACATTTTAATACCATTAGGAAATTCATAGACCAGTGCCAGAGAACCATAGTAGCCAAGTTCTTCGGGAGAACAAATCTTTGTGAGATATTGGTTATAGAAGCCTAACATGGAAAATACCCTCCTTTTTTGTGTGTCTATGATTTTGTTAAAAAGGTAAGAAAAGTGCCAGGGCGTCCTTAGGAAAGTTGAATCATGAGATAACTGCTCATCTCCTCTCGCTTTTTTAATGAATCAATTATCATTCATTCACTTCTATCAACTTTTAAATTGCCCTTATTATATACCGTATTGCTAATTTTTGCAATAGTAGAATATTTATGTTAATTATTTCACGGAAATATGAAACTCTGATGATTTAGAGGGGTAATGGGCGGTTTACGAGGGACATTTCTGTTCAAAACACATTGTAAAATGCTTGAAATAATGATATAATTTCCACGTTTAGAGGTGTTATGGTGCTTTCTTTTTGAGTGAAAAGAGAGAAATAGTTCATGGAGTGATCGGTGGATGAAAATGAAGCGAGATGAGATGGAACAGGATGAAATGGGACAAGACGAGATGGAACAGGATGAGATGGGACAAGATGAGATGGGACAAGATGACATGGGACAAGATGACATGGGATAAGATGAAAGGACATGAAAAGTAAAGGAGTGGTAGCATGCTGTATAGTTTACTTACCTTTATTTGCTGGGGCGTTGCGGATTTATTCTATAAGAAAGGCAATATCAAGGAAGAAAAGTATCAGGATATTAAGACCGGAATTATTGTTGGACTTGTCATGTTTGTTCATGCTTATATCTATATGATTTTGAAGGGCATTGACATTCATTTGAGGGAAATCATCATCTATTTGCCTGTTTCTCTTTGCTATATTATTTCTATGGTGATAGGGTATAAAGGATTAAAGTACATTGAACTTTCGATTGCAAGTCCTGTGCAAAACACGAGTGGTGTGATTACGTCTATTTTATTACTTGTTTTCTTCAGAGAGTTACTGCCGGGCGTTGCCTATCTTGCATTTGCCTTAATTTTCTTCTCTATCTTTTATATTTGTCTTTTGGAGCGGAAGGAAAATAGGGAAGAAAGAAAGCTTGTCGTAGAATTGAAAAATCAAAAACGGGTAAAATTACTTGCCATCTTTTTGCCAATCATTTACTGCTTTTTTGATGGAATTGGTACCTTTTTGGACGGAATATACCTAGATAAGCTGGAACTGATTAGTGAGGATAACGCGCTTATCGCTTATGAAATGACATTTTTCATTTTTGCGGTTTTTGCGATAATTTACTTGTATCGGAAGAAGGAGAGTTTTTTTATTTTCGATGAAAAGGAAAAGATTTCTGCGGCGGTATTTGAAACCGCTGGGCAATTTTTCTATGTGTTTGCTATGGCAAATGATTCTACCATTAGTGCGTCTATTGTGGGGTCTTATTGCATTTTGTCCATGCTGCTTTCGAGAGTGTTCCTGAAGGAGAAGCTCAGCTTAAGAAAGTATATTGCTATTGGTACTGCTATAGTGGGAATTATTATTCTGCTGATTTTAGAGGTTTGATGGAAGGATGATGGAAGGATTGTAGTTGAAAAGCTGCAGTCCTTTTTTCATTCAGAATAGGGTGTAAAAAATTTTACGAATACTACTCAAAAATAGAGGATAATGATATAATAACGTCATGGTACAATATTGTGCTGGATAATGAGAATATTGAAGGAGGATATGAGAATGAATAAGGAAGAGATGAAAGAAAAATTAGATATTTTAAATGCAAAGATGAAAGATTTAGGTGATAAGACAAGGGATGCGATTGATACTGTAAAAATAAAGGGGCTGTATGCAAAAGATAAGATGGATGAGATGTTAACGGAGACAAAGGGAAATGTGAATGCTGCCATGGAAAATTACAGAATTTTTTCTGAGAGAGCAAAGAGTAAGGCATCGTCAGAACTATTAAAGGCACAGATGAATATAGATGTTGCCAAAAAGGAATTAGAGGCTAAGAAGGAGGCACATGATAAGGCATCGATGGAGGCTTATATTGAGGAGCTTACGGATTACGCGGCAGCTTGCATAGAACTTTCAATCCTTGCATCGGAAGAAGCAAAACTGGCAACATTGGAGGCAATTGCAGCTGAAAAAGAGTATGACGAAAAATATGGTAGCAAGGAGTAGGCGTATATTTGCATCATGAAATTTGATAGGAGCAAATGATTGACAGTAGAGCACGGAGTAGGCTGAGGGATGGTTCCATAGTAAAGATTGTGAAGTAGTGAGAAAATGAAGAAGGAGGAAGCAGATGGGAAACACAGAATATACAAAACAATATTTTGAAGCGTATGCTAAATTTTCTTTACAGTATCATTATGATGATTGTTTTAAGTGGATAAGAAAAAAAGAATGCCCGGATTTTCAATCGAAAAAATACAATCTTGGACTGGAAGTTACTCGTGCTATTTCTAGGGATGATGGGAGAATTTGGTCCTTTATTAATCAATATTATGGAAAAGAAACAGGCGGACATGTGATCAAAAATGGAATCGATAAAAGATTCAAAGGGCGTTTTAGGGCTCGTGCTGGCACGGTGGGAGACACTGCCTATTTTTCATCTGATTTGGATGGTGCTCAAATTATCATCAAGACTGTGGAAACTATTCATACAAAGTTGAAGAAATTGAATCATCATTATAAGGTGTTTGCAAGGAATTATTTATATATCTTTGGCGAGACTGGGCTTTTTGAGGGAGAGATTTTAGGAGATATTAAGAAGAGGGTGCAGGACTTTGATTATCCCGTGAAATTTGATGTGATTTTTATCAATGCGATTGACAGGCTGTTTGTGATGGATTTCACGAGGGATGAGATTGAGGAGAAGAAAATGGATGAGGAGAGTTTGAAATGGTGCGCGAAGAATGCTTTTCGCATCTGTGCGGCGTGGGAGAAGAAGAGGACGAAGTAGGAGGCTTGGCTGGTTAGTGCTAGTATGGTATATTGGAATAATGAAAAGGTAGAGGTGAAATATGAATTTAACAACATTAAAAGCTATAATAAATGAATATAAAAAGCAGATTTCTGGAACTAACAACATTGATGCTATAAAAGAAAGGAATGCACGAAAAGATTATTATCAGAGTTGGACAAAAACTAGAATTCAAAATATGAATGAAGATGAATTTGTTGAATATATCGGCAAATTATGGTCTATGCTCGTTTGGGGGAATAAAAAGTATATTGCAGATAAAATAATTGAGTCAAATGGGTTTGAACATATAAAGGAGCAACTTATTGCTCTGTTATACGGAAAAGGAAGCATAATTCAAAGATGGAATGAGTTCTACAGGAACATAAAGCATATTGGACCATCGTCAATGAGTGAATTATTAAGTTATATTGACCCAGAAGAATATGTAATTTGCAATAAAGTAACATGTGAATGCTTTTCTTATTTGGGCATTGAGGGAGTACCTGTATATAACTATCAATATAAATGAATAATAGAAAAATACCTCCCAAAATCACAATGATTAGGAAGGTGTTTTTTATCTTGAGAATAGGAAGAAATATTTTATTTCAACGTAAATCCAATTGTCCTCTTATCATTTTTTTCTCCTGTATTCTTACAGTATGGATAATTACTGCAACCTAAAAATTCTCCATATGGACCTTTTCTTCTAACCAAGTATCCTCCACAAATGTTGCATCTTATTTTTGTATTTAATACATCAATATCTTTTATTCTGTAATCACAATATGGATAATTACTACATCCTAAAAAAGGCTTTTTTCCGTCATTTCGAATAATCAGAAATCCTTTTTTACATTTTGGACAGTTTGGATTTGATTGAATACTTTCTTCATTTTTATTCATATAGACACTTAAATTAGTAATACTTTTTAAGTCATCTAAGAAAATAGAAGCATGTTTATCTGGTGCAATTAAGTATGTCTTATTCTTTGTTCTTGTAATGGCTACATAAAATAGTCTTCTTTCTTCTGCATATTCATAGGTATCTTTATTTTGTAATACCATGGATAAAACTACATCATCAGATATTTTATTTGGAAAACCTAATAAACAATTTTCCATATTAATTAGGATAACGTTATCAGCTTCTAGCCCTTTAGAAGAATGTACTGTTAAAAATCTTATTCTCATTTTTGGATATTTTGAATATGTTACTATGTTTGTATTTGGAAAGTATTTTAAATCATCATCACCATAATCATTTATATCGTAATTTGTTCTTCCAAGGAGTAAAACTTCAGCATCTTCTCCAAAGTGCATATAAATGTCTGTTATTGCGTTATGCAATGCCAGTTTTTTATTTGTTGTATAAGCCATTACCATAATAGGCTCTTTGATTCTTTTATCAGATACAAGATTTTTTTTCAATTGTTCTGGATTTTTCTCAATGAATCTTGTCGCAATATCTAATAGTTCTTGAGAGTTACGGTATGTTTTTTCTATTTTTAGAAGAGCTGTTTCTCCAAAGTACTTTTCAAAATTACTGAAGAGATCTAAATCACTACCAGAGAAACGGTAAATAGACTGCCAGTCATCACCAACACAAATTAGTTTCGCTTTTGAATGTTGCAGTATTTGATTTATTAATTTATATCTTCCAACAGAAATGTCTTGGTATTCGTCAATAATAATATATTTGTAATCAAATGAAACATCTTTTTCTTTTATATAGTTTGTTGCAATATTTATCATATCAGCAAAATCAATACCATTCACTTCACTTAATTTTTGTTGATAATATTCCATAATAGATTGAATGATATCTAAAAATGCATTATTTCTTTGAGATTGATAGTTGTTTGGAATAGTTCTAAGTTTGTCTAAATCATCAATAGAATATCCATTAGCTTTATACAGTTGAATAAATGTGCTAACTAAATTTTCAAATTCTTTAAATTGCGTGTTTTCATGATTTGCAAATACTTTTTCATAAACCTCTTTTATATTCCTAGGATGTATCTCTATCTTATTGTCATCTAAAAGTTTTTGCAGTTCTTCTAATAATCGATGTTCTTGGTTATAGTATGAATATGTTTCAATTAATATTGTTCCGTTTTGTTTATGAAATTCTCTCTTCCACTGCATTTCTTCTATATATCTTTTTTCTTCTACAGGTGGAAGCCAAGGCAACTTATTATCTTTTGTAATGCCAAAATGTTCAAGATAGATATTGTAATCTGAAAGATAAAAATCAGGATGATAGTTTTTTTTAGGATGTTCTTTAGATTTATATGGATATTCTTTTTCATATTCATAATTGATTCCGTTTAAGAACAAGTAATTTGCTATCATTACTTCTTCCATGCTTCTAACACGTTCTCCAGAAATTGTTTGAAGATTGATTTTCATGTTATGAATTTGTCCTTGGAGAAGGTTAGCATCATACTTTGATTTTAATGTTTCCAAATCGATACTACGTTGATTATCAATATAAGAACCAAGGCAATCAAAATCTTGTAGATTTTTAGGAACATTTAAGTAATAAAGAAAGAATTCAAAAATGTTCTTTAATGTGGTGTAGTCTTTTAATACTTCTTTATTAAAATAATCAGATAGTATTTTTTTCGTATTATCAATAATTGTTGGCATTTGGTAATTTTTTAAAATGTCTAGTCCGAGTTTGTGAAAAGTAACTGCTGTGACAGGAATGTTAAGTTTATTATTAATTCTTTCTGTTATTTCATCTGCAGCTTTTTTAGTGAATGAAATCAAAAGAATTTCTTCTGGTCGGATGTTTTTCTTTTCAACTAGATATTTTACCTTGGCGGAAATAGTAAGTGTTTTCCCACTTCCTGCTCCTGCTAATATTAAATTGTGTGTATCATCTGTTACGACTGCTGTTCTTTGTTGATAATCTAAGTTCTTACCATCTATATCGTTAAAAAAAGCATCATTCAATTCTATTTCTTTTCTGGTAAATTCAAAGTTCCATGTGTTTACTAATTTTCTTAAATTTGCATAGGTATTTATAAAAATTTCAGGAGCATTTAAATTGAGATTTATAAAATAGTCTGTTTGAAAGTAATCATATAAAGGATTATATTCTTTTAATAATTGATCTCTTTGGTTAGTTGTAAAATAGTCTTTTTTTAATTCTTCTATTTTTTTTAAGAATTCATTACATAGTGTTATCTGATAAGAATACATTTCTTGTATTTTTTTTCTTTCAGTTTCTTCTTTTTCTTTTAGCACTTGTTTTGCTTGATACTCTTTATTCCATTCATTTGCTTTATTTTCTAAGTTAATATATTTAGCAATAAAAGACAATTCTTTTTTTGACTTATGGCGTTTTCCTAAAAAATGTTTAAAAGTGGATTCAAATATATTTTTTATTTCTTGAATTTGAACATCAGAAATATAGCCTTCTTTAGCTTTGTTAATTGCATTTTCGAAGGCTTCGATCTGCTTTTTATCTTTATTATTAAGTAACAGTTTTATAAGTATTGCTACGATTATTACAAATACAAGAATATACATTTTTACTCCTTTATTATTTTTTTGACAATTTACATAATTATACCACATTAGAGTTCAATATACAAATATTCTGTGTATTTTTATCTTGACACTGTTACGTAACGATGATATAATGCGATCAAAGAGGTGAGAAAATGGAATATAAAGTATCTGAATTAGCAGATAAAGCTGGAGTTACCAAAAGAACAATACATTATTACATTAGTAAGGGATTATTGATGCCACCAGTAGGAAGTGGTGTTAACAGTGTATATGGTGATGAGCATTTACAAAGAATACTCCTAATAAAAAAACTTCAGTCAGAATATATGCCTTTAAATAAAATAAGAGAGTACATTCTAGAAAATCCAAAGGAAAAAGTAAAAAAGAGTACAAGAGAATTGAATACAAATATACACAAAAAAGAAGAGACGGAAATATACATTAGAGAGAATGTATGTAATATTTTTGAAATTCATTATTCGGCCGATAATGGAGAAAAATATAGGCATATTATAGAAAATGTAAAAAAATATGTTGAAAAAATGATGGAGGACTAATATGGAAAATGTAGATTTAAGAGAATTAGCATTAAAAAAGGTACGAATTAATGGAAATGTAATAGGAAAGTTTGGAACATTTGAAGTTGAGCAAGAGTATAAGAATAATACCAATAAAGTGTTGGAGGTGGGGTATACATTTCCAATAGTAGAAACTGCAACTATAGTTGGGTTTGAAATTATCATTGGCGATAAGGTGTTAAAGGGAAAATGTAAAGAGAAAGAAAAAGCTCGAAAAGAATATCAAAAAAACATCGTTAAAGGTAATAGTGCTTATATGATGGAGCAGGAAACAGATAATATTTTTAGAATTTCTGTTGGTAAAATTGATAAGGGAGAAGAGGTAAAACTAAAAATTCATTATATTGATAAATTTGAAATAACAGATAATACAATTAAAATTTTATTCCCAACACTTGTTACACCTAGATATAAATCCAATATTACTAGTAAATTGAACTATGGAAAAGTGGATTATACAGTAGATTTTAATATTAGTGTGAATAAAGCATTAAATAGAAAAAATATAATTAGTTCAAGTCATAAAATTAATATAATTGATGATGAGAAACTAGAAAGAGTTGAAGTACAGAATTATGATTTATCTAAAGACTTTAAATTAGATATAGAATTAAAAAATGAATTATCTTCAAAAGCCATAACTTCTAAAACTAGAGATGGAAAAGATATGGTATATTTATCTTTCATACCTGAAATCTTAGATACATATGAAGACAGTGAAAAAGAATATTTATTCATAGTTGATGTGTCTGGCTCAATGAGTGGGGCAAAAATAGAAGAAACGAAAAATGCAGTAATAGAATGTTTGAAGCAGTTAGATATTGGAGACAAGTTTAATATTATTCCATTTGAATCTGAATTTGAAGCGATGAATATTAATTCGGTTGAGTATAATGAGAATAGTTTTGAAGAGGCAGTAAAGTATGTTAATAACTTAAGACCGTTAGGTGGTACAGAAATATTAAATCCAATTAAATTCGCACTTTATGAGGAGGAAACAGATAAGATTATTTTATTATTTACAGATGGACAAGTTGGAAATGAAGATGAAATAATTAGATATGTTGAAAAAAACATAAATAAAAGTAGAATATTTCCTTTTGGAATAGATACTAATGTCAATTCTGCTTTTATTAAACAATTAGCGAAAGTTGGAAATGGAAAAGCAGAACTAATACAGCCAAAAGAAAAGATAGACAATAAGATTATAAGAACATTTGCAAGAATTCAAACACCTTTAATAGAAGATGTTGAAATTAATTATGGTTCTAGCATAGTAATTGATGAAATAAAAGAAGAAAATACCTTGTTTAATTATGAATTTTTTAATGTGTTTACAAAATTAGAAAAACTAAATGATGACGTACAATTAAAAGGAAAAATATTGAATAAAGAGTATGTTTGGAAGATTAATAAGGAAGAAATTAATGAGAGTAATGTTGATTTAGAAGTACTATTTGCAAAACAAGAGATAGAAAGGTTAGAAGAATATATTAGAAACACATATGATGATAAAAAGAAAGAAAACTATAAAAAAATGATTATTGAACTATCAGAAAAATATAATATTAATTCAAAATATACTTCATTTATAACGATTTATGATAGAGAAAAGAAATTATTAGAAGTTCCTGAATATCAAGAGACGATACTAAGTAATAAATTTGCAAAAGGAACAATATTGAACAAAATGTGGAGCAAACTTGGTGTAAATGAATGTGAGGACTTTGAAGAAGATTATGAAAGTGAAGATATTTCGTTTGGCACTACAACCTTCATGAATACCTGCAATGATTTAGAAATTCCTGGTTTCTTAAGAAGAAACAAAAAGATAACAAGTGATTTCGCTGTAAAGCCTATTGAAAAGACTGATAGGGAATTATTACAAAATCGAGTGGATAATTATTATGATATATTTAGATTAAAAGATAAGCAATCAACACTAACTTATTTATTATATTCTTTATATTATTATCACAAAATAGATGCTAGATTCAATTATAAAGAGTTATTGATATTCTTAAATAATCATAAGCAAGAAATCATATCTTCTGAATTATATATGAAGTTAATCTGTTTACTATATACTTTAATGAAAAATGACGGAACAGTAGATAGAGATAAGTTATTAAACTTAATAGATGATAAATTTAAAAAGATTATAGTTACAGGATTAAAAGTTAATGTAGGGTTAAAAATAATTACAGGAGACGAAGTAAGTAATATTATTAAAAATAATAATATAGAACAAAAGATAGACGATGCAATTTGGTATTTGTATAGTTATTCAGGATCTTTATCATGGATTAAATAAAAAAGTGCCCTCACTACTATAGAGGGCACTTTTCATATCTATTAAAAAATTATAGGTTTAAAATAGATATGTCACAAAAGTAAATATAGAAAAGAGAGTACCAAAAATGTTATAGTTTAAATAACGACAAATAAACGTAACAGGAGGCACTCTCTTATGAACAAAAGTATAACACAAAAATTAAAATATAAACAGTCAGTAATAAAATTTTCTTAAAAATATGGAGTGAGAAATGCAATAATAAAATTTGAATTGTGCCCAAGAACAATATATAGGTGGATAAATAGATATGACGGAACTTTGGAAAGTTTGCAAGATAAATCAAGAAAACCAAGAAGTCATCCAAATCAACATGCAGAGGCAGAAATAAAATTAATCAAGGATTACAAGGCAAACAATAAGGAAACAGGATTAGTAGTATTGTGGGTAAAATTAAGAGAAGCAGGTTATACAAGGACTGTATCATGTAATGCAAAGATTGGGAATATACAAGAAAACTCCAAGCAAAAGAAAAGGACAGCAACCAAGCGAATGGATAAGAGGAAATTGTCCTGGAGGTAAGGTTCAAATTGACGTGAAATATGTACCAAAAGAATGTATGAGTCCAGAACTCTAAAATTTAGGAGAAAGATACTATCAATATACAGCAATAGACGAGTTCACGAGAATACGATATACGTGGCTCACAAATGGGCATAGTACATATATGTCAAGTGAGTTTGTAAAGAGGTTAATAAAGTACTTTCCGTTTGAAATAAAAACAATACAAACAGATAATGGGTTTGAATTTACGAATAGATTGAGCTGGCAGACATTTATGAAGAATAAAAAGACAATGTTTGAAAAAACATTAGAAGAATTAGGCATTGAGTATAAAGTGATAAAACCACATACGCCAAAGCAAAATGGAAGAGTAGAAAGAAGTCACAGAAAGAATCAAGAAAGATTCTATTATGGAAAAGTATTTTGGAGTTTAGAAGATTTGAGAAATAGAGGAAAATATTGGAGACAGGAGTACAATAATTTTCCGATGAGACCTTTAGGATGGTTGAGCCCGTTGGAGTTCTATAAAAGATGGAAAAGTCAAGAACAAGCAGTTTAAACATTTATTGGTGTTCAAAGTATATATTTTTAAAAATTTTGTGACAAATGATTGTTTAACCTACATGGGCTGGACTGGTTGGTGCTAGTATGGTAATATTGGAATAATCAAATGAAGGACTGTGGCTGTGCAAAAGGTTGTGGTCCTTTTTTAACTAATTTTTTATAGAGGATAGTAGAAATTTTTGGTGAATTAGTATATGATTGGGATGAAATGAAAGAGAGGGGCATAAGATGATTGAAGTTGTGGCTGGAATTATATATAAAGATCCTAGTGAGGATAGATTTTTGATTGCACAAAGAAATTTGAAGAAATCACAAGGTGGATTGTGGGAATTTCCTGGCGGGAAGGTAGAAGATGGAGAGACGCGTCAAGAAGCATTAAAAAGAGAGATTAAGGAAGAATTTAATGCGGATATTAGAGTTGGAGAGTATGTTGGGGAGATTGTGCATCATTATCCGGAGAAGGATGTTCAATTGGTGTTTTATAAGGCTTATTTAGAAGGAAAGAATTTTGAATTATTGGAGCATGAAGATTATAGATGGATT
>JAFUGC010000011.1 GCA_017469565.1 Clostridia bacterium | reverse complement strand
GCAGAAACAGTGTTAATTGGTGAAGTTCCTGAAACATTTTATCATTTGGAAGGAGTCAAGGAACTAACGGCAGACGATTCCTTAAACTTATGGTAAGCAGTATTGCCCCGCATATTTTTAAATGGTATAATATAAGTAGTAGTGATTAAACAAGGGCGGTGGTTATCATGTATCGAGTAGATGAGGATAATAATATTATTGTTGAAACGGAAGATGGAAAAAATATAGAAATCACACAAGCTCATGCTTTATACAGGTACCTTATGGGTATTGTTGATGCGGATGAGAGACTTAGATATACCACTGAAAATCCAGTTGGACGTTCTTACCGAACCAGAAGATCGGCAGTAGAAAAAGCAAGACAAGAGCTTTCAAAATTGGTGGAAAGAACAGCAGAAACTTTTAGACATGCGGATGATGGGCAAATGAGAAACGTGGTAAATGTTCTTGCGTCAGAGTTTTTACAGTATGATGCGGATTATTTGATTAGTAACCAATTGCAAGAGCAAGTAAATGAAGTGATTGAAAATTACACAGACAGCCAAACCCAGACTTTTACAGTGCGTACGGCTCAATTGAGCGATACGATAGATAGAATACAACACGTTCTTGAACCAATGGGCAACAAGATTTTTCATGCTTTTGACTTTTGGGAATCTTCGAATGAAATGAATGCGAAAGAAAAATTGCAGGCATTTGGAATTGATGAAAAGTCTGATTATTATCCGTATTTTATTAAACAGCAAATTTCTTTGCAGGCATTAGAAGACATACAAATCTTTATGGAAGATGTAGGAGAATTTAGACCAGATATCAGAGAACGTGCCAAAGAACAGATTGCGGGGCTTTTGACGAGTGTGAGGGGAGTGATTGCTAATAGGTATTTATACTATAATACCTTGAAGAAAGAAGATTCACAAAAAAATCCTTTAAAATGGAAGAAAGTGCAAGATGGGCATGAATTTATCCAAGATTTATCTGAACAGGATTTGATTTTCAAGAAACGCATCATCGATGCTAGATTTGATGCACAAACATTATTGAGGACAGGAATCTGGAACACGTTTTACAATATAGATGGTAAGGAGATAATTTTTAGTGAAGAAAGAATGATGGATTCTCTAGCACAAGCTAAGGAACAGCTTGATAAAATTAAAAATTTTGATAAGGAATTACAAGAAGGAACTTATGAAAAGAATCAAATTGAACCAACACTAAAAACAAGATTTACGCTGAATGAGAAAACAAAAAAGAAGTTGAAAGCTGGTCTTGCTGTTGCTTTGACTGGAATAACGCTTACACATGCGGTACCAAAGCTTACTGGAGTTAACGTAGCACGCTCTACCAATAGGTTCCCAAGTGCGTCAGCGGTTCAATATATGATACCTGAAAGGACACCTGAAGTGACTAATGGGATTGAGGCAGAAGCAGAAAGCTTGATTTTGAAAGAGAATGATAAAGGGCAGGAAGAAGTGGTGATAAATGTTCCGCCTAGTGTGGAAGAAGAGATACCAAATGTAACCTTTGAGGAAGAGAAAGAACAAGAAGCACCACCGGCTAGTTCAAATGTGGAATTTGCGAGCCCTCAAGCAGGTTTAATAGTAGAAGCAAATACACATTCTAAGGCAGAACAGGCAGTAGAAAAGATGTCTCCAGAAGTACAAGCGGTAGTGGCAAATGGAATGAGGAAAGGCTGGAATAATGCCATTGGCCCAGCAAGCACCATGTTAACAGTGAAAGAAAAATCAGATAAAGAATTATCCGTTGCGTTTATGGATATGTATTATCAGGCAAATAGTTCTATTTATTCTCCTAACTCCGGCATTGAAAATTACGCAAGTTATCTTTGGGCTGTGGGAGAGGATGTGACATGCTACTATGGACAGCTTGCAGGAAACACAAAGAACAGGGTTGAAATGTATTTTGTATCCGATAGTGCAGGAAATGCTGTGAAGAAGGTAACACTTCAAGAAATCAATCCCAAAACCAATGGGGTGAAGAAAATTATTCATAATTATGATAGGAAAGATAGCAGTCCTGTTGGAAGGCTTGCTTGTGCAAGTGCTACTTTAAAGAATATTTGTGGTGGTGGAAGGGACAAGAAAGTAAAAGTTGGTTTTGCAGAAATGGGGACCAATGGACCTACCATGGATGCAGCTAGAGGTATTTTAGGAAGCCTTGAAGAGGTATTCGAATTAATTAATGAAAAAGAGATTTCAATGGATGAGTATGAGATATAAGGCAATAAAACAAGAACCGCACAAAATGGATGACCCAATTTGTGCGGTTTTAATGACTCTTAAAATATTATCTCTTGCTGAATTGTGGAGCCTTACGTGCTTTCTTAAGACCTGGTTTCTTTCTTTCCTTCATTCTTGGATCTCTTGTAAGAAGACCAGCTGCCTTAATAGCAGGTTTGTATGATTCATCAGCTTTTACAAGTGCTCTTGCAATACCGTGTCTGATAGCGCCAGCTTGACCTGTTAAACCGCCACCTTCAACTTTTGCAATTACATCAAATTTTGTTTCTGTACCACTAACAACTAAAGCTTGTTTTGCAATTGTTCTTAATACTTCTGTAGGTAAGTATTCTTCAATTGTTTTATTATTGACTGTAATATTTCCTTTACCAGGCATTACTCTAACTCTTGCGATAGAAGTTTTTCTTCTACCTGTTCCGCAAAAAACGGTTGTATCTTTTTTTACTCCTCTAGGCATTTATTTTTCCTCCTTTTAAAAGCTATATACTTCAGGTTTTTGAGCTGCTTGCTCATGTTCAGGACCTGCATATACTCTTAATTTTGTTAACATTTTTCTTCCTAAACTATTCTTTGGAAGCATACCTTTTACTGCGTGCATTAAAACAGTGGTAGAATCTTTAGCCATAAGCTCTTTTGCTTGGAATTCTTTCATGTTTCCGATATAACCTGTATGCCTTCTATATATTTTGTCTTCCATTTTGTTTCCTGTTAAAACCATCTTGTCTGTGTTAATGACAACAACAAAATCACCAACATCAAGGTTTGTTGTGTATGTAGGTTTGTGCTTACCTTTTAAAAGTGTAGCAACCTCAGCGGCAAGTCTTCCAACTACTTTGCCATCAGCATCAATTAGATACCATTTTCTTTCAATTTCTCCAGCTTTTACGCTATGTGTAGTATTATTCATGGTAATACTTTACCCTCCCATTCAATATATTTTTTGAAGTGTTTCAACCATCAACACTTACTTTCATTCGACCGTGATATTACAAGGCTTCCGGGTTACCTTTCATACCATGCGTGTCTATTTTAATACGAAAACCTTCTTTTGTCAACGAATTTATTTGCAAAAAAGTAAAAATTTGCTTGACAATGAGAAAATAAGAGTCTATAATTAATGACAGTTCAAGAAGAAGTCATCCACTTCTCACCGTCACCGCACTAGCGTGATTATTTTAAGAATCATCATTCCTAGCATGCAGGGTAAGGTCAAATAATTTAGTAATACTTTATGGATATGGAGATTTTACGGATTATTATGTGGTTTGGCTTAAGATTGATCTTAAGTCTTTTTTATTTATATTCTAAGAAAAATCGACCGTAGGGAAAATTTTTCTGTAGAAGATAAATATGCGAATGATAGAAATTCTTGAAGCTTTGCTTCATAGAAGTTCTTGCATCCGTATTAATTTTTGAGGGAGGTCGATTTGTATCAAACAAGAACTTTCTATTAATGAGGAAATCGTAGCAAAAGAAGTAAAAGTAATTGATGAAAATGGAGAACAACTAGGAATTTTACCTACTGCAGAGGCACTTAGACTTGCAGAGGATAGAGAATTAGACTTAGTTGAAGTTTCACCAAATTCTAGTCCAATTGTTTGCAAGATTATGAATTACGGCAAGTATAAATATGAACAAGCACGTAAGGAAAAAGAATCTAAGAAAAAACAAAAGGTAGTAGAAATTAAGGAAATTCGTTTATCATCAACCATAGACACACATGATTTTGAGTTCAAATCTAGAAATGCAAGAAAATTCTTAGAAGATGGAAACAAGGTCAAAGCCACGATCAAATTTAAAGGTAGGGAAGTTAATAACACAAGTTTCGGTGTAAACGTATTAAATAAGTTTGCAGAGTCTCTAGAAGATGTCGGAACAGTGGACAAAGCACCTAAATTAGAAGGCAGAAGTATGATGCTTATGATTAATCCAAAGAACGCAAATAATTAATTTATATTATATTTAGAAGGGAGTTTTGACAATGCCTAAAATGAAAACACATAGAGCTACTAAAAAGAGAGTTAGCTTTACAGGTACTGGAAAAATTAAAAGAAACAGAATGAACAGAAGACATTTGCTAAATGTGAAAACAGCAAAGAGAAAAGCAAGACTTAGAAGACCAACAACAGTTGATAAGACAATGGAAGCAACTGTTAAGAGAATGTTACCATATGGTTAATAAAATGAGAGTATAGGAAAGGAGAGAATATAAATGGCAAGAGTAAAAACAGCAAAAATTACAAGAAAGAAACATAAAAAAATCTTAAAAATGGCTAAAGGTTATTATGGCGCAAAGAGTATTAGATTCAGAATGGCTAACCAAGCTGTTATGAAATCTTTACAATATGCTTATGTTGGAAGAAGATTGAAAAAGAGAGATTTCAGAAAATTATGGATCACAAGAATTAATGCAGCTGCAAGAGCAAATGGCATTAATTACAGCACATTAATTAACGGAATGAAGAAAGCAAACATTAACGTAAATAGAAAGATGCTTGCTGAAATGGCTGTCAATGATCCTCATGGATTCAGTGAAATCGTAGCAGCTATCGCTAAAGCATAGAAATAGAATGTGGAATGATTGATTTTTGGAAACTAGATAAAGAAAGTTTATCTAGTTTCTTTTTTTATGATTTTTCTTGACAGATAGATAAAATCATGATAGGATACTCCTTGCAAAAAGGAGTTTTTGTTGATGATACGATTATAATTATGATTGTAAGCGAGTATAGCTTAATTGGCAAAGCATTCAGCACATAGCGCCATCCTGTATGAGATACAATAAAATGAGGAGGTTATGGTTTTAGCTGAAAAAGATATGGGTTCAAATCCCATTACTCGCTTTTTTTCACGGATATAGTGTAGTTGGTTAGCACACTTGGGCTATCGCCTAAGAAGTGGGGTTCAAATCCTCGTATCCGTGCTGTTTGAAACATGGGTTTCCTCCCTTTTATGTTTCAAACGTGGAATGAGCACTTGCGAACACATCTTCATTAACCGTTATCCTCCAATAACGCTTCTCTGAGCTCATTCCAATCCCCCTTATTCACACACCAGAAAGTTAAGCCATGGCTTTCTGGTGTGTTTTTTTGCTTGTTAATTTCTAGTAATCTAACTTTCCAAAAAGGCATATAATGGAGTATGTTGGACAGGAGGGATTGGAATGAAGAAGAGTATTTTATTTTTTATGATTGTGATGGTCATTAGTTTTCTAACTCCTAATTTATTTTTGCTAGATATTATGGCTGCTAATAAGGGAAAAAGTGATTATCAAAATGGCAGTCAAGATTTAACATCCAATTCAAATGAAAATGTGGCGGAAAAAGGATTTGATAGAAAAACAGATTTTCCAGAAACGATAAAACTTTTGTTGACGGAGAAAAATGAGGTCATAGAGTTACCTTTTGAGGATTACATTAAGGGAGTATTAATCGGAGAAGTGCCAATTACATATGAATTAGAGGCATTAAAAGCACAGGCAATTGTTGCTCGTACTTATACATTAAATAAAATGAAGACAAATCCCAATGTCCATCCTAACGCAGATATGTGTGATGACATTAATTGTTGCCAGGCATATAAGACTAAAGAGTATGCCTTTGCCTCGTGGGATGATGAAGAGGAAAATGAAAAATGGAGAAAGCTAGAAACCGCTGTGGAGAGCACATCTGATAGAGTGATTACCTATCAAGGCAGTCTGATTGCTGCGTTTTTTCATGCGAATAGTGGAGGTCAGACAGAAAATGCAAAATATGTTTGGGGAGGAGAGGATATTCCCTATCTACAAAGTGTAGCAGGAAACGAGGGAGATATCTATCAAGATACGAAAAGTTTCACAAAGGCAGAATTTGCAGAGCTTATTCAAGGTGCGGTCAGTGATTATGAGAAGAAAGATTATCCAATTGAAATAGTGGATTATACAGGTAGTGGAAGGGTTTATCATCTTAAAATAGGAGAGACAACACTAAAAGCAACTGATTTGAGAAGGATGCTTGGAATCAGGTCAACAAATTTTAGAGTAGAGAAGGATGAAAACGGAAATATTACCTTTTATACCATAGGTTATGGGCATGGAGTTGGTATGAGCCAAGAAGGAGCTAATCAGATGGCACTAGAGGGAGCAACCTGCGAGGAAATCATCAAGCATTATTACTTGGGGGTTGAGTGTTGAAAGTAGATGTGATATAGTAATGAAAAATGTAATAGGAGATAATACAAATGAAGATATTTAGAAAAAGATATATTCCAAATGAAATAGTGGATATTTCAGGAGATGAAGTGGTATTTCAGGATGAAAATTTGATTGTTACTAAATGGCTTCCCATTAAACCAAGAACGGATTTTTCAAAGGGAGTTTCTTATACCATGCTGGATAAAGGCTGGAAAATCAGTAGGTTCTATGATGAAAATAATCAATTGGTATATTGGTACTGTGATATCATTGATTATAGGTTAGAAGAGGTAAATGGGGAAGCAGTGTATACCATTATTGATTTATTAGTGGATGTGAAAGTGTATGATGATGGAACTTATGAGATTTTAGATATGGACGAGCTGGAGGAAGCATTAAGAGCTAATTTAATCACTGCTCAGCAAAAAGATATGGCACTTGATAAATTAAACAGTTTAATTGAGTTAATCAAAGAAAATAAATTTCCACCAAAGATATGTTTTGAAAAAAATGAATGAAGGAGAAGGTGTTGATGACTTTTGGGATAATTGCATTGTTTTTACTGATGATATATCTTCTTACTACTTTTATCATGTTTCTTCTGATTAGTAGAAAATCAAAGAAAAGTCTCATGGCGGTAATCCGTAATTCTGTTGAAAATTCGGTGAAACCGTTTCAAGAAATCATCGATATAGGGCATCATTGGATGGAAGAAAAATTGGAAAGTAAAGAAGTGGAAGATGTATCCATTACTTCTCATGATGGGTTAAAACTTCACGGTATTTTAATTCAAAATCCCAATGCAAAGGGCATCATGATTGAGTGTCACGGGTATAGAAGCACCGCCAAATTTGATCTATTTACTTCTTGTCATGAATATTATGATTTAGGATACAGCTTGCTTTTGATTGATGAACGTACATCGAACATGAGTGAAGGAAAATATATTACACTTGGCATACGCGAAAGTGAAGACATTATCCAGTGGTGTGAGTATGTGAATCATAGGTTTGTGGGGATGCCAATCATCTTGGCAGGCATTTCTATGGGAGCAAGCTCTGTTTTAATGGCGGTAAAGGATTTAGGAGAGGATAAAAATGTGAAAGCAGTCATGGCGGATTGTGGTTATGTTTCAGCTTGGGATGAGGTGATTTATTGTTTGAACCATTATTTTCATTTGCCAGGGAAATGCTTTATTCATATGATTAATTTTTGGTGTTTGGTGTTAGCAAAATTTAGCTTGAAGGAAAAGAATACAATAGAATGCATCAAAGATGCTAAAATCCCCATTTTGTTTGTTCATGGAGAAGAGGATGATTATGTGCCAAAAGAAAACTCTTTCAGAAATTATGAAGAGTATGCTGGAACAAAGAAGTTAGTACTTTTTCCAAAAGCAAATCATGGTACTAGTTATTTAGTGGATCCTAAAAAATATGTGAAAATGGTGGAAGAATTTTTGAATGCTATTTAACATGTGGTATGTGAAAAGTTTGTGAAAATGCAAAAATGGGTTTAAATATGAGATATCCTGTGATACTATAATTCAGAAGAATTCATTGATAAAGGAGAGAGGAACATGTCAATTTATGATTATACGGTAAAAAGCAGGAAAGATGAGGATATTTCTATAGCAGATTTTAAGGGTAAGGTATTGCTAATTGTGAATACTGCAACCGGTTGTGGATTTACTCCTCAATATGAGGGATTGGAAAAATTATATCAGGAATATCATGAGCAAGGGCTTGAAATCTTAGATTTTCCATGCAATCAATTTGGAAGTCAAGCACCTGGAAGTGATGAAGAAATCCATGAGTTTTGTACATTAAAATATAAAACCACCTTTGACCAATTCAAAAAAATAGAGGTAAACGGAGAAAATGCTTCACCATTATACACATACATCAAAAAGGAAATCCCAGAAGACATGGTAGAAGGCTTAAAAAATAAAATGGCAATGAAAGCGATTGAAGCAATCAGCACAACCGCTAAAGAATCAGGAGATATCAAATGGAACTTTACCAAGTTCTTAGTAGATAGGGAAGGAAATGTGGTAGAAAGATATTCTCCTACTTATGATCCTGCAAAGATGGAAGAGAAGATAAAAGAGTTACTTTAAAATGCAAAAATTGCTCAGCATTATTTTAAATGCTGAGCAATTCTTCTTTCTGCTTCTTTTTTTGCAATATCTTGTCTTTTATCATATAACTTCTTACCTCGAGCAATGCCAATTTCCACTTTCACATGGTTTTTATCCCAGTAAAGTTCAAGTGGCACAAGTGCTATTCCTTTTTGCTTTACCATTCCAATTAATTTTAAAATCTCATGTTTATGTACTAACAGCTTTCTAGTTCTAAGAGGGTCTTTGTTAAAAATGTTTCCTTTTTCATATGGGCTAATATGCATCTGGTAAAGGAAAAGCTCGCCATTTTTGATTCCTGCGTAACTATCTTTCATATTTACTTTTCCCTCTCGAATAGATTTTACTTCTGTTCCGGCAAGTGCAATTCCGCATTCTATTTTAGCATCAATGAAATAATCATGAAATGCTTTACTATTTTTAGCAATGGTTCTTCTTTCCTCAGAATTTTTGTTACCCATACGCTCCCTCCTTTTCTATCAAATCATTATTAAAATTTTCAAAACGGAAACAATATCTTTCAAAACCTAAATATTTCTACCGATTAAGTGAACAAATTATATCACATTATATGCAAATTCACAATATGCAAATAAGACTATCACCAGCGAACGGACATCCCATTGTGCAAAAATGAGAAATGTTATATACTTATTTTAAAATAATATATAGGAGAGTGTAGAAATGAAATTATTCGTTGTATCAGATATTCATGGTTCAAAATATTATGCGGAAAAAATTAAGGAAATATATCATAGAGAGAAACCTGATAAAATCATCCTTTTAGGTGACTTATATTATCATGGTCCTAGAAATCCGTTAACAAAAGAGTATAACCCAATGGAGGTTTCGCAAATACTCAACAGTTTAAAAGACAATATTCTTTGTGTAAGAGGAAACTGTGATGCAGAAGTGGATGAAATGATTTCAGACTTTCATTTTGAGGATTCCATAAGACTAGATATTGGAGGGAAAAAGTTTTTCTTTACGCATGGACATAAATATAATATGGACAATATCCCAGCGGATGTTGATGTTTTGATATATGGCCATTTTCATACAGGATTTATCAAAGAAAAAGATGGCGTGTTATGCATTAATGCAGGTTCCATTACATTACCAAAAGAGAATACCCCAAATAGTTATTTAATCATCAATGATAGTGAAATTATATTAATGGATATAGATAATCATGTAATTGATAAGGTGAATTATTTGTAAAAGAAGTACAGGATGCCAATTGGCATTAACCCAATCATTGAAGGAATTGGCAAAATGTGCTATAATGATATTAGTGATTTTCGAAAAATAGAGTACATGCAAATTGGAAAGAGAAAAGATGTGAGATTATGTATGAACTAAAAGATTTAAAAGAACCACTGATGGATTTTACAGATCATATTGGCATGGTGAATCAGTCTTTTATGGAGGAGTTAGAAAACAATCCAACTTATGCAGATTCATTAATTTTTGCGGGGATCTTATATGAATATAAGAGAATTGATGCTAATTTCCATTCAAGGAGCTTTGCGGCGGCTCACCCTGAGGTGCCGGATAAAGTAAAAGGAGAACTAACCTTACAAGAATTTGCTGATTTCTTACAACAAAATCCTCAGAATGCGAAAGCACTGCAAGAAGCACTAATCAAACACGGTGGCTTTTCTTCCACTTACTTCATGGAAAGTGATGAAACAATGCTTACAAAAGAGCAAATTGCGGAAAATATCAGAGAACGTTTTGATGAAATTATCGGAGTTGTTCAAGATTCTGCTAAACCAACCTTGGAATGTATTGAAAAATATCAGAAGGCAATTAAAGCTCAATATTTTGAAACTTTGGCAAAGTATGGCATCAATGAACCGGTTATTTGCAGGGGTTCGCCAACGGATATTCCAAAAGGAATGAATATTCCTCCGGCAATTGATACTGAAAATCAATTTACAAATGAAATTGTTACAGGAGTATTTGCTACTTCAAGTTATGATGGCGTATCTAGATATATAGCCAAAGGCGTGGTTCCAGGTGGAGTTAGCATGGGTTCCGGTATTGATATATTCCCACAAGGTACTTTTTTACCAGCAGAAAAACAAACTGATCCGGATAACTTAATGGTAGCGGGTTCTTCTAATATTTATGTCTTACCTGCTGATTCCTTTGAGCCTCAAGTAGATTTTGAATATAGTCCTAAAAATGGAAAGCCTAAATTGCTGTTTCGAGGAGAGTGGGTAGCTAAGGGAGAGGAAGGTATTTCTATTCTTTCTAAGCAATCTATCGATCGTATTGATAGAAATCTTTATGAGGACCGATCGGTTTTTGAGCGGAGAAGCTTCTCTTGCTAGAGGAAGAAGAAATCTAGAAGGGATGCATCAATTGGTGGAAGAGGGAAAATTTCAATTCATTGCAGGAAAGCCATATGAAAAGGAGTATGGACAAGCAGAAAATGTCAAAGAGGAACATGAGCGGAATGGAGACAGGTGGTATGCCAAATGGCGTTAGTTATGCCAAAATAAGAGAGGTGTTAAAGAAGATTCTTTCTGACAAAGAACTCCAAGATAAGTTAATCATCTCTGGAGGAATTGTACCATGGATTATTGCAGATAAAGATTCTGGCAGGTTGCACAGTGATATTGATATTATTTGTAAACAAGAGGATATGGGACTGATTAGGGATAAACTAAAAGAGTATGGTTTATACAATGAACGCATGGATTCTATGTACTATGAACATCAAGATGGACTAGATTATGGTGTGGATACCAATATTTCCGGAGTACCAGTGGGGTTTTATCCCTATGATGTAAAAACGGTAAAAACGTTAGAAGATGGTAGATTGGTTGATTCTGATATGATTATTCAGAGGAGTTTTACACCACCTTTTGTGAAAGGCACTCTTTCAGGGAGTAGACAAGATAAGCCAGAGTTAAAAGTGAAGGAGATGCCAGGGTTAAGGCAAGAAGATTATTATGAGGAAGCAGAGATGGATGGAATTACTTTTAAACACACTTCCTTAGAACTAATCAGGGCTACCAAGCTAAAAGCGTTAAGAGCTGGTTGGAGGGCTGAAAAGGATTTAAGAGATATTGCTCAGATTGATGCAATTGGAACAGATAAGGATAAACAAGCAAGGATTGAGAGTGCAATGAAAAATATGAAAAGTACTTTGGATGATAAAAATAGAGGTCATCACCAAGAAAGAGAAGGGAAGAGAAGTGAAATATCGAGATAAGGAATAGCGATAGGGCTTTCAGATATCATAAGAGTAAAAAAGTATTGCACAAGATGTGAATAAAATATATACTTATATAAATATGAAGCTACATTGATACAATGAAGAGAGGAAAAATAAAAATGATAATGCTTGAAACCGTTGGGGCTCTACACACACACACACACACACGAGTAATTCGTTAAATATATTTTGGGGAAAATTAAATAAAAAATTTGTGGATAAAGGAACATTTAGTTGATTAAAGACTAAATGTTCCTTTTGTGCGCTTTAAAAGTAGTTAGGAAAAATAAGGAGGATTCTTATGAAAAGGTATTGGAAGAGAGAAAGTGGTATAACACTAGTTACAATAGTTGTCATGATAGTTGTTATCACAATTATTGCATCTATGTCTATCATTAATGGTCTTTCTTCAGTCAAGCAAGCTAAGAAAGCCAGTAAAGAAAATAATTTGTCAGCTGTAAAGGCGGCAGTATCAAGACAGTCAGCAAAAGCAGGGACTCGAGGAATATTCACCCCGGCCAATGCCACGTTTCCAGGAAAAGAAAATGCGACTGTGGATGGAACAACCATAGGAAATGGCTGGTATTTACTAGATGAAGAATCTCTCAATGAAATGGGAATTGAATATGATGATGAAACATATGTGGTCAATTATGGATTAGACACCGTTATTGTACTATCAGAAACGGATGACTTGGCAGAGGAAATCGCTTCAAAATCAGAGGAAGATTTCCTTGAATATGAGGATAAATATGTTATTTCCTTTGACATGAATGGAGGAACGGGAGGATCCACAAGTGTAATAGTAGCGTATGACAGAGAGATGCCAAGTGCTATCATGCCAACAAGGTTAGGATACATATTTGCAGGCTATTATGATGCTGTTTCAGGAGGAACGCAGTATTATACAGCATCAGGTACAAGTGCACGACCTTGGGATAAAAAGGAAAATGCAACCTTATATGCAGTTTGGATGATAGGCGAATATATGGTAACATTCAATAAAAATAATGGAACGGGTGGTACGGATAACGTAGCTGTAGATTATAATGGTAGCATGCCAGATATTACTGTGCCAACAAGAACGGGATACACTTTTGCGGGTTATTATGATGCCACATCGGGGGGAACGCAGTATTATAATGTATCAGGGAAAAGCACACATGTATGGGATAAAGCTTATGCAGGCACTTTATATGCAAAATGGACGGCAAATACTTATACAGTAACATTAAATCGAAATAATGGAACCGGGGGATCTGGTAGTGTAACAGTAACATACAACAGTGATATGCCAAGTGCGATCATGCCCACAAGAACGGGATATACTTTTGCTGGTTATTATGATGCCACATCAGGAGGCACAAAGTATTATAGTGCCGCGGGAACAGGATCCAATATCTGGAATAAAGCAAGTAATGGAACATTATATGCAAGATGGACTACAAATACAATTAAGCTAATATTAGATGCTCAAGATGCAACAAGTGAGGGCACAAGTACTGTCTACTATAAGTTTGGAACGGCAACATATTATTCAAATGTTTCTTGTACCAGCCAAATGTCTGCTATCACGGTACCAACTAGAACGGGATATACCTTTGGTGGATATTATACTGCAGCAAACGGAGGTGGAACGCAATATATTAGTGCGAGTGGAGCTTATGTGAATAATATTCATACATCCATTTCAACAAATACTATTTTATATGCAAAATGGATAGCAAACACTGTTACATTGACACTCAACAATCAAAGTGCAACAAGTGCTGGTACTACGGCAGCATACTTTAAATATAGGACGGCAACTTATTATTCGAATTCTGCTTGTACCACACAAATTACTGCTATAACAGTACCAACAAGAGCAGGATATACATTTGGAGGATATTACACAGCAGCTAATGGAAACGGAATACAATTCATTAGTTCAAATGGTACCTTTATCAATAATCCACACACAGCATTTTCAGCAAATGCAACCTTATATGCAAAATGGACGGCAAATACCATCACGCTAACACTCAATAATCAAAATGCAACCACTGCGGGTACCACAGCAGTCTACTATCAATATACCACAGCGCTATATTATTTGAATTCTGCATGCACCACCAGAATTACATCGATTACTGTGCCAACAAGACTAGGATATACCTTTGGCGGATACTATTCGGCAACAAATGGTGGAGGAACGCAGTATATCAATGCAAGCGGAGCAATTGTGAATAATCCGGAAGCAGCATTTTTAGCTAACACTACCTTATATGCGAAATGGATGGCAAATACCATCACATTAACTTTAAATAATCAAAATGCCACAAGTGCTGGGACAGGCACCGTATATTACAAATATGACACGGCAACTTATTATTCAAATGCTACTTGTACCACACAAATGTCTACGATTACAGTACCAGCTAGAACAGGATACACTTTTGGTGGCTACTATACGGCAATTGGTGGAGGCGGAACACAATATATCAATGCTAGTGGAGCAATTGTCAATAATCCACATACAACAATTTCATCAAACACAACCTTATATGCAAAGTGGATAGCTTATACTGTAACCCTGTCACTCAACAATCAAAATGCAACCACGGCAGGTACCACGGCAGCATACTATCAATATGGAACGGCAACATACTATTCAGATTCGGCATGTACCACACAAATGACTACTATTACAATACCTACAAGAACAGGTTATACATTTGCGGGATACTACACGGCAACAGGTGGAGGGGGAACACAATATATTAATGAAAGAGGAGCATTTGTCAATAATCCGCATGTTGTATTTTTGACAACTACTACCTTGTACGCAAAGTGGATAGTAAATACCATCACACTAACGTTAAATAGTCAGAGTGCAACGAATGCAGGAACCCCTGCGGTGTACTATAAATATGCAACAGCAACCTATTATTCAAATTCCGTATGTACCACACAAATGTCAGCTATTACAGTGCCAACCAGAATAGGATACACCTTTGGTGGATATTATACGGCAACAAATGGAGGTGGCACACAGTATATTAATGCAAGTGGAGCATACGTGAATAATCCATATACAGCAGTTTCAGCAAACACAACTCTATATGCAAAGTGGATAGCAAATACCATTACACTAACCCTAAATAATCAAAATGCAACCACTGCAGGTACTACGGCAGCATATTATAAATATGGAACAGAAACCTATTATTCAAATTCGGCATGTACCACACAAATGGCTGCTATTACCCAACCAACAAGAACAGGATACACCTTTGGTGGATATTACACAGAAACTGGTGGAAATGGAGTACAGTATATATATGCCAATGGCACCTTTGTTAATAATTTACATATTGGTATTTCGACAAACACCACTCTGTATGCCAAATGGATAGCTAATAGTTTTACAATTACTTTCGATAAGAACGGTGGAACTGGAGGAACAGACTATATAGCGGCAACTTATGATAGTAATATGCCAAGCATCACAATACCAACCATAACTGGTTACACCTTATTAGGATATTATGATGCAATATCAGGAGGTACACAATATTATACAGGTACTGGTGGCAGTGCAAGAACATGGAATAAAACAGTTGCAACAACTCTGTACGCAAGATGGACACCAAGTACCTACACGGTAACTCTTAATAAAAATAATGGAACCGGAGGAAGTGATAGCGTAACGGCAACATACACTCAGGCAATGCCAAGTGCAACCATGCCAACAAGAACGGGTTATACATTCCAAGGTTACTATGATGCAACATCAGGAGGAACACAATATTATACGGCAGCAGGAGCAAGTGCAAGAACATGGGATAAGACATCTACGGCAACCTTATATGCAAGGTGGCAGGTAAATAGTTACACGGTATCCTTTAATGCAAATGGTGGCTCTGGAGGACAAAGTGCTAATGTAACAGCAACGTATGACAGTGCAATGCCGGCAATATCTACTACCAAGCCAACAAGGACCGGATACACGTTTGGAGGCTGGTATGACACATCAGCAGCTACAGGGGGAACACAGTACTATACAGCGGCAGGAGCGAGTGCAAGAACGTGGAATAAGGCATCGGCAACAACCTTATATGCAAGGTGGACAGCTAATACTTATACGGTAACATTAAATAGAAATGGAGGTTCAGGTGGTTCAGCAAGTGTGACAGCAACGTATGATAGTGCAATGCCAAGTGCAACCATGCCAACAAGAACAGGATACACGTTTGCTGGATACTACGATGCTTCCTCAGGAGGAACACAATATTATACGTCAACGGGTGCTAGCACAAGAGCATGGAATAAGACATCAGCAACAACCTTATATGCACATTGGACAGCAAATACCTATACGGTAACATTAGATAGAAATGGAGGTTCAGGTGGTTCGGCAAGTGTGACAGCAACGTATGATAGTGCAATGCCAAGTGCAACCATGCCAACGAGAACGGGATGGAGATTCGACGGATACTATGATGCGGCTTCAGGTGGAACTCAGTATTATACAGCAGCGGGCGCAAGTGCAAGAGCATGGAATAAGACATCGGCAACAACTTTATATGCACATTGGACAGATATCACAGCACCTAATGCTTCAACTATTACTGTTAATAGCGGAACCGCAGGTACAAATGGTTGGTATACAAGTAATGTTACTATTAAAATAACACAAGGTAGCGATGGTCAATCTGGGGTAAATAGAGTAACTTATAGTTTGAGTGGTGCAACAACAAAAGCAGAAACAACTATCACCAATAATGGAACATTTACAATTAGTAATCAAGGTACAACAACCGTTACTTCGTACACATATGATAATGCTTCTAATAAATCTGCAGTGAAAACTTTAGCTGTAAAGATTGATAAAACAGCACCAACAATTGCAGATATCCCATCTTGGGGTTGGTATAATATATCAGTAACTGCTAGTAGAGGTGTTGTTGATTTAGCAGTTGGAGCAAATGATACAGGTGGTTCTGGAGTATCACACTTACATTATTATGCAAGTTCAAATGGTGCTTGGAGAGATGCTACAGTATCTAGTGGAAGGGCAACCATCAATATAACACCAGGAAGCAATATTGAATTTAAAGTACAAGTTGTAGATGGTGCCGGAAATGTTTCTGGTATCGCAGAAGTTGCAAACTTTGGATTAATTATAGAAGTTGGACAAGGATATAATTATTATCTACAAAGAAGTCCTGAATATGAGGGGATGATGTACTGGTTTGCAAAAGCAGATATGTACGATATCAAACGAGGAAATGCATTAAGCGATGAAGCGAATACATATAACTATAGTAATACTGATTTCGTCTTAAGAACATATCAAGTAATTTTAGGTAGAAGTGTAAGCACCGCAGAAGCTTCTGGCTGGATTAATAATATGAATAATGGTATGTCAAAAGAAGATGTTGTAAAAGGATTTATTAGTTCTGCAGAATTTAGTGGTATTGAAAGTGCATGGGGCTTTAAACATACATTCCCGTCTACTGACAGCGGCGGAGGAGGAAGCTCAGGCGGTGGCGGAAGCTCAACTCCAGCCCATACACATACTTATAATAGGAACCAAGGGGCTGTCAGTCCATATCAGCATAGAAGTTATTGCGCATGCGGAGCATCGACGTTATTTAACCATACATTTGTGGCTCAAAATAATGGTAGTTATGTGAAGTGTTCAGTATGTGGCTACAGTACATCACAATAATATAAAAATAAGATTTGTGTTATTAACTAACACAAATCTTATTTTTTTATTCTTTTATGAATAGTTCACCATGGGCAAACTCGGATGCCGATTGGCATTAATCCAATCATTGAGCATCTGAATTCCTTCTGGTGTTGTTCCAAACTTTCTTCGCATAAGTTGCGCTTTGGCCGAAAAGGACATATCACTTGTGATTTCGTCCCTAACTTTTAGCTTCCAATTACTTTTCAAGAGATTGAGACATTTTTTTATTGCCTTATCAAACTCAGAAGCGGAAGTACACTCAAGCTGCCAAGCGGCATAAGGACAATCCGGCGGATAGTATACAGAATCAATCAAACCTGCCTTTGGAAACAGCACAGAATAATAGTCAACATTACGTCTGCATTTAGCATAATCTAATTCTAGAGTATAACGGAATGTATCTTCGACGGTCATTCTGACAATAATATCACTGTCTTTTTCCTTGAGAAAATAAAAGAACTCAATGACATGCACAAATCCATTTTCTGTTGAGTCATCATTTTCTTTTTCAAGGGCATTTGCAAGTTCATCCAAGAAATCATTCCTGTCTACGCCTTTAAGAGGTGAAATCGTAATGTCTTCCCTGTACCAATTGGGACCACTACAAGGATTTGCAGCTGATAAAAAAAGCACAAGACTAGTATTGCCGTATGTTTCTGCCACGTTGATGACTTTTTTTAGATTTTCTAAAGATGATCCTTCAATCCGCACGCCAATGTACGGGCGGTGGGCACAGCAGCCAGAGGTTTTCACTCCGTGGTGGTAGCAATTCCAGAGTAGACGTTCCATATGGGGGTTTCCTTCTGCCCACTCTGTCATTGCCATTTTGAGCTGTGTTTCCGTTAAGGAAGAAATGGGAATGGAACTACCGTGATTGTAAATGCTCATGATGTTTCTCCTTTCAAATTATTGAAATGCTTGACTAAAAAATCTCCCGAAAAACGGGAGAGACTGGCAACTACCTTAGGTACTTCATCACTTCAATGAAGAAGCGATTGCCATTCGGGACGAGCCATTCATCCACGAATTGCCAATACATTGGCATGCTTGTCGTTTCAGGTACTGTATACCTGATTACAACAAGCGCAATCGCAATACATATTACGATGATGTACAGCCGTACCAGGATATGCACGGCGTGAAAAATTGCCCTAAGGATTCTTGAAACATTGGTGTACACTCTATTCATGGTGCACCTCCTTTATTGTTGCCTTCTATTTTTCTCCTGCAATCATCTTACAGAATCAACTCAGGTAATCGTACATCACAGCGTAACGTACAAAATGAGTTGAAGTCGAAAATATAGAAGAACTTACCTAAATTTTACCATAATTAGAGACAAATTTCAATATTATGTGAACAAACTAGGGCGATGAATTGAAAAAATTGGTAAAATGAGCTATACTAATATTAGTGATGCCCGAAATATGTTTGGAAGAATCCTCAAACGAAAGGAAGAAGGTCTTATGGAGAATCATGAAATAGATTTTTTGAAAGAACACCGAGAAAAGAATGAAAGACGCCAATATTTACTGAATTTACAAAGAAAATATAAAAATAAAGAACTATTGGAAGAGGAGATGAGTGAGGAAGATAAGATTGCCCTAGAAAACCTATATATGGAGCAAAATGCAGAGTTGAAAAGAAGAATTAGAACATTAGAATCAAAAATTGCAAAAGAAAGAAAATAAAATCGAGCGATGGAAGGGCGGTGATTCTTGAATTATGAATCTTGTGTTAGATGATTTAGATCGCTTTACGCAAAGTAAATATGAGGAATTTCAAGAAAAAGTGGAAGAAGTACTAAGGAAGTACCAAGTGGAGTATCAGGATAGGTATGAACTGATTCAAAAAAAGATAGAGCAAACAAATGGAAATTGGGATACGAATATCCAGCTAACGCGTGGCGAGTTGCTAGAACATGTTGCTATTTCGCAGCTACTTGCTTTTGAGTATTGCTTGGCAGCAGAAAAAATTACAAAGGGAAAAGTAAGTTTTGAGGAAATGGCAGAGAAATTATTCGGTGGGGTTCAAAAATTTAGAATCGGTAATCCGGTTAAGGGCGTGGATGATGAGTGCTTATATGGAAAGTCCTTTGATGATGAAACGGCGATACCAGTTACCTCTAAACTATACAGAATGGTGATGAATGCTGGTGCGCAACATTTAGAATATGTGAAAGATGGAAAAATGACGGGAGCCGTTTTTATCTATGAAAAAGGTAACATGGGAGAGATTGCAGTGGATGAACATGGTAATCCTGTACTAGATATTGCAACAGATGGAATCGATTTTAAAGATTTGCGCAAAGGACAATCATTGCTTAACAATTTAAGGCAGACAGCTTTTCATGAATGGAATCACTGCTCTGAAAAGGAAATCCTTTCAATTACTGCTGATACCATTCCATTTGAATATGAATGTGAAGATGGAAAAAGATATAGAAATTATGATCAAATCACAGAATATGTGACACTTGAGAAAAACCATGATTATCAGGAACCAACCTATGTCATCAGTACTGAAAAAGATGAAAGAGGCAATAGAAAAAAATATTATTTGAATGAAGAGGGTACGAAAAAATCTTTTGGGCAAGCTGTAGAGAAAGCTAATTTTGGATTAGTGAAAAAGCAATTGGATGAGCCAATATATATCTCTTCTGGACTTACCACCAAAGAACCAAATGGAAAGATGCATAATATCGTGACAGAAGGTTTTGTGGAATATACTGCTAGAAGTATGGTGATGGCAATAGAGGAAGGGACTCAAGATATAGAGGAAGGAAAATATTTTGAACAAGTAGAGATGGCAAAGGAGGTCATTGCCGCGAGGGATGCCTCTATGGGAAAAGAGGGTGCAGGACAAACATTTGCAGATTTTTTAATGCATTCTAGTAAATTAAAGAGGGATTTAGAAACAAGGAATGTTATCAAGGAGGACGGCTCTAGAACGGATGGACTTCATTATATTGCGGACTATGCAGATAGAGCAAAGGCACAAGAGACAGAAAAGTGGCAGTTCCTATCTGACAAGAATATGCAAAATGTATGTAAGAATTTAGGGCTTTTGGACGCACAAGAAAAGATAAAACCTCTTGGCATTACAGAAACAAGAAAGTTATCTCAGGAGCAAAAAGAAAAATTAGAAGCAATCTTAATGAGCGGAACACATCCGGATAAACAGCTTGTGGATAGAGTGATTACAGAATATTCTGGTATTTTAGAAAGGGAAAACCAATTTTTTGAGGGTATTGCTAAACAATTGGGATATGATGATAGGGAAGTGGCACAAGGCACTTCTACCAGATTAAAACAACTTGATGATACGCAAGAACAGCTAAAGTATAGGGTACAGAAATTGAAAAAATTAGAGAGAACAAGAGGAAAAGATGCATTTGAAAGATGAAAGCCGTAGAATCAATATTGGTCAATAAATGATTAATGGAGGGATGTCCAAATTTATACCCAAATGGACGTCCCTCATTGCTTATTTTTCAACAATCATATCTAAATACATAATTAAAATCTGTCTCTATTCTTGCTATTCGATGTTTTGTTATTTTCTGAATTGTAATACCAGATTAATCCCACAATAGCAACTACTGCGATTCCTACAATAATCCATGTCCAAGCAGTATTCATTGTATTATTTGTTCCGGCAGCAGTTCTAGTTGCGTTATAGGTTGTACCGTCTGTGGTATTTCTTGTTGTGGTTGTATTATTTGTGGTAGTGTTACCGCTAACATTATTATTGTCATTCCTATTTGTTAAAGAATTTGTTGTGTTATTCATACCGTTTCCAACATCGCTACCAATATCGGTGACAGCGTTTCCGACACTATTGATTGCTCCACCAACACCTTTACCAATATCGTTTACCACATTACCGGCAGTGTTTCCAACATCGTTTGCGGCATTCCCAATATTATTTTTGGCATTATTCATGGTTGAATTCATATTTGTTGTTCCTGTAGTCGTGGTGCTGTTTGTTGTATTGGTTGTTGTAGCAGCAAATGCAAAAGAAAAACTAAACACAGCAAGCGCTAGTGCAAGTGTTAAAGCCAATAAAAGTTTTCTATTCATAACTTACCTCCTAAAATTCATAGATTTTGATTTTTGAATCTAAGAATTCAAATTTATTATTGATAAAATAAAATAATAATATTCAAAAAAGTATCGGAAAAATATTGAGCAGAGAGACATTTTTTACAAATTAATTGACTTTTGAATCAAATCGTAGTATTTTTAATTAAAATAAATCCTTAACTATTTTATTATTTTTTCAATTGGGCATTTCGCCTAAAATTTCCAATTTTTTATTTAGTGTTTTTAGTTTCAATTTAAGAATCCAAAAAGATTTTATTTTTTTGTATGATTTATTGTCTTTCTTGTTTGCATCCTTTTTGACTTTCCTAAATTGGACTGAAAATACAGAAAGGACAAGTTATGAACACATTCACATTAAACGATGTAAGAACAGAAGAATTATTGAGTAAAAGCAGTGCTTTAGAACAGAATTTAGTTTTAGATAATATTCAAAAAATGGAAGAATTAAAAGGACAAATTGATGATTATTTAAAGAAAAATCTTGATGAACTCATGACAAGTGCGAAGAGTGAAAAGAAGGAACTGTTGCCAGAGAGTGAAGCTTTTGGAGAAAAAGTGAAAAACGAGATCAAAGAAGATACCAAAATAGTAGGAAACATAGTGAAATCTGCAGTCATTGAGAAAGGAGCAAAGGCGGCATTAAAGCAAGTATTGCCTTTTGTGAAAGCAGCAGTGAAGAAGGTGGTTTTGAAAATTTAATCATAAATATATTGACATTATTATATCTTATAAGATATAATAAAGAAAGGATAAGAAATGTTTGAAATAGAATTTTATGAAGATAAAAATGGAAATAGTGAAATCATTAATTATATTCATGAATTAGATAAGGAGACAAATAATAAAGACGATAGAATTAAATTAAAAAAGATTACGCAGTATATTGAAATGTTGGAAGAAGAAGGATTTGAATTAAGAGAACCTCACATAAAACATTTGTATAAAGAGATTTGGGAACTGAGACCATTAAAAGATAGAATATTGTTTGCAAGCTTATATGAAAATAAAATTATATTATTAAGTGTATTTAGAAAGGAAACTAAAAAAACACTGGTTCGTGAAATATTAAAGGCAAGAAAATTATTAAAAGATTTTAAAGAAAGGAGGAACATAAATTGAGTGAATTTAAGACTTGGAAAGAAGTAAGGAAAACTTTACATTTTACACCGGAAGAAGAAGAAGAAATGAGGCTGGAGCGAGAAATCATTTTTGCCACTATGAAAGCAAGAGAAAAATCAAAATTAACCCAAACAGAGCTTGCTAAAAAAAGTGGAATCAAGCAGCCTAATATCGCTAAACTTGAAAATTATCAGCGTTCACCGCAGGTTTCTACTCTATTAAAACTTTTATATTCAATGGGATACACATTAAAGGTTGTTCCATTGGAAGAATCCAAAAGTGAATAAGGGAATGTAAAATACGCAAAGAGGGACAACCGTACAAAAATGGTTGTCCCTCTTTGTGCAAAGTGATAAAATAGCATGGAAAAGGGGGATTTTCATGAAAAAAGGGATTCTATTTGTGTTATTGACAGTTTTAGCCATTTATGTTATAATCATCTGCGTTGATGCAAGGAGCGGAGATTTGTTTATATCTGATAATAATCCTGCAAATAGTGGGGAAAATATAAACAAAGGTGAGGTTTTTGATTCATCAGGTGATGGAGAAATAGCGAGTAGGGAGCTTATTTCTTCTGGTGAGGAAGAATCTCAAGAAAATGATAATAGAGAGAAAAATGAAGATATATTATATAATGAATCGGGGAGAATTATCATAGCCATGTATCATAAGTTTTCTGAAACAGAAGGCAATGATGAATGGGGTAGGTCCTTTGATAATTTTTATGAGGATTTAAAGTATCTTTATGAACATCATTATCGTACGGTTTCATTAAATGATTATTTGAATCATACCATGAAAGTTCCAGTTGGTTGCACACCAATTATTTTAACGTTTGATGACGGTTATAGTGGGCAGTTTAATCTCATTTTAAATGAAGAGGGAGAGCTTGTAGCAAATCCAAAATCAGCAGTTGGTGTGATGGAAAAGTTTTACGCGGAATATCCAGAGTTTGGTTTAAACGGCACATTTTATATTAATTCTACTGGATTTTTTGGAAACGTGGGAACAAATAGTCAAAAGTTAAATTATTTAATTGAGAAAGGTTTTGAAATCGGAAATCATACGAGTACTCATGTGAATTTTAGTAAAGCATCTCTTGATACCGTTCAAAAAGAGGTTGGAACGGTTGCAAATTTAGTAAGAGAAGCTGCGAATGGATATGAGATTACGTCACTTGCATTACCTTATGGAATATCATCCAAAGAATATAAATCGTATATTGCAGAGGGAGAATATGAGGGACAAAAATATAAAAATAATATCATTTTGCTTGTTGGCGCAGAGCCGGCATATCCTTCCCAAAGTGAAAAGTGTAACTTGCTTTCACTTCCTAGAGTGCGTGCAAGGGGTGGAAATAAAGCGGTTGATTATGATTTGTATTACTGGCTTGATAAAATGGAGAAAAATCCAAATATGAAATATGAAAGAATATCATAATGAAAAGGAAGAAAGAAGGGAAATTTTTTGACAGAAGAGATGAAAACGAATGAGAATGTGCCTACAAAGAAAAAAACATACCAAAGAAATGATAGAAAAAATACAAGAAATACAAGAATTGCTAGTAATGCTCACAATCCTATAGAGAAGATAAATTTGGAAACGGATATCTCTGGAGCAAAAGCATCTAGCAAACCTGTTGAAGAGAAAAAAACAGCCAAAAGAGGCAGAAAGCCTAGTGAAACGTCAGAGTTAAATATTGTTGAGCAATCTTTTGCAAATGTTAGACATAAAACAAAGAATATTAAAATTGCAAGAGAAAGGTTAAAAATTATCCCGCTTGGTGGTTTAGAAGAAGTAGGAAAAAACATGACAGTCTTTGAATACGGAGATGATATGATTCTTGTAGACTGTGGTGTGGCATTTCCTGAGGATGATATGCTTGGGGTAGATTTAGTAATTCCTGATTTTACCTATCTTGAAAAGAATAAGGATAGATTAAAGGGAATGGTAATTACACATGGTCATGAGGACCATATTGGTTCTATTCCATATGTATTAAAGGCTGTTAATACGCCTATTTATGCCACAAGGCTTACACTTGGACTTATTCAAAATAAACTAGAAGAACATAAATTGGTAAGAAGCACTGTTATGAAATGTGTGAAGGCAGGAGATGTTATTACTTTAGGTGCGTTTACGATTGAGTTTATTAGAGTCAATCATAGTATTGCAGATTCTGTTGCCCTTGCCATTACTACACCAGTTGGAACTGTGGTTCATACGGGTGACTTCAAGGTGGATTATACACCAATTGATGGAAAACTAATTGACCTTGCTAGATTTGCAGAGCTTGGGAAAAAAGGCGTACTTGCTTTAATGTCAGATAGTACAAACTCAGAAAGACCTGGTTATACCATGTCTGAAAGCAGTGTGGGTAAAGTATTTGACGGCATATTTGCGGGTTGTACCAAAAGAATTATTGTGGCAACATTTGCATCGAATATCCACAGAGTGCAACAAATTGTGAATTCCGCTATGAAAAATGACAGAAAAGTGGCAATATGTGGTAGAAGTATGGAAAATGTGATGAATATTGCAAGAGAATTGGGATACTTAGATATTCCAGAAGGAATCTTGATTGATATTGATGAGATTGATAAATATGCTCCTGACAGATTAGTCATTGTTACTACTGGTAGCCAGGGAGAAGAAATGTCTGGATTATCAAGAATGGCATCGGGTACGCACAGGAAAGTTACCATTACAAATAGGGATTTAGTCATTATCTCCGCTACACCAATTCCAGGAAACGAAAAATTGGTTTCTAATGTCATTGATGATTTGTTTAAGATTGGAGCAGAAGTGGTTTATCACACATTAAAAGATATTCACGTTTCTGGTCACGCGTGTCAAGAAGAGCAAAAACTAATTTTATCTCTTGTGAAACCAAAATATTTTATCCCTGTTCATGGAGAATTCAGGCATCTTCAAGCTCACGCGGAAACTGCTGTGAAAGTGGGAGTTGATCCGGATAATATCGTATTGTTATCAAATGGAAGTGTTTTAGAACTTGATAAAAACTTTTGTAAGGTGACTGGCAGTGTTCCATCTGGGCAGATTTTAGTAGATGGTCTTGGAGTTGGAGATGTTGGAAATATTGTTCTTAGAGACAGACAGCATTTATCACAAGATGGGTTAATTATTGTAGTCATTGCCATGGATGGTAAGACGGGACGCATTATGGCTGGACCTGATGTGATTTCTCGTGGATTTGTTTATGTGAGAGAATCGGAAGATTTGATGGATGCAATGCATAAAGAAATACTAAGGGATATGGAAAAAATTCAAACGAGTGGAATTAAGGATTGGAGTACGATTAAGAATAGGATTAGAGATACCGTTCATGATTTTGTATTTTCTAAGACAAGGCGTAACCCAATGGTAATCCCGATTATTTCTGAAATTCAATAATTGTGAGGTGCATATTCTATGAATTTTTTGAAAGATGTTCTGCGTGGTGTTTTGATTGGAGTGGCAAATGTAATTCCTGGTGTGAGTGGTGGAACGATCGCTTTATCCATGGGAATTTATGAAAAAATCCTTTTTGCCATTAATCATCTGAAAAAAGATTTGAAAGGTAGTATGAAAACATTACTACCATACATAATTGGTATAATTGCAGGAATTCTGGGGCTTTCTTTTGTGATTGAATTTTTGCTAGAGAACTTTCCGGCTCCAACGATATTTGCTTTTATTGGTTTAATCATGGGTGGTTTACCACCGCTTGGAGATAGGGTAAAAGGCCAGAAGGTAAAATGGACATATATTGTTGCTTTTCTTGTAATGTTATGCCTTGTGGTGATTCCTACTTCTCTAGGAAGCAGTATTTTTGGAGCAGAAAAAAATCTTAATCCAGGATTTGCTTCCATAGTGATTATGTTCTTATTAGGAATTTTGGCATCTTCAAGTATGGTAGTGCCAGGCGTTAGTGGTTCTATGATGCTGATGATATTTGGCTTTTATAACACCATTTTATCCACAGTGAATATCTGTGTGAAGGCACTTGTTACTTTTGATTTTTCTACCTTGTTAGGAGCATTACAAATGATAATTCCATTTGCGATTGGTGTTATTGTTGGTATCTTCTTAATGGCGAAGATTATTGAAAAGTTACTAAAAAGATATCCGCTTGCTACCATTTGGGGGATTATAGGTCTTGTGGTGGCATCGGCTTTTGCCATATTGTCTAGTAATAAAGAAATGTTTGTGGGAGTAACATGGCTGATGCTTTTAATATCATTTGTGGCGTTTGGAATTGGTTTCTTCATCGCCAAAAAAATGTCTTATAAGGAATAAGTGAGAATAGGGAGCACAAATAGGGACAACCATTTTTGTGCGGTAGGAAAGGAAGAAAATTTATGAGTAAAGAATTAGCAGATTTGATGTTTCCAAATATTGATAAAACACCAGAATATTATGAGGAGTTATATCCAAAGAGAAACTTACCAGAAGGAGCCATGGTGACAAGGTTTGCACCTAGTCCAACAGGCTTTATCCATATTGGTTCGCTTTTTGGTGCGAATCTTGATAGGAGGCTTGCAGATCAGTCAAATGGTGTATGCTATTTAAGAATTGAGGATACGGATGGTAAGAGAGAAATTGACGATGGCATTAATGTTATCATTAATGGACTAAAAGTATTTGGAATTGAATTTGATGAGGGTGCTGTCAGTGAAAGTGAAGAAAAGGGAAGTTATGGTCCATACATACAGAGCAGAAGAAAAGATATTTATCAATGTTATGCCAAATCGCTTGTAGAAAGAGGTCTTGCATATCCTTGCTTCTGTACTCCTGAAGAATTAGATGCTATTAGAGAAAGACAAGAAAAATTGAAGATTGTTCCAGGATATTATGGAGAGTTTGCCACTTGTAGAAAATTAAGCGTTAGCCAGATGATAGAAAGAGTAAAAAATGGGGAACCTTATGTGGTAAGGCTAAAATCTCCGGGCAGCATGAGCAAAAAGATTAGATTCAAAGATGCAGTAAGAGGTGTGATAGAGTTCCCAGAAAATGTACAAGATATTGTTATTATTAAATCTGATGGTCTTCCAACATATCACTTTGCGCATGCCATTGATGATCATCTTATGAGAACAACTCATGTGATAAGAGGAGAGGAATGGGTTTCCTCAATTCCACTTCATGTACAATTATTTGAGGTTTTAGGATTTGAAATGCCGGAATACATTCATACTCCTACTATCATGAAGGATGATGAAGGAAGCAAGAGAAAGATTAGTAAAAGAAAAGATCCCGAGGCTGCTGCTTCTTATTACAAGGATAATGGAATTCCAAAAGAAGCCGTAATCGATTATTTGATGAATATTTTAAATTCTAATTTTGAGAACTGGAGAAAGGAAAATCCACTTGCACCATTGTCTGAATTTAAAGTGGATCCTCATAAGATAAGTTCCAGTGGTGCACTTCTTGATCTTGTGAAACTTGCCGATGTATCCAAAAATACAATCGCAACATTTAGTGCCCAAAGAGTTTATGAGGAAGGATTAGCATGGGCTGAAGAGTTTGATACAGAGTTGGCAGGACTAATGAAAAGGTATCCTGATTACACCAAAGGGATTTTAAATATTGAAAGAACAGGCACTAAGGTAAGAAAGGATATTTCTAAATGGGCAGACTTGAGAGATAACTTGGAGTATCTATATGATGAAGTTTTCTTCACAAAAGAGCACGAAGATGAGTGGCAAAAGATTACAGAGGCCTCAGAAATTAAAGAAATTTTAAAGGCATATCTAGAAGTATTTGATGAAAATGATGATAAGGATACTTGGTTTGCAAAAATGAAAGATGTATCAGAAAAATTTGGATATGCAAGAGAGGTAAAGGATTTCAAAAAGAATCCAGATTCCTATAAAGGGCATGTAGGAGATATTAGCACGGTAATAAGAGTGGCATTAACCGGAAGAAGAAACACACCGGATTTGTATGAGATATTGAAGCTTATGGGAAGAGAAAGAGCTGAAAAGAGATTTGCTAGGTTAGAGGACTAGAAGAATTAAAAAAGTTAACACAAAAGGGACGGAGGAAAAAGTGTAACCCCCGTCTTTTTTGTTTCTTGATTGTTCATTCGAATTCACAAAAGCGGATAAAAAAGTTGTCCTTGTTTGTTCACAAAAAAATCATAATTGGATGAGGTTAACTTTTGACAAGGGTTTGAAGAATAGCCAAAAATTATTTGTTGAAATCATAAAAGCAAAATGCTATCATGTTTTCTTGAGGAGGATGTTATTATGGCAAAGAAAAAGAAGAAAAGTTATAAAAAAAGAAAGAATAATGAGCTTACCAGTCTTATTGTACTTGTAGCTATTGCAATTTGCGCCATTGTTGGTGTTTCTGTGTATCAAAATTTCAAATATACAATTGCGGAGAAAACGGGCAAGTATTCAAAGATTAAGTTTAGTGAAATGTATGAAACAAGAAATGGGGTTAAGTCAGTATCTAGCACCTTTAATTCGTTTAATGGTGAAATGGTAGAACTTACTGGATACATGGCAGTGCAGAGTCCGTTAGATGAAAGCTATGTTTATTTAGTTAATCAACCTTATGTTTCATGCCCATTCTGTGCAATAGGTGATGTTACAAAACTAGAAATTATTCCAGTTTATATGGCAAATGGTGGAGCAATTAAGTATACAGAAAACGGTGTAACAGTTCGCGGAACCCTTGAGGTTGCCGAAAAAGTAGATGCTCTAGAATATACTACTCAGTGTAGGATTATTGCAGATAAAGTTACGGAAATCATTGATGAAAATGCGGATAAAGAACTTCAAGCGTGGTATGCAGATTTGAATAATGCTAATATGATTATTGATATGCAAACATTACAAATGGATATAGAATATGCAACAAATGAAGAATATATGTATGATTATGGAACTACAAAAGCTTCAGTGGTAGATGGAATTGTAAGTGATTTTGCAGGAGGAACTACTACAAGTGAGGATGGTACAGAACTTACGAACATAGAAAGTTATTTGATTTACATTAAGGAGTGTCCATTAATTATTGCTTATTATGAGCCAGAACGTGAAGACTTAAAAGAACTTAATAGTGAATTAATTGATATTTTTGATCAACAGATTGCAGTCATGGAAAAATTTACGGAAATCATATTAGAAGGAAAGGCTGCTACAACGGTTGAAGAAAAAGAAGAGATATATGATAAGTTAGTGGCCCTTAACTCAGAAAACATAGTAGTTTATGATGCATTTACAGCATGGAACAATAAACTTAGAGAATAAGAAAAAAGTGCAAAAAATATCTTGATTTAGAGGGGATATGGATGATTAAGTTAAAAGATATTGAGATGAGATATAACGATAATGGACAAGAAATTTTGGCCTTGAAACTAAAAGAATTAGATATTTCTGAAGGAAAACAGGTAGCTTTTGTTGGCGCTTCTGGAAGTGGAAAAACCACTCTATTTAATTTGATTTCGGGTATGATTGTTCCAACAGAGGGGTCTGTACAGGTAAATGATTTGGATATTACCTCACTAAAAGAAAGTGAAAGAGATTTATTTAGAGCAAATCATATCGGTTATATTTTTCAGGATTTTAACTTGTTTAATGAGTTTACGGTGCTTCAAAATGTGATTTTACCACTATCGTTTTCAAAGTCTTATAGCAAAAAAGAAATGAATGATTTGGCAAAGAATGTTTTAAAGCAGGTTGGAATTGAGGAAAAAATCAATCAAAAAGTAAAAACGCTATCTGGAGGAGAAAAGCAAAGGGTTGCCATTGCTCGCAGTATTATTAACGCACCAGATATTATCTTGGCGGATGAGCCTACCGGTAATCTTGATTATAAAAATGGCACAAAGATTATGGAAATTTTAACGAAAATAGCTCGTGAAAAAAATGCCACCCTGATTGTAATCACACACAATAATTCTCAATTAGATATGTTTGATGAGGTTATCGATATTGAGAAAATGAATGAGGCAATTAAATAGGGGAGGAAATAGGTATGATTTTTCAGTTTGTAAAAACAAATATATTATCGAAAAAGTTAAGAAATTTTCTTGCTATTTTTTCAATTGCGATTAGTGTCATATTAATTATTGCTGTTGAAAATATTACAGAGCAATTAAATTCCAATATTATTAAGAATGCCAGTTATTACGATGTCATTGTTGGAGCACCTGGTAGTGAAACACAGTTGATACTAAATACTATCTTTTATTATGATAATCCGATTGCTAATATTGATATCTCTTATTATGAAGATTTGCAAAAGAATATAAAAGTTCAGAGTGTTGTGCCTGTTGGAATGGGAGACAATTATTCGGGATATCGAATCATTGGAACCTCAACAGCATTCTTTGAGGATACGGATAACTATCATTTTGCACAAGGAGCTGCATTCATAGAAGAGGGCGATGCAGTGCTTGGCTCTACAGTTGCAAAAGTTACTGGTTTAAAAATTGGGGATACTTTTGTGAGTACGCATGGACTTACGGAAGCTGGGGAAAGTGACCATGATCATGGAGACTTTCATTATAAAGTTGTTGGAATTCTAGAACAAACTAAAACACCGAATGATACGGTAATTTTTACAGATATTAAGAACTTATGGGAAGTTCATGGCTTACATCATGATGAAGAGGAACATGATGCTGATGTTGAAACAGAACATATAGATGTGCCTGAGGCAGAAGTGACAGAAGATAGGATGGAAGAAAGCGTGGAGTCTTCAGCAGTAACTGCAGAAAAACCTGCGATAACTTCTCATGGAAAATCATCAGAATCCTATTCGGAAGAGGACTCTACCAAGCTAATCACGGCACTTTTGGTCCGCTCAAAGGGATTGTCAGAGCAGTACTTGCTGATGAATGAACTTGGAAAAGATTCTAATATTCAGGCTGTTAACCCAACGGCTACTCTTAGAAAACTTTTAAATACGTTAGATATTGGAAGTGTAATTGTAAGAATTGTGGCGTATATTGCGGTGATTTTATCTATCATCATGTTATTTACCACCATGCTTTCCTCATCGCTTGAAAAGATGAAAGATATTTCTATTTTAAGGGCACTAGGTGCTAATAGAAAAACGGTTTTTCAGATTATATTACTAGAGGCCATTATCATTGCGGTAACAGGGGCTGTCCTTGGATTTGTGGTAGCACACATTGCTATTGGAATTCTTGGCAATTATACTGCGGCTACTTATGGTTTGGACGCAAACATGTTCTATGTTGCAAGTGGTGAATGGATAGCGGTTTTAGTAACCATTATCTTGAGTTTGATTGCTGGAATGATACCAGGAATGATGGTTTATAGAGCCGATGCTACAAAATATATTAAATAATGAGAAAAAGATGTTCCTGAAAGGGAACATCTTTTTTTGAAAAAACTTGAATATTATGTAAAGTGATGATATAATAGTAGTGCAATTACTTCTTTGTTATACCTTCTAAGACATCATAGGGAATGACATGAAGTAAAAAATAATTTTTGGAGGTAAAATGCATGAACAAAATGGTGAAGTACAATGGAGGACGGTCCAGCCATTGTGTTTGTACTGCCCCGCTGGAACTCACGGTTGGTCAAATGTATTTGGTCGAGGAAGAAGCGAAGTATGGTTATCAAACCATTCTCAAGCTCAAAGGCATTGAAGGATGGTTTGATGCTAACTGGTTTGATGCGGTCAATGCCTTTATGGCAATGAGTACGTTTGTGCCAGTGGTTGGCACGCGTCTGCCTTGTACGCGTATCCTTTCGGATGGGCATGGTGGCATTTGCCAGATTGACTGTACTACCAGTACCGTTAAGACGGTAGTAAAATTTGGAGACCTCTACATGGTTTCCACCCAGAACAATCTCTACATTGTGCAAATGATGTAGAGACAGGGCCCACGCAAGTGGGTCCTTTATTTATGATTTTGGAATTCATATTTTTGGTATTTACAAATGAAAGAAATGTGATATAATAATCTCTGTTGATTGAGGAATCAATGGAAATAATCCAATCATGACAGAGTAATATGACAAGAAAAGCTTTGAAAAGGACAGTAGATTTACCATAAAGTTTCAGAGAGTGGAACAAATGCTGAAAGTTCCATAGCGGTTGGTATTTTGAAAATCACCTTTGAGCTTGAATACTGAAAGTCTATTTCTAGACCATTAAGTATTCACGTATCCTGCACGTTACAGCGGGCACGTATGATGGTATGTGGGTGGTTTATAAAATAAAGTTAGGTTCTAGCACTTTATCCCAAACATTGGGGTAAGGTGCTTTTTTTAGGGAGATGGTATGTTGTTTGATATTACATTTCATTTTGATAAAAATAAAATTTATATAAAAGGAAAGGAGTAATTTAAAATGTGTGAAAACACAACAAACGGAACAAAAACTGAAGAATCCATGTACAAAAAGGTTTCTACAGATTTAAACTTTGTAGAAAGAGAAAAACAGGTAACAGAGTTTTGGAAGAAGAATGATATCTTCAAAAAGAGTATGAAGACTAGGGAAGGGCATAAAACTTTCATGTTTTATGATGGCCCTCCTACGGCGAATGGAAAGCCACATATTGGTCATATTGAAACTCGTGTATTTAAAGATGTGATTCCAAGATTCTGGACAATGAAAGGCTATGAAGTACCAAGAAAGGCTGGTTGGGATACACATGGTCTTCCTGTGGAACTTGAGGTAGAAAAAATGCTAGGCATTAGCGGAAAGCCTCAAATTGAAGAATATGGTGTGGAACCATTCATTAAACAGTGTAAAGAAAGCGTTTGGAAATATAAACACGAATGGGAGGTAATGAGTGACCGCGTAGGCTTTTGGGCTGATATGGATGATCCTTATGTTACTTACCATGATGACTACATTGAATCAGAATGGTGGGCATTAAAAACAATTAATGAAAAGGGCCTTTTATATAAAGGGCATAAGATTGTTCCTTACTGCCCTAGATGTGGCACAGCTTTATCATCACATGAAGTTGCGCAAGGCTATAAAGATGTCAAAGAAACATCTTGTATTGCTAAGTTTAAAGTAAAAGGTACTGAAAATACATATATTTTGGCTTGGACAACCACTCCATGGACACTTCCATCTAACGTTGCTCTTTGCGTAAGCCCTAAGGATACTTATGCGGAAATTAAAGTGGCAAGCGGAGAAAAATATATCCTTGCAGAAGCGCTAATTCCTTCCGTAATTTCAGAAGAATATGAAGTGATTAGAAAATGCGTAGGAAATGATTTATATGGAACTGAATATGAACCACTTTATGATTATTCTAATGTAGTAAATAAAAAAGCATATTTTGTAGTAGCAGATGGTTACGTTACACTTACGGATGGTACTGGTGTGGTTCATATTGCACCAGCATTTGGTGAGGATGACTCCAGAGTGGGAAAAGATAATGACTTACCATTCTTACAATTAGTAGATAAACAAGGAAATTATACTAAGGAAACAGGCGAGTGGGCTGGTACTTTTGTAAAAGATGCAGACAAGCTTGTTTTAAGTGATTTAAAAGAAAGAGGCTTATTATTTGCAGCACTTCCTTATGAACATTCTTATCCATTCTGCTGGAGATGTGATACGCCACTTCTATATTATGCAACAGATACCTGGTTTATCAAAATGTCTGCGCTAAGAGATAGATTAGTTGCCAATAATAATACTGTCAATTGGATGCCTGAAAACATTAAGGACGGTCGTTTTGGAAACTTTCTTGAAAATGTTATTGACTGGGGATTGTCACGTTCAAGATATTGGGGAACACCGCTTCCGGTATGGGAATGCAAGGAATGTGGTCACTATCATGTGATAGGTAGCAGAGCAGAACTAAAAGAACTTGGTGGAGATGCCGTTCCAGAAAATGTGGAACTTCACAAACCATACTTAGATCCAATCAAATTAAAATGCGAAAAGTGTGGAGGAGAGATGAGAAGAACTTCAGAAGTAATTGACTGCTGGTTTGACTCGGGTTCAATGCCTTTTGCACAATATCACTATCCATTTGAAAATAAAGAATTATTTGAAAAACATTTCCCAGCACAGTTTATTAGTGAGGCCATTGACCAAACAAGAGGATGGTTCTATACTTTAATGGCAATTTCCACATTGTTATTTGATAAATCTCCTTTTGAAAACTGCTTAGTATTAGGCCATGTGCAAGATAAAGATGGATTAAAGATGAGTAAGCATAAAGGAAATGTAGTAGACCCATTTGAAGTATTAGACAAACAAGGAGCCGATGCGGTAAGATGGTATTTCTGTGCAAGCTCAGCACCATGGCTTCCAACAAGATTCTATCCAGAAGGAATTAGTGAATATCAAAGAAAATTTATCGGTACATTCTGGAACACTTATGCATTCTATGTTTTGTATGCAGAGATTGATAAGTTTAATCCAACAAATTATAAGCTAGAATATGATAAACTATCCCAGATGGATAAATGGGTACTATCAAAATTAAACACACTAATTAAAGAAGTAGATGCTGGAATGACAGAATACAAAATTACGGAAAGTGCAAGATTGATTCAAGACTTCACAGATGAACTTTCTAACTGGTATGTCAGAAGATGTAGAGACAGATTCTGGGGAAGTGGAATGGAGCAAGATAAAATCAATGCATATATGACTCTATATACCTGCTTGGTAACACTTGCAAAAGTATCAGCACCATTTGTACCGTTCATGACAGAAGAGATTTATCAAAACTTAGTGACAAATCTTGACAAAGATGCACCAGAAAGTATTCATCTATGTGATTTTCCAGTGGCTGACGAAAGCATGATTGATCAAGAATTAGAAGAAAGTATGGAAAAAGTTTTAAGGATTGTAACTCTTGGAAGAGCATGCAGAAATGTATCGAACATGAAAAACAGACAGGTATTATCGAAAGCTTATGTGGGAACAAAGGAAACATTAGATGAAAAATATCATTATATTATTAAGGAAGAATTAAATGTAAAAGAAATAGAATTCATGCAAGACGTTAGCAAATTTGTTTCATATAATGTAAAGCCAAACCTAAAAACTGTAGGACCAAAATATGGAGCAATTCTTCCTAAGATAAATGAAGTGCTACGCGGCGGAAATGGAACAGAATTTGTTGCCGAGCTTAGGGGCAAAGGCGTTTTAACACTTGAGATTGGGGATGCAAAAGTGGAGCTTCATGAAGAAGATTTACTAATTGAAACTGCAAAATCGGAAAAATATATTTCTGCTATGGAAGATAATCTGACAGTTGTACTAGACATAGAGCTAACACCAGAATTAATAGAAGAAGGATTTGTTAGGGAACTAATTTCTAAGATACAAAATCTAAGAAAAGAATCTGGATTTGAGGTGCAAAATCATATTGAAATTTATTATTCTAATAATGAAAGATTAGCAGAAATTATAGAGAATAATAAAGAACAAATTTCAGATGAAACACTTGCGGATCTCATCGTTTCGGGCGAAGGAGAAAATGAGCTAGATATTAATGGAGAGAAGGTTAAGATTAAATTGATTCGAAAATAATATGGAAAAAGGCTAATAGATTAGGGCTGGAGAAAGAAAAAAGGGGTTGACAGATTCTATCAACTCCTTTTTTCTTTCTCCAGCCCGCGTTCGTTTCTTTTTAAAAATTTTTTTGATTCAGTATAAATTGATATGAGACTGGAAAAAATTAATTTCAGGAGTAACTTCTAATCAATGTTACATTTCTGTTACATTCTCTTTACAATTTAGCAACAGGGGTTGCTATTTAAAAAGTAAACAGATAGAATGTATGTAGATTTAAAAGAAGGTATTCAGTTTCCTGCGTTTACGGGAAATTGACCTTGTATGATGTGTATGTAAAATTTACTTGAAAAGGTGTGAAATAATGAAAAAAAACGGTTCAAAGAGAATAAAGGCTGTTATAGTCTTAACAATACTTATTTCAATGTTTTCAACAAGTGTGTTTGCTGCATGGTGGGGAACGCCTGGTTATGAGTGGGCACGCGAAAGAAGAATAACTTCCATGGCGAGTACTTCGGCGCTGAACAATAAAGTTTCTCATGAAAATTTTTATACTATTTTAATAAATTACTTGCACTATAAAGAGGTAACACCAAAAAATGGAGTCATTCAAAATGTTAGTTCCCTTAATAGTTTTAATAAGGCACTAGGTGGAATTGTGTCTGAGATTGATTCTTACATCAGCAGAACTTCTTTAACACCGGCAGAGTACAGAATTGTTGATACTTACATCAATCATATAGACAAAACATTAGATGATCAAAAAAGTTTATTAACAAGAGATAATTTGAAAGATATGCATCTTTATATGGATATTGCAAGATACAAAGCAGCAACATTAATTGATGATTATTCATATAGAACTTATGTGTTAGCTCGTATTAAGCCTACTAAATATAGTGAACTAATCAGATATAATATAAGACCATATTTTGGTGATATTACGAGAAGAGAATTTCTTGTTTTGATGTTTAGTTTATTGTCGAATAGAACTTTATCACAAGAAGCTATCATAACGGAATTTAATGAGTCTGGAGTTTTGATTGGATATGATGGTGACTTATGGCTCGATAAAAATTTAACTTATGCAGAAATGTTTACATTCTTAAGAAGATTTGAAACATTTGATTTTAATCCTGTAGTTGAAGATTCAAGTTCAAGTGGTGATAATGAAATTATAGAAGTTAGGTAAAATTAATCGAAAGGAAGAAGGAGTATGCCAAGTTGTTTAGGTATTTACACTGACAAAAACGTAATTAAATATGCCAAGATAACATCAGTATCTGACAAAGTAAGAAGCCAGTTGGTATTAGATGCGTATGGCGTTAAGTTCTACGATAATATTCAAACCGCTGTGGAAGAAATTGCGAGAGAACTTGAATGTGAAAATGTTCCGGTTGCACTAACACTTTCAAATGAAGACTATTACATGACTGAGGTGTTCAATAACTTAAAGAAAAAAGATATGCTTGATCTTGCTAGCGCAGAATATGTTGAAAGAAGAGGCGGCGTGTCAAGCTCGGTCTTAGAGTTTAGAGTAAAGCTTGCTAATAATTATAGAAATCCTGATAAGAGATTAGCTCTTTGCGTTGCATCATCAAAAGGTGAACTTGCTAATATTCGTACAAACTTTGATGCATATAAGATTGATTCTATTTCTCCGTTACCGGTGAGCATTAAAAACTTATTTGAAAACCAGGGTGTTGATGAAGAGGCTGCTATTATTAATATTGAAGACAAGACAACAATTACAGTTTTTCACAGAAATGAAATGCAACTTATCGGTTCCATTCCACTTGGAGCATCGGAAATTATTTCTAAATTAGCGGAAAGATATAATTCAAGACCTAAAGCGTATGATGCATGCAAAAGGGTATCGGCTTACTTAGAAGATTCTTATGATATGGATGATGAAACAAGAGAAATTCTTGATGTTATTATTCCAACATTATATGATATTAGACAACAATCAGAGGATATACTTTTACCATATTTGAAAGATATTAAGAAAATATACATTACAGGTACAGGCGCGGTAATCAATAATGTTGATTTGTACTTCCATGAAGTATTTATAGAACCAGAATGCGAAGTGCTAAAACCATTCTTTATATCCAATGATAATTCAAATGCAAAGGATATTATTGAAGTTAACAGCGCGATTGCACTTGCTCTTGATGGACTTGGCATGGCTGATGTTGATTTGAATTTTAACGCTGCATCTAAGAAGGCTGCTGGTACAGCTGCTGCTAAAGATACAATGAGAAAAGTGAAAGAGATAGGAAATGCCATCAAAGGTAAAATCACTGATACGGTAACATATCTTAACTCTCCAACAGGCTCAAAAAGAAAACGCAGTAGAAAGAAGAGAAATATTTCTTTTGATGAAGGAGTAAAGGTAACAAAAGAGAAAGAACCAGAAGTAGAAGTTGAAATGATTCCTGGTTTTGGAAGACTTGATGTTTGGCTTCGTGTCGCATGTGCATTTTCACTTGCATTATTTATTGTATATGCTGTATGTTCGCATTTTGTTTCAAATGCAATACTTGCAAAAGAAACTGAGGCTCAAAAAGAGATTTCTCAAGTTGAAGCGGCTATTGCTTCTGCAAATGATGATGCTACTTACTTAAGAGGACAAGCTGATCAATATTCTCTTATTACACAAAAACTTGAGGCTGTAATTGATAAGATTAAGAATAAGCAAACAAATAAAACATTTGATATACCGAATTTCTTAAGCAAATTAATGTTCATCATCCCTGCAAATGTCAGGGTAACCAATATAGTTGTTGACGAATCAGGAGAAGTAACAATTGATGCTGAATCTGGTCAATATGCACAGCTTGGTTATTTTGTTTCTAGAATTAAACTAGAGAGAGCATTACTTAACGTTGACATGGAAGTGGTTAGTGTAAACAGTGATATTAAGATTATTATAAGTGGGGTATTGCCATGATTAAAAAGATTTTAGCTTTAGTAGTAATTGTTTTAGCTTTATATTCATTTTATGGTTGCTTTGTAAATGGACAAGCTACTTACAAACTTGGCGGCTTGAGCTACACATATAAAGCACCAGCATATCAAGAAATTAAAAAACAAAAAGAAACATTAGAGTCTGACCAAGCAAAACTTGATATGTTAAATGATTCGGGAATCAAGAATGCTGTAGCTTCTGTAGAAGATGAAATTAAAAATTATGAAGCTAAAAAACAAGCTTATGATATGCTTGCGTTAACAGCATCCAGAGCCGATATTGCTGAAGCAAATAAAGAAGAAAAATATTTATTAGACTATTTATGGATTAAAGTTGGTAATTATGCAGCCGATAATAACGTGAAATTTAAAATGACACCTAATGATGAAGATTCATCACTAACATTTGACATCACAGGTTCTTATATATCTGTCATCAATTTCATTTATGATTTACAAAATGATGGTGAACTTGATTTTGCAATTGATGGTGTAGTAGTACAAGGTGGACAAACGGTTAAGGCTAACTTTAGAGTTGAAAATGTAGACGTTGTTACATCACCAGAAAATATCTAATTTCATTACTTAGAACAAATAGCTGAAATGGGAGGTGCTATTTAGTGAAAACTAAAATTTTACTAGCGCTAAGAGAATTATTAATTTATTTAATAATTACTGGTTTATTAATTTTAATTGCATTTTTATTACTTAGAAATTATTATCCTCAAGAAACAATACCAGAAGCTTCTAAGTATTCTGTCCTTGAAAGGGATAATTACAAGGTAATAGGTGATATTCAAAACGAGCAAAATCCTACAGTTGTATATGACACAAAATCACCTAGAATTGAAACTGACCAAACAGAGCTTAGGTATATACCTGGTAGTGTTAATCCATTTGTAGCACAACAGGGAGGAAGCGATTTACCAACAGATATCGTTGGTACAAGTTCTAATTCATCTGGTGATGCTATAGAAGAATCAGATGTAAATGGAGAACCAGTTGAAGAGAATGCTTCTGGTAACACAAATGAGGAGTAATTACAAATAGCGTAGTGTATAGAGCAATAGTATAGAATATTATGCAAAATTATCAAGGGGTATGCTGCTTATGTTGTATATCCCTTCATTTTTAGAAAATAAACGAATGGAATGAAATAATATGGAAGTAACAATGAACTTAATATTATATTTTGCAATATTTATTATTGGTTCAGTTTTTGGTAGTTTCTTTTCGCTTGCCGTATACAGATTACCACGAAAAGAAAATATTACTTATGTTAGATCTCATTGTACATCATGTAATCATAGGCTAAATTTTTTAGACTTAATTCCAATATGGAGTTACTTATTCTTAGGTGGGAAATGTAGATACTGTAAAGAGAAGATAAGACCTAGATATCTTTTGTTAGAGATTTTTTCGGGTAGTGTTTTTTTACTGATTGCGTTATCTCTTCATATAAAAGCTTTTAGCACAATAGGCGAGTTTATCAATCTTGCTTTTATCTATTTATTTTTATGTGCTGTTTTTATTATTGGTGGAATCGATAATGAAAATTTTGTCATACATTCTGGTACGCTTTTATACGGAATTATTGTTTCGCTTGTCTATATTTTGTATCAAGCGATATTTCTTGAAAAATATGTTCAGTATCACTTAATTGGATTTTTAGTGATTCCTATTGTCATGTTATTGGTTAGCGCTGCATTAAAGAAATTTTTAACAAATGAAAGGCTTCCATGGGGATTTGGTGATATTAAATATATTGCACTCATTGGTTTATTTATGGGATTTGGTTTGCAAGTAATCACAATTGTTTTATCAGTGTTCATTATGTTCATGATGGCATTCATCAAAAAACAAAAGAGAATTCCATTTGGATATTACTTGAGTATTGCATGTGTGATTGTGTTAATTTTATCACCACAGCTTGCAGAGTATGCAGAGTTAATAAATCTAAGTTTTATTTAGGGTGAGCTTAAAATGAAAATATTTTCTCAGGAGTGAGTTAATAAAGAGGTGAGAATTTGTAAATGAAAAATATAAAATCGCAAAAAGGATATTCATTGGTTGAGGTTGGAATTGGAATAGTTATTATTTCTGTATTTATGCTATGTAGCTTAACCATGATTAGAGGAACTTATAACACATATAGGTATATTGAGCAAAAAAATATTGCAATGTCTTACCTGATTAAAGGGGTTGAGAAAGAGCTGTTATATGGTGTAGATGGTGTGGATATTAGTATCACAGATAATCCGGCCAATACGGTTGTTACTACTAATACAACATCTAAAAAAGTTACTGTGACAACCATTCCTAATAATAATATGGTGTTAACAACTACTTTAGAATCTCTTCCATCTAAAAATGGAAGAAACTATGCAACCTCAGATGTAAAATTATTAACAGCGAAAATTGAGTTTTATTTGAAGAAGGGCGATGCTTCTAGTAAGCGTGAACTTACACTTGAAACTATAAAGATAGGAGGGGATGGCCTTGGCACGTAATGAAAGAGGAGTTACACTTGCCTCCCTTGCAATTTATATTATCGTTTCCATTGTAGTGCTTGCCTCGCTTGCTTTTTTGAATGTAAATGTGATATCGCAAATTGCACATTTGTCGAACGATAGCGAAGAGACAAATGAGCTTTTAAGGGCAGAGGCTTATTTGATTAAAGATATTAAGAATGCTAACAGAGTGTTAGAATTTTCAGAACAATATTTGCGATTAGACAATGATGTAGAATATACTATCAGGTATAGGGCAAATGAAAAACAAAGAAATCAGACATATGACGTTTACGAATTATATAGGGGAGATATCTTGGTTACAGATAAAATGTCTGGCATCTCCTTTGATTATGGAATTACTTATGGTGATGCTTCCAATAAACAGATTGTAGAAGATGAATGGGTAATTGTTAAAATTTATGATTCTAATCATGTTGGTGATGACCTTTGTATCAAAGTAGGAAAAGGATATTGATAGAAGTAGGTTGTGAAAGGTGAGTGTTAAAATGTGGAAGGATAAAGGATCGATTACAATGACTGCTGTCATGGCAATGTTAGTTTTTTCTTTGTATGGTATCGCTTTATATGCAAGAAGTGTTAGTGCTTATCATGTACAAGAGCTACAAATAAAAGCGATTCAGAATGCTTACTCATCAGATGTGGAGCGTGCTTATGAAATAGCAGATAGTTTATAGCTATAATTTACCAAAACAAAAAAATGTCATTTCGTTGACAATTTTGACAGATGTTATAAAATATTAAGTAGGAGTTTATTAAAAAATTATTAATATACAAAAGAGGAGGATTTGTTATGGCAATCTTCGAAAATAGTTCGAATTTAAAAAATGTACCACTAGGTCTTGCATTAACGAGAAAGGGTTTAATTAAACAAAGTGATATAGACACCGCGGTTGACTATCAAAAAAATCATCCAGGTGTAAAACTTGGAGAAGCTTTTCATATTTTAAAACTTTGTGATGATCAATCGTTGATTAATACGATAGGTGAAGTTGTTGGTGTGAAAGCAGTACAACTAGACCCATCTATATTTAATTTTGATTTTTCAAAATACATCTCTATGGATATCGTAAAACAGCATAAAGTACTTCCTTTTGAAATCAATGAAAACAGGATAAAGGTTGCATTTGCAGATCCAACAAATAGAGACACACAAAGAATGGTTCGTCTTATTTTGCTTAATAAAGGTCTTTCTATGGAGCCTTATATTACATTTGAATCGTACATAGATACCATTGTCAAAAACGTTGAGATGAAGATGGAAAGCGATAAAGAGCTTGATTCTTTTGGAAAGGACGTTGCGCAGTTAATTGATAATATTATTAGGTCAGCCATGACAAAAAGAGCGAGTGATATTCATATTGAGCCTATGGAAGATAAGGTTCGTGTTAGATACAGAATTGATGGTGAGCTTCTTGTTATTGCAAATCTAGAGAAAGCAAAACAGTCTCAGATTATTGGTAGACTTAAGTCTATCTCAAACATGCACCAAGAAATTCAATTATCCCAAGATGGTAGAATCACTTTATATCCAGATTATAACATCCGTGTATCTTCACAGCCTAACATTCATGGTGAAAAGTTCGTGCTAAGACTTATGAAAAAGGAGACAACCATTAGCGGACTTGAAGAGCTTGGATATCCAGATGAAGAAGAAGTAATGCAAAAATGTTTCAATAAGAGAAACTCTATTGCCATTATTGCTGCTCCTACTGGTGAAGGAAAAACAACCACACTATATAGTGCATTATCTTTATTAAACAGGCCGGAAGTAAATATTACTACTGTTGAAGACCCAGTTGAAATTAGAATTCCTGGATTAAACCAGATAGAAATTAATAAAAGAGTTACCTTTGCTGACTCACTTAGAACCATCTTAAGACAAGACCCTGATATCATACTTTTAGGAGAGGTCAGAGATAAAGAGACTGCTGAGATTGCTGTACAGGCTGGACAAACAGGTCACTTTGTGCTTTCTACTATCCACACTGTTGACTCTATAGAGGTTATCACAAGACTTAGAAAGCTTGGTATTTCAAGCTATGATATCGGAAGCGTTCTTGCAACTTCTCTTGCACAGAGACTTGTAAGACGTGTATGTCCAGATTGTGCAAAAGAAAGACCATTTACAGAAGAAGAAATCAATCAATTCAAATTGATTGGAAAGAGATATGATTACGAATTTGATATGGAAGGTAAACATACTTATGACATCGTAGGATGTGATAAATGTAATCATACTGGATTTTATGGAAGAATTGCTGCTAATGAAATCTTAATTGTGAATGAAGAAATTAAAGATTTAATTATATCGGATGCACCTGTATCAGAAATCAGAGCTGCTGCACAAAAGATAGGGTACAGACCACTAGTAGTAGATGCATTTAATAAAATACTAGCTGGTAACACAGTGCTTTCAGAAGTAAAGAGAAAGCTTGCATATTAAGCTTTGAAAGGAGGATAACATGGCAAAATATAGATATAGGGCCCTTTCAGATACTGGTAAAGTTATTACCGGTACTATGGAAGATTCATCGCCTGCTGCTGTAAGGGAAAAGCTTACTAGTAATGGTTTTAAGCCAATATCAGTATCAAAAAGTTTAATTGATGCTAACCTTTCTGGTAGAAAAACCAGAAAGTATAGCACAGGTGCTAGTGCTACTACGAAATATGCCAGAGACAAATTAATTGAGGAACAGAAGAAGAAACAGCAAAGAGGACTTAATAAACAAATCGATATTGACTTATCTTTCTTAAAAAGGGCAACCAAAACAGATTTATTCTCTTTCACTCAAAGTTTTTATTTGTTAAAGAGGGCTGGTTTTACGAATATTAGAGCACTATCTACATTACTTGAAAATACAGAAAATCCTGCCATGAGAGATATTGTACAAGATATTCTAGTAGGTGTTGAAAATGGTGAATACATTTACTCCACCATGGAATATTATGATAACTTTTTCCCAGACATATACATAGCAACAATTAAAATAGGTGAGTTATCAGGTTCTCTTACAGAATCCTTGGAGCAAGCCATGATATATCTAGAAGATAATGATAGAACAGGTAAGGCAATTAGGAAAGCATTAGTTGGACCATTACTTCAAACAGTTTTGCTATTAATTGGTACAGTAATTGGTGTTCTAGTTGGTGTGCCAATTTTGGAGGATTTATATGGAAGTATGGGTCTAACTAGCCAAATTCCACCAGCAACACTTGCTATGTCACACTTTGTAAAGGCAATGATAGCCAATTGGTATATCATTGTTGTAGTCATTGTTGGTTTGGTTGTGGCATTTATATCATGGAAATCTTCAGTGCGTGGTAAATATCAATGGGATTTATTTAAGATTAAAATGCCTATTTTTGGTGGATTAATCCTTAGACTTTCCCTTCAGAAATTCTTTAAAGCGATACAGCTTAACTTAAAGAATAATGCAAAATTACAAGATGCTCTTGAAATCAGTAAAAGTACGGTAAGAAGTTATGTGCTACTATCTACCATTGAGTCAGCGGTTGAAAACCTAACACAGGGTGATTCGTGGGTAGAACCATTTGAGCGTTTACCTAACATGCCACCAATGGTACTAGAAATGCTTAGAATTGGTATGGAAACAGATATTGTAGAAATGATAGATAAAATTGTTGAATATATGCAATCGGATATTGATATTCAAATAGAGAGAATCATTAAAACACTTCCAAACGTCAGCATGTCAATCATGGGTATCGTAATGATTATCTTCGTTATTGTTATCCTTGTTCCTATTATGGAAGTTTACATGGGATCATTCTTATTCGATGCTTACTTGAATTAAAAATGAAATTTGAGAGTCGGTTTAGGGAAAGTTTCCTTAAATTGGCTCTTTTAAATTGTTACAAATGTGTAATAGTCCTGTAATAATAATTTAAAGAAAAAAGGTATTGCAAAGGGGAGAGGCTTTTATTATACTTTAGATATAAAGAAAAAAGGGTATAACTGTGCCAATATAGTGCGAGTATTAGCATAGTTGAAACCAAAATCTTTATTGCCGGGTCTAGAGGAATTACTTCTTACGCACGGCAAAGAGCTAGAGTAATTCATAAAAGCTCTAGACTTAAAGCAAATAAAAGGAGG
>JAFUGC010000010.1 GCA_017469565.1 Clostridia bacterium | reverse complement strand
TGCTGTGATTTGCGTATCAAAGAACTCCCGACGCTGAGCCACCAGCCTGTTTCAATGGCTCGTTGTCGATGGCAAAGGTACATAGAAAATACGAGGTTACCAAATTATTTCAGACTTTTCGGCTCAGTCCGAAAAACTGGTTGCAGAAACGGTGGTTCTTTACAGGCTAATAAACGTTACTTTGATTACAAAGCGGTGCTTTTTGAAGGTAATATACCCCTATATTACTTTCGAGAAGCACCGCTTCTTGACTTGCGAAGAACCATCTCACCGATAGGGAAGGACCGATATCTTCAACCGGTTATTCAGACAGATCCGACTTTTCTTGATGCACCCCATTAAGATTTCTACCTAGAAATGAGGACATCTCGAATCTCTCTACTCTGTACTTTTACACACTTTGCAGCAGATGAATCAAAAAGAACCACATTGACCCCACCTTTATGTAAGGAACTATTAAAGCAGATTCCGTCAATGCCGTTAATTTTACAATATTCACAAATCAATTGAGTTGGAACATACTCTAATTCAGAATCATAGCGTCTTAATGGCTTTGACAAATCTTTGCTTATCAGTTGCAATACCTTTTGTTTTGCAATAACCTCAGAAAGAGAAATTGTAGAATTGCTGTATGCATAATACAGACTCAGCGTCGAAGTAAAATCTAAAATATTTAAGTCTTTTATGGTTTTAAACTCCCCTATAGCCAACTTATCTAAATACAAAGCACGAACCTCGTAGTACGTTGTTTCCTCATTCTTGCATAAATACAAATATGGTATACCTAAGGGATTTGCCCTACCAGCAGTAGCTTTTCCTCTAGGGGGACACCCCATGTCATTTTTAGTCAGATATGTTCGCTCTAATGGAATTATCCTTGCTCTATACAAAACTGTATCTTTGGGTATCATGGTGTTTGCTTCTATCATATCATTACCATCAAAGAAAGACAAATTAGCGAAGAATCTTTTTTCTTCTCGAACTTCTTTTTTTATAGTATTCCATACAGACACGATACTTTTTATAGAATCAATATACCCAACCTTATCTTTTAAAGTGTAACCATAATTATCTAATGAAAGAAAATAGTCAATGATATTTTTGCCAACCTCACCATCAACAAATATGTTCCAGTCCTTTTGAAGTAGGTTCACAATGCCCATTCCTTCTTTGTCTGGTTGAAATAGCAGCAACAATTCTTTAAAAAAATCTACAAAAATGTTTGCGTCGACAACATATGATTCTTGTCCACATGCTTCACAAATACCCCAGGCAGACGATTCATTGCTAACCGCAATTTGCAGTTCTACATCATTAAAGCAGTTGCTACAGATTAACATAACTATTTCAGTCTGACAAAATACCGTTAATTAATTCAAGATGATTAATAATTGACAATTTCTTGATATATCCAAGTCCTGGATAACCATCTTCTTGATTCGCTTTTTCAATTAGCTCATCCACTGCAGATGTATGAGCGATTCCATTATAAAATGGAGCTATCTTTACAGCTGCTTCATGGAATTTCCCACGAACATTAGATTGGTCAAAGTTGCTCTCTGATACAAAATGATGAACAAAAAGCTGATCATCTGCTTTTTGGTATGTGAGATGGATTGCTATGGCATATGGCATCATGCCACCCTCTATAAAATCTTTAGGTAATGCTGTGTAATCAGAAAAGCCATATAGACCATCAGCATTATAATACGCAAAATCGTCACTAAAGAACTCATCGTCAGGATCCGAATAATCTGCATTTCTTGCTTTATTATTAAACCTGTCTTCAAGTGATATTAACCTTTTATTTAATCTAAGAAGTCTTACCCGTGTGGATCTATTTCCGTTATTTCCGTTTACAATATAAGATACTCTTTCATTACGAAGGATCCCCATAAGTTCTTCATCATTTACATCAGCACCACTAGGAAGAATTATCATCACTTGTTGAAGGTCATTCTGAATAATGTGATTCAAAAGGACATTTGTGTTCCGTTTGTAGATGTATGCAGGTATCCATCTGTCATTTGCTCCAATTAAAGATGTCAAGTTCCCAATAATATCATTGCTCACATTTGGATGCTTAAAATCTCCATCATTAGGGTTAAGAATCATTGCAAACAGAAGACCATTCCCCAACATTACAGATATAGCTGTATTAAGACTTCCGAATTGTTGTTTTACTGGTTCAATAATTGGAACAACCTTTTCCCTGCTTTGATTTCCTGTTGCAAAATCTCGCAAAGCTAATAATTCAAACTGCTTACCTCTTAAATACGGGAAATACATAAATCAGACTTTTTAATTGGGTTACATAATTGGTTTGTCAATTCGTATCTTTCCTTTTCAGAGAGATTCAGAGACAGATAAATTTGTCTCAACTCCTTAGGAACTTCTTTCAATTTGTTAGTCACGCTTTTTCTTTTTTTTATCTCGTAAAGAAATAATTCGTTTAGTCTATCTGAAGGAATTTGTTTGATGCGTTCTTTACATGCATCGTACATTTTAAATTCACTCACTTTAGGTAGATGGCCGTCAATAGAAAGCACGATATTCTTATATTCTTGTATTCTTAAGCACCCCATTAAGGCACTGGGATCCAACTCAGAATTCTTAACAGCATGTCTGTACTCGTTTAACTTGATTCTTCCTCTATCATAATATAATTCTATGATGCCTGTGGTAGGTTCTATAATGCTCTCATAATATCCCAGATCTTCAGAAGCAATGACAAGATAGCATTTGTTAAACACTTTCTTGTAGTCTTCCATTTGTTTAGATAGTCTTCTATATGTGTCAAATTGCGTTTTGATTTCAAAAGCTTTGCTTTCCCCGTTCATAAAAGCAAAGTCAACAATAGAATTACCTATTTTGAATTCATTGAAAGCAATGGTATTCTTTGTACCATATGTTTTTAATAAGAGCTGATTAATGATCTCGTTTTTATACACATATTCGCATCTATAATATTTCTTTATATAATTATATAGGTATAAAAGATATTCGGAATATGATTCAATTCCCTTTTGATGTTGGTCATATTTCATATATAACCAATTCAAATGAGAAAAATCATGGTAATCTATTATATCAGAAAACACCTTACGAGTAAAGACCATAGAATAGCTCCTTACTCTTTCCCCGACGAGATATGGTGAGATCTTATTCATAAGATGCAATACAGATAAATCTGTGCAAAGATAATACTTTTTATTGAAAAAAGCTCAAAATACATGTTAAAACTCCATTTTAAGCATAGATTTCTTTTAAAACACAATTTTTTTGATTCTATTTCCGTATTTTTTATACCATATATTGACATCGTACATTTTTTTAAGAACAAAACAAGATGTCACTCATTTTTTGAATGACAATAAATTCGTGAACATTAGTGTTCTGTAAAAAGAATTATTGCTGTCCGATAAAATTTCCATTTGACTCAATCACCATCAGAAACTGCCGATAAATAGGCAAGTGTCTTTTGATTTTCAAAAACAGGCCCCCTCTCGAAGAGTGACAGCTGTATCCCCTGCGTCTGTTCCTGCTG
>JAFUGC010000018.1 GCA_017469565.1 Clostridia bacterium | reverse complement strand
TCTTGCAGTAGTCTTTCCAATATTCATACCATTCTAAATCCGTTCCTGGTTTGCAGAAAAACTCCATTTCCATTTGCTCAAACTCTCTTGTTCTAAAAATAAAGTTACCAGGAGTTATCTCATTTCTAAACGACCTACCAATTTGACAAATACCCATCGGCATTTTAGACCTTGTGGTTCTTTGCACATTTCTAAAGTTCACAAACATTCCTTGGGCCGTTTCAGGTCTTAAATATACTTCTGATTTTGCATCTTCTGTAACTCCCATAAATGTTTTAAACATCAAATTAAATTTTCTAATATCCGTAAAATCCGTTTTTCCGCAGTTTGGACAAGGTATTTGGTGTTCATTGATATAACCTACTAGTTCCTCATTTGACCAACCATCAAGTCCGGAAATTTGTTCTCCGTTTTGGAAAGACCATTCCTCAATTAATTTGTCAGCTCTGTGCCTTGTTTTGCAGGCTTTACAATCGATTAATGGATCCGAAAATCCACCCACATGCCCTGTGGTAACCCAAACTTGTGGATTCATAATAATGGCAGCTTCAATGCCAACATTATGCTTGTTCTCCCTTACAAATTTTTGCCACCACAAATCCTTAATATTTTTCTTAAGTTCTGCACCAATCGGGCCGTAATCCCAAGAGTTTGCAAGTCCGCCATAGATTTCACTTCCTGGATAAACAAATCCTCTTGCTTTACACAAATTCACGATTTTGTCCATTGTTTTTTCTACCATCAAAATTCCTCCTTTTTTAAGCTGGTCTAGGAATAAAAAATCCCTAGGCCAAATATTTTAAATTTAGCCTAGGGACGAAAATTTATTTTCCGCGGTTCCACCCTATTTAATAGGTTTTGATACCTAATCTCTCTTCTTATCAATCTTTCGCTCCAAAGCTCCCTTCATTATCTTAAGTTACTTGTTTACACCACCCACAAGCTCTCTACAAACTCAAAGATAACTACTCTTCTTCTTCATTGCTTCTTGCAATACTATATCATAAAAAAGAAGTAAGGTCAATTATGATTTTCAAACAAACTGGGACACCCTTCCGTCAAAAAAGAACGTCCCTTTTTGACGGAAGGACGCCTTTTTGACGGACGAAAAAGAACGTCCCTTTTTGACGTGATGACGGAACCGCTCTCATTAGCAACAAAACGGGTGGAGAAATTAATTCTCCACCCGATGCACACTTCCTTCTTTTATATTAATTTGATAGGTTTCATCAATAGGAAAAGCATAAGCAACACTACGTCCTTCTAAAAGATTTTCAAAAAAATCTGAACTAGTATCATTTGTTATCTCTATAATATTCTTGCTTCTGAGGAAAAAATATTTTTTGTAATATTTTACATGACCTTCCCTATCTTGTAAGATTTGTAAAATCTTATCATGCACACTCTTCTCAATGATATCTGGCTCCTTGAGTATTTTTTCTAAATACAAACTATTCAGTCCTGCATCTCCCTCTACAGTCTCTCTTGCTAATTGCAAAAAACGAATATACCTATCCCGAATAAGAATAGCGGTATCTTTTGCAATCCGTTCATACCTTTTCATCATTGCTGCCTCCTTCTTTTCTGACAAGTTCATAAATCTAAAAACGAGCTGATATGTGCCGTTGAAAAGCCTGAATTTTCCATGATTTCATTGAGGATGGAACAGGTATCATCTATCATAATAAGCTTTTCCTCTTCTAAGTCTGGATACTTTTCTTTTATCTTTCTCAATATTTCAAGCTTGTTTCTTTTCCTATCCACATAGTACACATTTTCTTTTAAAATGTGATAATACTTGTTCACAAAATTCTTTTTGTCTTCTCCTTCATTTGAAGTGCCAGATGCCGTAATCACATAGATTCTGGACCTATCCTTGTCCTTCAAAAAATTTTGCATTTTAGGAGAAACTTTATCTTCACTATAAAGACTCTGCCCCGTTTTACAAAGAGCATCCCACTCTTCATCTGTCAAAACAAAGTGTGTATGTTCTCCAAACTCACATACAGCAAGAACTCCATCCACATCAAAAACCAAGACACTATCTTTTCCATTCAGTAAGTCTTTGATTCTACTCATTCTCTGTGCCTCCTATCCACTTGAAGTCTCATCAATTGTTCCATTTGGTTACCAAAATTATTTCAAAAACCTCCATTTGCTTAAAACTAACAGTTCAAATTATATCACGCATTGATGCATTTATCAACATATTAATCATTACTAATGATTAGAGAAATTTTTTTGATTTAGATAATCCACAAAAAGACTGATTGCTCTTCCTCTATGACTCACTTGACCTTTTTCCTCACTTGTGAGCTCCGCAAATGCTTTCCCTTCATAAATAAAAATAGGGTCAAAACCAAATCCGTTACTGCCCTTAGGTTCAAAACCTATTTTTCCTTCTGCAATTCCCGTAAAGAAATGTTTTTCATTTTTCTCATCTATGTAACATATCGAACATTTAAAACGTGCGGTTCTTTTATCTTCTGGCACGCCATCAAGCAGTTCTAATATCTTATGGATTCTATCTTCATCTGTTGCATTTTCTCCTGCGAACCTGTGAGAATATACGCCTGGTTTTCCTTCTAAAAAATCAACTTCCAGTCCGCTATCATCAGCAATCACAGGTTTGGATGTAACTTTATGGATAGCATCCGCTTTTAATTCTGCATTTTCCATAAAAGTAGTTCCGGTTTCTTCCACTTCAAAATTGCAGCCCACTTCCTGTTGTGAAAGCACTTGGATTCCAAAGGCATCTAATTTTTCTTTGATTTCTCTTAACTTATTTTGATTATTACTTGCTAAAATAATTTCCTTCATCCTAAAAATTCCCCTTTCCTTGTTATATTCCCACTTTATATTCCTTTTCTAGTTTTTCTGTAGTATACACTCCTACTACTAATGATAATTCTCTGATAACGCTTTCTGGTACGTCAAAAGAAAATATCTTCTTAGCATCAGATGCCAGAATATATACCATACTTGTATAAGCCGTCTTTGAAAGTTCAATAGCACCCTTATCTTGCCTTTTACAAATGTCACACTTGATACCGTTATCCTTGATGCTAAAATAAATTTCTTTCATTTCTGATACTTCTTTATCACACCCAACACACTTATTAAGCCTTGGCACAAATCCAAGTATCGCTAAAAGTCGAATCCTAAAAATAGCAAAAACAAGTTCTAGATTTTTATCTGTTTCAGACAAAACATAAAGGGTATTCAAAAACAACTGCAGTCTCTTATAAGAGAGCTCTTCTTCTTGACAAACATCATTCATGATTTGAGCCATTGTGGAAGCAACCATGAGCTTTTCTATATCCATTCTAAGATTATAGAAAACATTGATGGATTCTGCTGAATTCAAGTTATAAAGATCCCCGTTTCCCTCATAGAGCATAAAATCACTAAATGACAAAAATTCCGTGCTAGACAAAAAGGCGCTTTTAATCTTCTTAGCGCCTTTACAAAAAACTCTTATTTTCCCTCTTTCTGCTGTAAGTACGGTTAATACTTTATCATTTTCAGAAGAGTTTGCAATCTTAAGCACAACTCCCTTAATTCTTACTATTCCCATCTATTTTTCATCCTTATTACTTAGTCCATTTTTTGTATCTCTTATCTCTGTATTTTTTGTCCCATTTTCGATATTTTTCATAATCATAAAAGCATCAACATTTCCCGTGTTTTTAAACAAATCCCATGCAAAATCTTTGCTCATTTTGTCCTTCCTCCTTCGTTTTATCAGTAGATGCCAGCCATCACGCAATCATTTGGCATCATCGCTACATTCAGTGAAACACTTGATTTAGCTTTGATTCGTTATCTCTCCAATCTTCTTTTACCTTGACCCAAAGCTGTAGATTTACCTTACAGTCTAGCATTTCCTCAATATCTTCTCTCGCATGTTCTCCAATTTTCTTTAGCATACTACCATCTTTTCCAATCACAATACCTTTATGCGATCTTTTTTCACAGTAGATAGTTGCCTCAATATCATAAAGCTCCTTGTTTTCTCTCTTTTTCATTGACATTATTTCCACGGCAATTCCATGTGGCACTTCATCATCTAATGATTTAAGAGCTTTTTCTCTTATGGTTTCTGCAACAATTTGCCTTTCTGTTTGGTCAGTCCACTCTTCTGTATCATAATAGGCAGGTCCTTCTGGAAGCACCTCTACGATTTTTTCTAAAAGAGTATCCACACCATCATTATTTAATGCAGAGATTGGGATAATTGCTTCAAATTCATACCTTTCACTATATGCCTTGATAAGTTCTAATAAACTTTCTTTCTTGACTAAATCCACTTTATTAATTACCAAAATTGCTTTTGACTTTTGCTCGATAATTTTCTTCAAAATGAATTCATTTGCAAGGCCAATTCCTTTATCTGTTCCCTCAATCAAATACAAAATCAAGTCAACATCAGTAATGGCTTCATCAATTGTTTCCGCCATTTTCTCACCAAGTTTATTCTTTGGTTTATGAATTCCTGGTGTATCTGTAAATATAATTTGTGCATCTTCACGATTAATTATACCTTTAATTGCCGTTCTTGTTGTTTGTGGTTTATTAGATACAATGGCAATTTTTTGACCTGCAAGTGTATTTAATAGTGTTGATTTTCCTACATTTGGTTTTCCTACAATTGCTACAAACCCAGATTTAAACATTTTTATTCTCCCTTTCTAATTCTAACTTCTCACATTTTATTTTTTTTATCAAATTCTCATCCTCAACTGTCAAACGAGTCATGATTTAAAACTGAAAACTTTCTGGCAATAAATCCTTTATGTGATAGACCTTTTGTTTTAATTCGCCATCTTCTTTGTACCCGCACACTACTTCTATTTCTTGTCCAAATTCAGAAATTAGCTGCCTGCATACGCCACAAGGAGTAGTAAAGGTAAGCCTGTCTCCCATTCCACCAACCACGGCAATTTTTGTAAAAGTTCTTTCACCTTCAGAAAGCATCTTACAAATAGCAAGCCTTTCTGCACAAATATTAAAAATGCCATCTTCACTGCCCAAATTACATCCGGTATAAATTCTGCCTGTTTCCGATACCAGTGCTGCACCACAATGGTAACCTGTTGGACTAATTGCCCTATCTTTTGCTCTGATTGCAAACTCTAATAAAGCCTCATTTGTCATAAATCATTCCACCTTTTTCTTCCTTCAACAATACAATTTCACTTTAGTGGGAAACACTTTTTCCTCCGTCCCTAATCTGTTACCTTATTCAAACGAAATATTACCCGTAACAGGAACAATCTGTGTCCAAGTGATGCCGTCATTGATTGTAAGCTCGTTTCCTGCAGCATCAAAATACTGTGTTTTAGCTGCTCTTTCTGTTTTCTTCCATGTTATCTTTTCTATTTTTCCATTGGTGGCAAAGTAACCATTGCCTGTTCCTATGTTATAAAGGTTTCTTCTGCCCTTATCTTCTGGATCATCTAATAGTTCATCTCTCACATAAATCATGATGATATTTTTAGCATAGAACTGCTCTCCAGTTTGTGAGTCCTTATGAGCTTGTCCTCTCATACTTCTTAAATAAACTTTTCGTTCTGAATCATATTGATAAGACACATTCTGTGTAGCAGAATATTTTATTTTAATAGTATTAGCAACATCTCCCGATACTAAATCTGTGTCTGCTTTATTGTATGCAACAATTGGTCCTTTATCAGAGGTATCACGATATTTTTTGGATGCTATCTGTTTTTTAATATTTTCCATACTCGTGATGGCATTATGGTAAGAGCTCTTTGGTGGAACTCTCCAATAGAAAGTATCATAGATTCCATTAATATTATTGATGCCTAAAGTTTTAATGTTTGACTGTGCTAATGGGCTCCAACCAAAGTGTACAAAGATGGCATCATGTTCCATGGCATAATCTAAGAAGTAATGCCTTGCACTTCTGACAGGTCCTATGTACGATGGATTCACATTTTTAAAGAACGCCATGATTCTTGTCTCTCCACCTTCAATGATAAATTCATAAAGCATATATGCAGAATTTAATCCTCCGTGATTTACCCAAGCTGGTTTTTCATTATCAATCATCACAGCGATTGGTCTTGCATCTCCCGAGAAAATGTTAGGACCCAAATATTCCTCCTCTTCATCACCACTAACCTCTCCGGAAAGCTCTCCACTGTCATCACTAAAAACTTCCATATTATCTCCACTTTCAGAAATAATATTATTTCCTGCAGCATTTTGTTTCTTTTTTGCTGTCCACGCTCCAAATACAATTCCAGCGCATATCGCAACAACAAATACAAAAGCGATTCCAATTTTAATCAGCTTATTCTTATCCATATCCATTTAAAATTCCCCCAATGAATGAAATTCATAAAACTATCCATCTAAAATTTCTAAACTTTATCTGCTAATTTCAAGAATACCTAAAATCTCCTCTTCTCTTTTTCGCATTACTGCTTTTTCTTCCTCTATCATGTGATCATATCCAAGTAAATGAAGCATTCCATGTGTTACTAAATAAGCAAGTTCTCTTTCAAAAGAATGGCCATATTCTTCTGCCTGTTCACGAACTTTTTCAACCGAGATGATGATATCTCCCAATATGTCCTCTGTTTCTCCTTCTGTATGCAAAGAAGGAATTTCTTCTCTATCAAACATTGGGAAGGATAATACATCCGTTGGCCTATCAATATTCCTGTGCTCCGCATTAATCTTTTGAATCACTTGATTGTTAGTAAGTGTCACATATACATCTAAATTTCTTTTAATACTTTCTTCTTTTAATACACAATCAATTACTTTTTTGATTAAATTTTCCTCTTCTAAGTTATCTATTTCTTCATAAAAAATTTCAATCATGAATTATCCTCTCACTTCTTTCCATTTGGCTTATGCACTTAATCTTCTTCTAGTTTTCCATGTACCATTCATCTTTTTGGTAGTATTCTTAAACTTTCTAAGTCCACCAAGCTGTTTCATTCTATCTCTATAATACGCTCTTAATTCTTTCATTTCCTGGTTTGTTTTCTTTAAATATTTCATATCTTCTGTTACAAAAAGAACCTCTCTAAGACGTTTATACTCATCAAAATCAATACGTTCTAGCTTTTTGTATTCCGAAAACTTGTCCCAGAATGCTTTATGCGCAAGCTTTTCAGAATTATCATCCCATACTGTTTTCTTAGCAAGCACATTATACTGATAACTTTCCATGGCATCTAAAAGTAAATTATACATTTCAAATTTGTCAGCACTGATATATGTATTTGGTACTGCAATTCTAGCCCTTTGAATAAGGTCAATATAACATTCTTCTGCTGCAAGAATTGGCAAACAATATGAGAAAATTTCTAGTCCAAGCTCTAACAAATATAGCTCTCTTTTAATGGAATTGATTTCTTTTTTGGCATATAAATCAATTGGTTCTACAAACTTTTTATAGCCATCGATAATCTTTTTTCTTCCCTCTGTTTCCGGTAAATATGTTAACACATTTTTAATATAATCTTCCACCAAATGATAGATTTTTTCAAAATTAGAAGACTTATCTTCACTCTGATTTGTAAGCCTTACTGCGTAATGGCGCATGGTTCCACGGTACAAGCTGTCCATCACATTCGTATAAAATTTCATATATTTATCCACATAAAAACCTGATTTTGTGGCAAGAACATTTTCAAAATCCATAGAAAGTAGCAAAATCTGACGTTTATATTTGTATTCACAATATTCTGAACCTTTTAAAGAATTTACTTCATAATACTGCGACAAAATCTTATTTTCTTTGATGCTACTAACCCTTTTTTGTGCTCTTGTATATATGGTATCCGTGATGAATTTTTCTAGTGTATTTAAATAATTATCATATGCTTTTTCATATTTTTCTGTGACAGAATTTCTCTTGGCCTCATTTGGGATACTGGTAATGTTTTCATAATTACCACTTGCCTTCAAAAGTGCATTTCTTTTAGAATTAATGACAAAATTATAAAGTGTGCTCCCTGAATATAAGACTTTATTAAAATTATTCAAGGCTTTTCCCCAAATGCCATCCCCTGTATTTTTAACAACTTTTAACTGTAGTTCTGCCATTATTTGGCCTCCTTTCAGGAGGTTAGAAACGTTAGAGATGAGAATTCTAGATACCCTGCTCAATGCCGAGCTTTTTCTATACATTCTACGGTTGCTCTAACAATCACTTCCTCTTCTGTATCAAAAACCTTATACTCGCTACTTACAATTTCTATCCCTTGTGGAATACTTTCTTTTGCGAGCATAAGTGCCTCTTCCTTTGCAAGTTCTAGTGCCTCTTCTGCGGTATATTCAATATCATCCGCCAAAAATTCTTCATACATTATTGTTTTTAGTTCTATAGGCAACTGGAATCTTCCAAATAAAGTAAGCCTTTTCACATTACTTATTGTATCATATTTTTCAAAATTTGTACTAGTATTTAGTAAATTTATTGTATAATTTCCAATATTTATTTGATATCTTTTTTCAACATTTCCAGATTTTGCAACTAGGGTTTTAGAATATGGTACTGCAGACTTGCCCGTATACCAAGTTCTCATCAGGATTTCTGCGTTTGAATGGACATATCTATCTCCTGCATAATCAGAGGATACCACTCCGAGATACTAGTGTTTCTCCTTTCACAACCACATCCCCTACATTTTTTAATTTTGTCCCTTCACGCACAAAAATTTTCGCAATGATACCATCTTTATCTGATATGATATCACAAGGCTTTCCTGTAAGAGCATCTTTTGGGGGATCTGTACGCTCTAACACCTCCACCGTAAGCTTAACTCCATTTATCTCAAATCCCATCCATAAGATATCTGATCTTCTCACATAAATACGGTTCTTGATGCTATCAAAATCCAAATCATCTTTGTGCATTCCTACTTTTACCTTTTCCATTAGTAGCTCATTTTCTATTTCTTCTAATGGAAAACTAAAATCACCAATGATTGCAATTTGCCAAATTCTTTGACTAGCAAGATATATCAGTATCATCACCAAAATGCTTATCATGAGGAAAATTTTTCTTTTACTATATAAATTAGCAATATGGGGAACGCCATTCTTTTTCAGAATTTTCACTTCTGTCTTCGTGACTTCAGCAATTTCATTGATTTTTTCTAAATCATAATGATGCAATTTTAAAATAATGATGCCATCATATTTTCTATTGATATCCCAAACCTCAATATTTCGATTTAAACATAGATTTAAAAACCTTTCCACAAAATAACCTTCTACCTGAATTTCAACATATCCCACTGTAAATCTATATGTATTTTGAAGGAACAAACTTTTCCCCTCCTTATTTATTCGAATTCTATCGATTTGATTTTCCCAACAATTAGCATCTCATCCGATGTGATTTCTTCCACATTTAAATCACTACCATAAACAATAACATTATTGCTGATTCTGATTAATGTCTTCTCATATTCTACAATCGATTGATAATTTTCAATAAAAACAGATTCATTTCCAAGTAAAGTAATCCTTGGATAACTGCTAAGAAGCTCCACCGGAATTTCCATTGCTTTTTGTATTTTTTCACGAAAATCTCCCTTAGCCATAATTACTCTCCTTCTTCATTTTATCGTTCAAATTCATCTAACGAATAAAATTCATACCCCTTATTTCTTAAAGAATCAATCACATCTCCAAGAACCGTTGCATTATCCTTTGATACCGCATGAAGTAACAGCACACATCCATTGTGCATGTAATCTAAAATCATCTGTTTGGCGTAATCACTGCCCTTTTGATTCTTCACATCCCAGTCCGCATAAGCACTGCTCCACATGACGGTGGTATACCCCAAATCCTTGGCAATCTTTAACGTTCTCTCGCTATATTCTCCTTTTGGAGGTCTTAAATACGTCATCTCATAGTCAAAATTTTCTTTCACATAATCATGAAGTCCCATGATTTCTTGTTTTAATTTTTCATCATCCGTCACTTCCGGCATGCTTGGATGATTTACGGTATGGTTTCCCACAATATGCCCTTCATCAATCATTCTTCTTACCAGCTCCGGATTTTGTTTTACATAAGGCATTGTTACAAAAAAGGCCGCCGTGACATCCTTTTCTTTTAAAGTATCCAGAATAGAGGCACTATAACCATTTTCATACCCCTCATCAAAAGTAAGATAAATCATTGGTTCATTGCTATTTCCAAGATAAATAGCATCAAACTTATCGAGTGGCTCTGTGAACTGACTTGCAAGCTCTGGAGCCTTTCCCTCTTTCATTCTTCTAAATCCCCAGGCACATTTTGCATTCGATAAATTGGTGGCAGCAGTTTCTATCACCTCTATTTCCAGTAAAGAACTAGTAGTTTCCTCATCCTCTCCATGGATTGCATCATAAGCCGTTTTATTAGATTTGATAATTCCAGAACCACAGCCAACCAAAATACAACACAAACCGGCAAGCAACAGGCATAACATGAAGAGTGTTTTCTTATTAATATGTGACAAATTTAGTACCCTAATCAATTGTTTTTTCCTTTTCAAGAAAATCCCTCCCTTTCCTATCCTGTTTCATCTTATGAGGAAAGGACAAAAAAAATAACTATTCTATGTTTAGAATAGTTATTTTTTCTGTTTATTCTGTTACTTTAATTCTGATTGGACTCATTACACCCTCTACGGTTGGATTATAATAATCATAGGCTCTTACAGCAAGTCCTGTAATATCAACAGGATAAGATGCTCTAAACGCAAGGTCTAGTTCAACAATTTGTCTTACGTCAAAGTCTCTTAAGTATAAATAAATCATACTATAATTCATTTCATACTTTTCTATGATTCCCTGACTTTCTAGTTTCATAAGACTTTCTTCCACTACGGTAAAACCTTGTGGTATGGAGACTCTTACCATTCCATTGTAGATACTATTTTCACTATTGTTAATGAATCTCACCTTGGCATTTAATTGATCATTTACCCTAAGCTGCTGATTTGCCTGCACCGAAATTTCTATCTCTCCTTTGATAGAATCCGTGTCTTCATAAGGGATATAATATTCTTCTACAATTTCATAGTATGCATTGCCTCTTTCAATATCAATATTTAGTTTATTTTCTTGATTTAAATTTTCAAATGTTAGCTCATAAAATTCCAATGGATTATCTTTTATCTCTATCTGTTGTTCTTCGGAATTTACTCTTACTTTGATGACTTGATTTTCTAATTTATTCTTTTCATTTAATTCATTGAATGCTTTTAGTGCCAAAATAGTAGCTTGTGTATTATACCAAGTACCATAGGTATCTTTCTTACTAATTAAGTAATTGATGAGTAATTTGTTAGTAGTGTTATTCATAGAGCTCTTAGAAAGTGCCATTGACGTTAAAGCAACTGTTTGAACTGTTTGATAATCATATCTTGAACCATAATAGTCCACAATATCAGAAGTAATATAGGCAAGATTTCCATCCACAAGAATATTGTTCATCAAACTTTTTAGCACATTACTTGCTTCTTTATCCTTCACATTTTCAAGAACGTTTGCTATCAATGCAAGCGTATAATTATCGTTGACACTATCTAATTTATTTTTGAGATATTCCACAGAAGTCTTTAGTCTTGCATCAGACGGATTACTTTCTGATAATGCCCAGGTAATGTATGCATTCAGTGCCAATTCTTCTCTAGAACCTGCACCACCTAAATGATACCCCGTGATGGTAAAACTACCATTAGACTTTTGTTTGCCGTAAATAAATTCTGTCATGTTATCAATTACTTTTTCATCCACATAATATACTTCTTTTAAATCCGTAATTTCCATTAAACCATAGGCAGTCAGTACTGTTTCAGCAGGCGAACTGCCATAAAGCGAATAGCCACCCGGCTCTCCTTTTACCTCGTATGATAATAATTTTTGATATCCCGAAGAAATATATGCTAAGGCCTTCTGTTTCAATTCTTCATCTACGATTTTATTATCTTCTAAATACTTTAATGCCAATATATTCGGATATAACGTTGATGAAATCTGCTCAAAGCAACCTGTTGGCATTTTGAAAATATTTTCAAGTCCTTCTATATTTTGTGCCATTAGACTTGCGTATATTTTTACTTTTGCCACCGCCGTGCCTTCTACAATCTGATCCAATATCAACAAATCTTCTGAGATACTTCTGTCTAAATTTCCATTAGATACTACTTTTTCTATCTTATATCCGTTAGGCAATACTGTAAGCTGCTTTTCTACAATATCCGAGTATGATGCCCCTGCTACTTCTACTCTAAACGCATGACTACCAGCTGATAAAATGGTAATTGGCACATAAACCATTTTAGTTTCTTGTGGTGCCACATTCACTCTTACTCCATTTTGTAAATGCAAAATAAACCAATCTTCCTCTTTTACATTCAAAATAACGTCCAATGCTTCCTCTGTATAGTTATATACTGTGACAGGGATACTGATCTTATCTGTCTCAACTGCGTTTTTTGGCAATTCAAAATCAACAAAGAAATCTTGGAATACCCTCACATGATCTAATACATGGTAACCTATCTTACCATCTTTGGTATTTCCAACCGTTTGAATAGTCCATGTGGTAATATTATCTGCAAGTTTGAAATTTAAAGATGCACTACTATTCGATGTTACAAGTTCTGGGATAAAGCACATGCTTTCTAAAAATACATTTCTAATATTACTATCCGTACTTGCTGCTATAGACTCCTCTTCTGGTGCGGTATTTTGATTTGCTTTCTCTCCAGTTAAATCCCCTTTGCTATTATTCCCAAACGAGTTAAATATGTTTAATCCGCCCATACCGTATGGAGCTTGGAGAGGAAGCCACATCAGGCACGATACTCGGAATGCCCACTCTATCATCATTCATGGAAGACCAATCTACAGCATCAATCTGTGCTCTTCCCGTATTAGTAATAGAGCTGGTACTTGAAAAAAGATAGATACCAAACAAAACTGCTAATACCACGAGAATACTAACAATAACGCCACCTGTCACACCCAATTTCTCCGGTTCTGCTTCTGAACCATTTTCTGTCTCTGCTCCATTTTCTATTTCTATATGTAGCTTAATCTTTTTCCTCTTTCTTAATCCTAAGAAGTAATGAAGGATATATAATGCAATGATGGCAACAGGAATCACAATCGATTCATGCCAATCATAACGATAGTACCTCGAATAAAGATACCCCTCTCCCATAAATAACACTTTATCTAATAAGAAACCAATGAATAATGAAACTGCTCCTGTGCAGATTAATTTCATGATATATTGAAGTTCTCTCTTAATGTTTACCATGATTTTATGACTTTTTCTTATCTTATCAATAATGGCACAAACAATTATCACGAGGATGAAAAGCACTATCAAAATCAATAAAGCAATTGGTACAGGAACATCAAATTCATAATCTAAGACTCCTAGACATTCATAGACAACAAATAAAACTGCTATGGAAATAGACGTCCTTAATAATTTTGCCTTCGATATGAAAAATACATAAAGGATTAAGAAAATACCTGCTGTGATAAAAAATCCAATTTCAAAGTCATAAAGAGAGGTATAATAATCCAGTAAACTATAGATAATGTAGTAAATTGAAATTGTAAGAATGAAATACGTTAAACCATGCGTGATACAATTTCTTAAAAATTTTCTAAATTTCTTGAATCGAATACATAAAAAGGCTATTAATAGTACAGTCAAGACAATGTACAAACAAACAGAAAGTGCTTCTGCCCTGTCTTCACCTTCATCATTTCTAATGGTTTCTGTGGAGATATTCGCACTGTTTCCTGCTGATTTTAAAAGTAAATAAGTTAAAACATCTTCTTTTGTATCATCCATGATACAAGAATATAATGTGGCAGCATCTAGTTCCTCTGAAAAAGTGATTCCTTCTAGTGCAAGCTTGATATTATCCATGGACAAATCATTGCTTGCCAAATTTAGAACCGAATTATCTACCATACTAACAAGCAGTGCAGCATCAACCCCCTCTCTCACTTCATCTGCAACTTGAAAAACAATATGAATATCTTCTCCTGGTAAATATTCTTCTTTATCAACAGCAACCTCTATGTTTAATGCACGCTCTGGTTTGATAAAGATTGTCCTCTTGTATTGATACAAATTATTATTCTGACGATAAGAAGAATAATAAGAGTAATCATTATTATTTCTTTGACGAACATAAATATCAATCAAACCATAGGTATCATTTAAATTTACTTTAGCCTCATCACTATCTGTTGTTAATATTTTAATAAGTTCATTATTTTTAAAGAAATATAACTCTTTTGCCCCTTCTATGGAGGATAAGATATTCAGTTTAATTTCTTCTCCCTCTTGATATTTCACCTTATCCGTAGTAATAAGCAAATCTCTATTTTCCACCTCTAAAGTGATTTGCTTTTGAACCGTATTCCCTTCCATGTCTTGTGCCGTGATATTAAAATTCCTATTTTCTGATTGTTGATTATACGAATACCTACTTGTGGTATTCCCAATGCTATCAATATCAATAGAAAATTTTCCAATTCCATTTTCATCTGTTGCAACTTGTCTGGTATAGTTGGAAGCAGAAACCGTGATATAGGTTTTGATTGGGGTGCCATCTGCTTTTTTGGTAAATACATAAATATCATTTTTATTTCCCGCAACAAGCGTTCCAAATTCGGGAACAAGCTCTATCTCGAATAAATCTGTTCCAGCCGTAAAAGTATTCGTAGCTTCCACATAATAGTTAGAAGAATCAACTGCTTCTACACTTACGGTATATGTTTTAGCGTCTTGAATAGAATAGTTAATCTCTTTTACGCCACTCTCATTTGCCATATAGTCTCTATATTTTTCACCATTGATATATACAGCATATTTGGCATTAGAAACAGCTTCTCCAAAGAAATAGTTGGCACTCAGCGTAATCTTAGCTTGCTCTCCTACTAAATACTGCTCTTTATCAAAGCTTATTTGAACCTCATATTTAGGAAGAACATACGGATTTACTTTAAATTCTTTGGTAGCTTCTATATGGTCAGTCTTCACCGTTAACTGATATATTCCACTATTGACCTCATCCGCTAGTTGGAAAGAGCCACTTAAAATGCCATAATCAGAAGTGATGACATCTTGATGATATACTTTATTTCCGTTTCCATCATAAATAGAAACATTTGCTTCTTCACAAACAGGTTCATCATTTTGCTTCCCCGTGATTAAAGCCCTATACATAACCTCATCACCAGGCTTATAGATTCCCTTATCAAAGGAAATGGTGACATTTTCTTGATTCTCGTTAGATAGGTAAATCATCTTTTTAATGGTATCCGTTCCTAGTTTGCTAGAAACGGTTGCCTTAATAAAGTAATTGCCAGGTTCAATATTGGGAATGCCAAGGGTAATATCATTATGATTGTATGTATATTTCACATCTTTTACTTGCTTTCCACGAGCATCTAATAAAGTAACCTTTGTTTTACTTTCTATCTCTTCCGTATTACTGTAACTTGTAGGATATGCACTCACCGTTAAGTACAAATCACTATTCACATATGCTTTTTGAGCGGTGCTGATTCGAATCCTCTGGTTTCCAGAAACAATCCATTTGCGTGTACTAAATACCGCAATAATTGCACATATCAAGAAAAGAATACCTATCAGCCATAATGCAATTTTTTTTGCTTTCGAATTTTCTTTCACTACTCTTTTCCCCCTTCTTTTTTCACATATACAATATGTTCATAAGTTGATTCCTTGCTTCTTTCCGTCATTGTTTGATAAGCTTTGTTTCTTAATTCTTTTTGTGCCTCTTTTTTGGTAAGATTTTTACTCGGATAAAAAGGCCCATCAATATAAGAAATCATCTTTACTTCTCCTGCTTTTCTGCCCTGATGATAGGTATTCGTAATGGTAAAAATGGGCACACCAAATTCTACGGGATATTTGAAAGAAGTATCTTTAAACGGCCTTATTTTTGTATAATACGGCCAAATATGGGCCTCTGGATAAATGGTAATACTTTGTTTTTTTTGAATACGTTTTTTTAAGATATCAATAAAATTTCTAGCCGCTTTCAGACTGCCTGGAACCGGAATAGCTCCTAGCAAAGGGACCAGTTTTTTGAGTCCCTTCATGGATACATTTGCAGGATTGACAATAAAAAAATTCCTTTTGGGATAGTTGGCAAGAGAAGGAATAAATGTATCTGCAAATTCTTGCGTATGATTGACATACATAAAATACCCAGAATTTTTGCATTCTTTCAGCTTTTCTCTCCCAACATATTGGATATGAAATTTTAATTTTGCATACCAATATTTGATTGGCATACTAAAGATATTTTGGATACAAAATGAACAAAACTCCCAAAAACTATGATGAAAGTATGGATAACCTTCATCTATGGTGATTGCCTCTATCTTAGCACTAGAAAATTCATCTACTAATTCATTCTCATAATAAATAATTTTTTTATCTTCCACAAAATAATTCTCCTTTTTTAAAAAAATTTCAACATTTAGGGACACCCCCAAATGTTGAAACTTTTTTCTTGTCCCTTAAGGTTTTTCAGTTTTTTGTTCCTCTAAAATAGTTAGTGGTGAAAGCTCTACAGGAGTGGTAGTATACTCTAGTGGCTTATTATAAAACTTTTCATATACATTTTTCCAACAAACAAAGTTTTTCTTTTTCATTACTTCTGCATTTTCCTTAACAGATAACTTTGCATCTGGATAAATAGGTTTTTCAATATGTAAATAATATTCCAAAATTGGGAACCCATCACTTCCAATACGATCACTATTTTTCATGGTGATGAAAATTGGCACAACCGGCACATTATTTTTTGCAGCAAGCTTGTAAGCACCAGTTTGTAATTGTTTTGGTTTTTTATAATTCCACCATAAGCTCTTTTCTGGATACATTAAGATGAAATCTTTATCTTCACTAAAGATAGTATTTACAGCAGTCACAAATTCCGTCATGGTACTAACATTTGAAGATAATGGAAGTGTATTACTGTTTCTAAATAAATATCCATAAAATCCTGGAAAGTTTGTATAGTTTCCTTCCCTAATTACTTTATATAATTTTTTTCTTCTAAGTTTTGCCTGCATAAACGCTACTTCTACTGCAAAAACATCCATTGGATTAAAGTGATTGCAAGTAAGCATGGCACCACTTTCAACACTTTCTAAGTTCTCAATCCCATATATTTCTTTGATAATCAACTGATTTCTTCTAAGCATCTCAAGTAAGAAACCATAACCAATCGTATTTGCAATGGTTGTCTTTACCTTAGAACCAATCTTTTCATTTAAGTAATCTGCCTCTCCTGGCATTAAAGGAATGGTTGGAGGGTCCTTTTCTGGGTCCACATCAAACTTTCCTTCTTTTTCAAGTTTTGCAATTTCTCCTAGGATGGCCAAACGGTCTTCTGATTGTCTGATTAAATCGTTTGACTTACGAAACATATTCAAATATTCATTAATCTTGGTAAGACTGGAGTGCTTTCTCCTATCATCTCCCACACAATCCGTTTCAAACTGTGCCAATTCTAATAACTTTTGTGCTTTTTCATCATCATTTGCTTTTTGCTCATCCGAATATTCCAGTTGCTCTTTCCTAATCTGATCAATAAAATCCGTATGTTCTGCGTATTTCCAGAAATATTCTTCATATAAGACAGATTCATAATGCCATGGTTTATGTGCAAAATTATAATGTACTAGTTTAATGTCCTGATGTGCTATGTTTCTTCTACCAACAGGCATTTTATCCCATACCACACTTAAAAAGTGAACTCTCCCTTTACAAATTCTATTGAGATAATCTTGATCTTGCGCAACCGTAAAGGTAATCTTCTCTAGAAGATAGATAAACTTTTCTTCAAAGTTAAACTCTCTTAATGCCTTTAAATTCATGATAAGAACACCCGCATTAAAATAATGTTTGTAAGTAGAGACACCAACCACTTTTTCAACATATTCTCTAAAAATAGGGGTAAATCCTACCACTTCATCTGGTGCAGCCCCCACTAGATTATCCTTAATATCAATATTGTAAAGCTCTGCTGCATCTGCATTTAAAACAATATCTGCATCTAAATATAAAGCCTTATCATACTGCGGATAAAGTGTAGGAATAAATAATCTGAAATATGTGGTCTTTGAATAATAATCTCTCGTATAAAGTTTTTCCTTGATGGCATCGATATAATAATTGACATTCACAAACTCCACTTTCAAATTCTCTTTTTCTAACTTTTTGATTCGCTTTATATATTCATTGGAAACATTAGTATGCAAGACTTTTATCTCATATAAATAATCATCCGATGAATTCTCTATAATTGACTGAATGGTTACCGCCAAAAATGGGATATACCCATCATCTACTGCAAAAAATATTGGAACAACAATTCTATCTTTTTTCATATACTTTTTCCTTTTCTTCAAATTTATTTTTTAAAGCAAGATACTCCTCTAAATCTTCATCAAATGCATGACATTTTAATACAGAATGAACTTCTTCAATATTCCACTGCTTGAAATTTTCCGTATGTGGATATGGAAGAAACAACAATCTCTTACAAAAATGACATACCACCGTATCTTTTTTGTTAAATCTTGACTGTTCGTTATAAATTCTAGGTAATAATTTCTTCTTAGTGGTAGACCAAAAAATGGCATCTTGATCTGCAAAAAGCATTTTTTTGGTTTTAATTTTTTCTCGTGCCTTTTCTAAAAGCCCTGTTTCTTTCATTTTTTTCATATTCATTAAAAGCATGCCGGCATTAATATAATCTGGTCTAATAAGCCAACAACCATACTTTTCCTTGACAGCTGCATATTCATAATTTTCCACGTCAATATGAAAAAGTCTTGACAAATCATTGCCTATCATCATGTCAATATCTAAATATAAGAGTTTTTCTGGCATGCCTTCTACTTTATCCGCTAGTAACCTAAGCAAAGTATATGGTGTACAATAGGCACTCTCATTCGGAGAATTTAAAAATTCTTCTTCATATATTTTAGAAACATCCTTTTTGATTACCATGCTTTCAGGGCTTTTCTCTTTTACAATATCATTCAAAAATTTGATTTCTTCATCAGAAATTGGCACATAATCCTTACTTAGTCTTGAAACATCTGCCGTAAAAATAAAGCATGTAATTGGTTCTTTGGTTCTCTTAGTAATGGAAATTAATTCACAAAGGGCACCATCAAACACTTTTTTATTTCCACACAAAAGTATGTTTATCATAGCATCCTCCATCATTCAATGTTAAAGGTATTTTATCATAATCTGTCATATGGTGCAACATTTTAAAAAAATAGGTGCACAAACGGGAACATCCATTCCATGTGCACCTACTTTATAAATTTCCCCAAAATTTGCCATTCATTTCAACAATCAATTTCTAATCGTTGCTGAAACATTTTTCCTTTAGTTGTAGATAATTTCAAATGATTATTTTGTGATAATGTTTGCTTCACATTCCATAAGCCTATGCCATGCTCATTAAGATTACAAGACTTGCTGCTATAGCCTTTTTCAAATATCCTAACTAAATCTACTTCTTTATTATGATACGAATTTTCGATAATAATAACCTTTCTTTTTATCCCATACTCCGAAAACAATTGAAAATTCACAATTTTTTCTTCACTTTCAGACGCTGCTTCTATAGCATTATCTAGCAATATGGAAAGTATCCTACATAGTGCATAGATATTCTTTGAGGATTCCTGTAAATTCGTAGTTATATCAATATTCATCTTAACATGCTTTTCTTTAGCTAGATAAAACTTATGATAAATAATATTGCAAATGGCGGGATTCTGAATTGCCTCTTGATACATAAATTCTGCTACATTAATTTTTTTACATTCTCCAATGACAGATAACATCATATTTCTTACACCTTCCATGTCATCTAGTTGTACATACCCATTTAAGGCTTGTACAAAATTAAAAAAATCATGTTTGATGCCACGCACGCTATCATACATTGTTGATAGTGCTTTATTACAAAAACTCAATTTTTGTATTTCCATTTCTTGTTCTTTAATCTTAGAAACTAATATACTTTCTTCCATGTTTGTTCTCCTATTTTCTTTTGTTTCCACCCGTACATTGGAAATATTACCATTTTTTTACTTTTATTACAACATAAAAATCGCTCTTTCGAGCGATTTTTCATTTACATTTTTCGACACAGAAGAAAAGAAAATGTGTGAGTGAACAAGCAGTTCTGTTCGCTCACACATTCTTTCCTCGCCTTCTTTCTTATCTCCAAGAAAAGATAATTAAGAATATTAAAATAAAGAATAAGAACCTGTTACTACAACAACTTTCCGATATTCCTAAATTACCATTGTTATTATTACAATCTCCCATTTTCCTTACCTCCCATTCTTATATTTACTCTATATCATATTCAACCATTATCAAATTGGTTCCATTCTTTTCATAAAATTTTTTAAAAATTCTTCTTACATATTTTTATGCTTCTCTAGTACAATAAATTTCCTAATCTTTTACTATTTGCTTCTTTAATGTTCCAGTTTCCTCCTTCATATTTCCATAGTACTTCTATTTCATCTAAAATATCTAAATTATCAAATCCCTTTATTCTCTGTACCGTTTTAATACCATATTGTCCATTCAATTGAACCAATTCCACTTCCACAAAATTACCAGATGTAATATTCTTGTTTTCAGACAATACTCTGCCATCAGCATCATAAAATCCATTATTCATATAACTATCTTTGTAGTCCTTTATATCAATATAGGTTTCTAGTTTCAGTTTTCTAATTGACACATATACTTTAAAACCATCCATAAAATAACCACTCACTACAAGCCCTTTATTGTCCCTTGGTTTAAAAATTTCCTTACATACATTATCCGTAATGGATAAAACTTTTATATTTTTTGTTGTATCTTCATTTTCTGTCACAAGAATAATTTCATCATTTTCTGATTCATCCACATTTGCAGTCATAATGCGAGGAGCCTTCCCAGTACATTTTTTTAGCCCTCCCTTGATAAAATTCTCTCCTGATGAATTGTAAACCACAACATCAATATTGTTGGCAGGTCCATTCTCCATAATGTTATCTTTCTCTCCAATCACAATAATCATATCATTTCTACCATCACCCGTTACATCTTTTATAGCATAATTTAAAACATACATAGGCTGATCATAACTTAAATTTGTAAACTCTTCTCCCACATCGATATCTATTGGCTTAAACTCCATACTATCTGTATTTTTCTTGGAAAAAGCATTAAATATCATAATCATTAGTATCAATACTATTACTAGTATCACAAATTTTTTCTTCATAACAAAACTCCTCCTTTTATACATAAGTATTAAAAGGAGGAGTAAAATAGAACTAAATTGGATTACTGCTTAGTTTAATAATAAGACTCATATTATCGTCCTTAGCAGCAATATTTTTTCTAATTTTTCCGCATTTTTTACATTGATAAACAATCACAAATCCCTTTTTAGAATTATTCTCAATTCCTATTGGTTCAAGCATTCCATGGCACTTTTCAAGCCTATCTCCAGGGTGAATATCCACATGTTTAGCATATAAACAAAATGGGCAATGATCCCTGCAAGAATAACCTAACTTTTCCACTTTTTTACCACAATTTTCACAAATAAATTCTTCATCAATCTCCGTAAAATTTCCACTCATCTATAAAAGCATCCTCCACCTGTAAATTCTCTAAGTATTGATGTTTTAGGTACTTCTTCAAGGCTTACTGGTAAGAAATAACCTAAAAACTCATATAATCTTTTGGCTTCCGAATACTCTGGTGCATCATGATCCACTGCAGCTAAAATAGGTTCTAAGAAACTCTTTATCACAGCTGGTTCATATACTAACGAAGAATTAAACATGACATCCGCATCTTCCTGATAAGGGAAAATATATTTTTCTTCACCAGCTCTTACAGAGCTCCACATAGCAAGTGTTGCCTCTGCAGAATGACCTCTGTATTTACAATCTCTAAGAAGCCTTCTGATGAGTCTTGAATCTGCCGTTGAAATTCTATTATAATCATCTATGTTTAAAGTTGTTAGGGCACTAATATATATTTTGAATTTATTTTCTCTAGGAATAGATTCAGTCAATTTCTCATTTAATCCATGTATGCCCTCAACAATTAATACTTGATTGTCATTTAATTTTGCAGTATTTCCAAGATATTTTCTTTCACCAGTTGTGAAGTCAAAGGTAGGAAGATTTACTTCTCTGCCGGCAAGTAATGCTGAAAGTTGCTCGTTAAATAATTTTAGGTCAATCGCTTCTAAGCACTCAAAATCATAATTACCATTTTCATCAACAGGATTATCCACTCTATTCACAAAATAATTATCCATGGATAATGCAGTTGATGTAATTCCATTTACTTTTAATTGAATGCTAAGTCTTTGTGCAAAAGTAGTCTTACCAGATGAAGATGGTCCCGCAATTAATACTAATTTTTTTCTAGGGTCCGATGCAATTTGATCCGCTATTTGCGCAATCTTCTTTTCATGCAATGCCTCACAAATTCTAACAAGTTCTGAAATATTTCCACTCTTCACCCATTCATTAAACTCCACAACATTTTGTGTTCCAAGGACCTTATGAAGCTTATCATAGTCACTAAAAGTAGAATATAATTTTTTCGTTTCTTTTATTTTTTCTATAATGGTAGGATTGGAACGCCTAGGATATACAAGAAGTACACCATTTTCATAAGGTAACAAATCATAATATTTCATATATCCTGTTGATATAGGCATTACTCCATAAAAATAATTTATGGTTTTACCGCATGAATAAAGAGAAACATGATTCTTGATTCTATTTTCTAGAATGCCTATTTTATCTAATCGATTACTTTTCGCATAAAGCTTCTTAGCATCATCAAGTGGCAATTCACTTTTAATAATAGGAATATCCTTAGCAACAATCTCCTGCATTTTTTTCTTTACATTTTCTATTACCTCTTCTGAAAATGGCGTACCATCAGCACTTTCACAATATAAAGAATGTCCAAGTGAATAATTCACTAAAATTCTAAGGTTAGGATACAAATCTTCAAACGCCTTTGTCATCACAAATGTTAGTCCCCTAACATATATCCTAGCTCCATCTGAAAGTGTATAATCAATGAATTCTAGCTTTGCATCTTCATGTAAAATATATTCTAGAGATTTCACTTCATTATTGACTTTACAAGCTAATATTTGATAATTATCTAACTCTAAATTTTCTTTGATAAAGTCTATCACTTTCTTACCACTTTGTACTTCATAGTCATTACCCAAATAATTTAATTTTACCATATTTCCTCCTCTTGTATCATTCATGTACATACAAAACATGTTATACAGCTTTTCCTTTTAAATACCATACATGCTCCGAAATAATCTCCACATCAATTTCTTTGCCAATAAGTGACTTACTGCCACTAAAATTCACAATCTTATTGCTTCTTGTTCTTCCCGTAAGCACTTCTGCATTTGTCTTGCTTTCTCCTTCTACAAGTACCTTTTGCACGGTTCCAATGTACTTCTTGTTTTCCTCCTCCGTAATCCTATCAGCAAGCTCCTTAAGTCTGTTAAATCTTTCTGATTTGATTTCTTCTGGTACATGATTTGGCATCTTTTCTGCCGCTGTTCCTTTTCTCACAGAATAGATAAACATGAATACTTGTTCAAATTTCACTTTTTCTACAACATCCAGTGTATCAAGAAAATCCGCTTCCTCTTCACCAGGAAAACCAACAATAATATCCGTTGTAAATGTGACATCTGGAACTTTTTCTCTTATTTTTTGCACTAGAGTCAAATACTGTTCTTTAGTATATTTTCTATTCATCAAATTTAATACTTTTGAACTTCCAGATTGTAATGGTAAATGAATTACTTTACAAACGCTTTTACAGTCTGCAATAGCACTTATTACATCATCAGTAAAATCCTTTGGATGTGGTGACATGAACCTTACGATATTGATACCTGGAATTTGATCAATATCACGAAGTAAATTAGAAAAATGATATCCAGCTCCCCCATCATAAGAATTAACATTTTGGCCAAGAAGCATGATTTCTTTATATCCTTCCGATGCCAAATTACGAACCTCTTTTAAGATATCTTCTGGTTTTCTGCTTCTCTCACGCCCTCTTACATAAGGAACGATGCAATAGGTGCAAAAGTTATTACAACCATACATGATTGTAACAAGAGCGTTCTTCTCCCCCGTTCTCTTCACGGGAAGCCCCTCTATGATATCTCCATCAATATCCCATACATCAAATACCTTTTGATTCTCTGTTAATTTTTTAAGTATCATTTCGGGCAACTTATGAATATTATGTGTTCCAAACACAATATCTACTTGACTATAACTTTGTTTTACTTTATCAACCACATGCTTTTCTTGACTCATACATCCGCCAAGACAAATAATCATATTGTTTTGTTTTTTTAGATTCTTAAGCTCTCCAAGCTTTCCAAAAAGCTTTTCCTCCGCATTTTCACGAATACAACAAGTATTAAATACAACAATATTAGCTTCTTCCACACTTTTTGCTTCCGAATATCCCATTTTTGTGAGCATACCAGCAATCTTTTCCGAATCATTTTCATTCAGCTTACAGCCCATGGTGTTGATAAAATATTTTAACCCAGTTGTATATTCCTTTGCCATTAACATAGCTTCTTCTATCATTTTATTTTCTTCTCCTTTTTTAGAGATGAAAGGTTAAAACACAAAACAAAAAGGTTAGATATTAGAAATTAGAAGTTAGAAGCTTTTACTTTTCACTTCTAATTTCTAACTTCTAACCTCTAACCATTAGACCTCTCATTCTCTAATCCTCTAAATCATCATCTTCTAATTCGCAACCATGGCAATGGTCATGTCCGCATGCACCACAATCACAGCCCTCTTCATCAAAAAGTAACTCCATTTCAATTGTGTTTCCACAATGGGGACATTCAAAATCCTCGCCTTCTTCTGGAATCACAAAAGGAATAGTTTCTCCACAATATGGACATTCTGCTTCAAATTCATTATTTAAATTTTCAATCATCTCTTCTTCAATCTGAGAAAGCATATCAAAGACATCTTCCACTTTTTCTTCTAGTTTCAGCTGTCTTTCGCTTACTTCTATTAATTTATCAGTAAACATACCTACTATTTCAGAAACAGCAGCTACCACCTTATCAGACTCTTCTTTATTAGAAATCATTGTTTTTATCTCATTTACTTTTGCTGTTACTTCATCCTTCATAAAATTATCCCTATACCCTTTCCATGTATTCACCAGTACGAGTATCTATACGAATTTTATCACCAATTTCAACAAATAATGGCACGTTTAATACATAACCAGTTTGAGTAGTTGCTGGCTTTGTGGCACCAGTTGAGGTATCACCCTTAAATCCAGGCTCTGTATATGTAATTTCAAGCTCAACAAAGATTGGTGGCTCAATTCCGAATACTTTTCCCTTATATGATACCACCTTTACATTCATATTATCTGTTAAATAATTTAATGTATCTCCAAGCTCTTCCTTGCTAAGTGGTAATTGTTCATAAGTTTCATTATCCATGAAATAATACATTTCTCCGTCATTGTACAAATACTGCATTTCTTTTCTATCTATTTGTGCTTCTTGTACTTTTTCTGTAGGATTGAATGTTTTTTCCAAAACAGAACCAGTCATCACATTCTTAAGTTTTGTTCTAACAAATGCTGCGCCCTTTCCTGGTTTTACATGTTGGAATTCAACTACTCTATATACGGCACTATCCATCTCAAAAGTTACACCGTTTCTAAAATCTCCTGCACTAATCATTATAAAAAAACTCCTCTCTTGCTTCTTACATTAGTTTTACCTAGTCATTTTACAATAAAATTGTGCATTTTTCAACCCTTTTTTGAAAATTTAGAGTGAATTGATGTGAATATTATCCACATTTACACCAAGTTCATTTTGTATGATATTTTGAATCTGTGCCACTTTGGCATCGTCCAAGTCATTTTCTAAAACAATTACATTCGCACTCTCGCTATTTAGCAGGATAACCGCATCGTCAATCCCCTTTAATTTGATAAGATTTTCTGCAATAGAAATAGCATTTTTCTCCTCATTAATACGCTTTATTTCTGCCGTTGCAAAATTCTTTTGACCTTCACTCGTCTCCTTATCTTTTATGATTTTTTGATATATTTCAATTTGTTCCGCATACTGATTATTTCGATTAATCCTACTTTCTGAAAAATACTCTTGTGAAGTTAGTTTCACATTTTTATCACTCATGTTTTCTACAAAAGAATCAATATTTGTCACAAGATTATTGCTATCTACAAACACAGCATCTCCTAAATTTTCATCCATTACACCAGTAAGCTCCTCATCAAAACGATGCTTATTGTCATTTTGATAATTTAGATACCCTGCCACAAGTAACATTAATGTTACACTCCAAGTTAATATCTGATTTTTTTTGATTACACTAACTTTGAATTTCATAAGATTTTCTCCCTTCCCATTTGATTGCACTTTTCAGCCGTTCATGTATGTTGTCCTTACTTTGCAAACACTTGAATTCGGTGACTTGGCACGTCAATCGTTGCTTCTACCGCCTTGATTAGATTTTCCTTGACACTCATATTTCCTGCACCATCTGCCACAACTATAACACCAACAATTTCCGGAAGCATGGTCTGCTGAATAACCGGCGTCTTATTAGAACCATTTTCAGCATAAATGACACTCTGCTCTGTACTAGTTTGTTCCGTTTTTCTTTCACCACCATTACTATCCTTCTCATTCGTAACAGTAGTAGTAGTTTTCATATCTGTCATAGGTATCTTTTCTATCTCGTTTTTGTACGAAATCATTACCTCAACACTTCCCGCACCACTAATAAAAGATAATATATGGGCAAGTCTATCTTCTAAAGAAGCCTCAGACTTTACTTGCAAAATATCACTTTCTCTGCTGGATGTATTAATAATGTTAGTCTTCGAAGTATTGTCACCGTACATGCTGTTTATCACTATTATTACTATGATAGCAAGTATTAAAAATATAACTAAATTTTCAATCATCTTCTTATTATTAAATTTTTCAAATAACTTTTCCATGATTAACCTCCAACATTTACTCTATTTCCACCTCAGTAAACCCATATTCCTCTTTCAAAATATTTTTTACCCTCAATTTTTCAAAAGCAGAAATATCGGAACCTATAACGGCATTTTCCTTGTAATTCGATGCTCCCCAAGTAGAAACCTCAATTCTAACAGGCTGAACGGTACCAGCATCCGATTCAATCTCAAGCCTTAAATATTTAGGCTCCATGGTTACCTCATCATATTCTATTTGCAGGCTTTTTACTTGGTATCCGAATTGCCTTCAGTCTCATAACAATTCCATTTTCGATATTACTTTTATAGGTACTTATAATCTCATCAGCATAATATTCTTGGTACTTTTCCTTTTCAATGTCAAATAATTTTTCCTCATTCAAATTCAGCACTGCCTGTATGTCAAAATCTTTATTCAAAAATGTTATGACAGGAGATATGAGAATAATTGTTGTGATTACCCCACAAACAAAAATAACATATTTCCTGCTGTGACCATTAGGAAGTATCATTTGAATCAAATTTATCATCAATGAGGAACAAACTATTGTCATTGCATAATTCGATAAACTCTCTATCATCTCTACCTCCCCAAAATGGTTGAGAATTAGCCCTCAACTATTTCCAATCTTCATCATTAGCGTAGTAGCTATCATAAAAAGAACACTTGTAGTCGCCATGACTCCTACAATCATCTTCATAGATTCTCCAATATTTGCCATACACTTGGAAATTCGCTTGTCCACAACAGGCTCAACAAGTGCTGATCCTACCTGAAAAATTAACATCATTACCAAAACTTTTATCAAAGGAACCAAGGATATACTAAGGATTACAATTACTCCCAGAACACCAATTGCATTCTTTGTGATGGATGCTGCTCCTAAGATACTATCTGTTGCATCACTCAGTGCTTTTCCAACAACCGGAATAACAGTACTTACCACTGCTTTTGCACCTTTTGCTGTCACCCCATCCACATTAGCAGCAAGTGTTCCTTCTACTGAAAGTATGCCAACAAATATCACAATCATTAATTCCAATCCCCACATGCAAAACTTTTGCATAAATTGGGGCAACTTTGAAACATCAATATTTTCTGTAATATTAGAAACAAGCTCTACCATAGCCGAAATAAAAAGTACCGGTAAAATAAATTTCGATACAATGACATTAATGAAAGATATCATCACAAGTAACACTGGTTTTAGCATACCAACCGTAGCAATATTACCATTTGCAACTAGTAAAGCAAGTATTAAAGGAATTAAAATATTCATAAAATCGCCTAATTGATGAATCGTTTCCTCACATATTCCAATTATGTCCGTATAAGATGTAATAATCAAAATCACAATAAATAAGTAACATACATAAAAAGCTATTTCACTAACATTTCCGTCCAAATGCCGATTGAATATTTTTTAATATCCCACATAAAAGACCAACTGCAATAATACTAAAAACAACTTTTAACCCACCTTTTATTTCCCCCAAGCTAACATTGACAATTCTTTCAAAGATATTTTTATTTTCAAAAAGTGTTCCGGAGGTAATATGATTCAAGATATCACTTTCAGACAATTCAGGTATCACATCACTCTGATAATCACCAATTTTTGATAAAAAATTGGAAATATTAACGTCTCCGATTCATGGTGCTCACTGTATTCGAAGGATAGGCAAATACTGCATCTTGGAAAAAAATTATAAATATCATTGTCAACAAAACAAGAAAAAATTTTTTCATTAGCATTTCACTCCAGACTTATGCTCTAAATGACTTCTGTTATCGTTTCTATCAGTGTAGAAATAATGGGCACGGATAAAGTTACAATGAGAATCTTTCCCGCAAGTTCCACTTTTGAAGCAATCGCACTTTCCCCCGCATCCTTACACACATTAGATGCAAATTCAATCAAATATGCAATACCGGTTATTTTTATCAGTATCACAAAAAATTCTTTATTAATTCCTATATCGTTAATTAATGACTCCAATAGTGAAATAATCGTACTAATCTTACTTACCGCAAATGTCAAGATGACAACTCCAGCAAATATTGATATCAATAACGCATATTCTGGCTTATACTGTTTTAAAACAATTCCCATCATAGTGGCAACAATTGCAAAAGAAACAATTTGAATAACGTTCATCATCTCACCTCTCACCAGAAACATGTTTCAAAATATCTTTTTGCCTCTATAGATTAAACAATGTTTTTACAGTATTAAATAAACTACTAATCTCCCTGACAACCATCGCAAGTACAATCACAATTCCTGTAAGTGCAGTCATCATTGCCTGATCTTCTCTACCAGCGCGTACCAAAACCTGATGCAATACCGCAACCAAAATTCCAATTGCAGCAATTTTAAAAAGCAAATCAATCTCCATTGTCTCACCTCCAATAATAGTCCCTACCACTTTATTTATAGAAGGATAATGATGATAATGAGCCCTGATAAAACGCCCATATTTCGATACATCTTAAAATTTTTATTCTTTTCCTCCTGTGCAACAGAAAGCTGATTCTTTAGCGATGTACGGACAAGATGGATATTTTTAAGCTGTCCTTCTAAATCAGTCTGTCCAAGAGAAACACCTAACTCCTTTAATATTTCAATATCATCCTTTTTTATACTTAAAAATACCTTTTCATTCTCAATAACATCTCTAAAAATATTTCCTGCAGAATCATTTTTATTCTCCTGTATTTCCTCCGCTGTAATGAAAAAGATTCGATATATTTTTGTTTTTAAATTGTCTGCAATGTAAAGAAATACTGTACTAAGCGAATCATATGTATATTTTATTTTTGTTTCAAAAATATCTAATGCAACTAAAAGATCATTAATCTCAGATACTCTTGATGTAAACTTGTTAGCTAGTAAGTAACCAATAAAAGTCGATACACCAAAAACCATGATAATCAATAGTGTTTTAACAAAGAAAAACATATTTATCACTCTCCAAATTTATAATATGTATATTGTAAAAATCAAATGGTAACAATTTTCTTAATGCTTCCCGGTTTCAGAGTTTTATCCAAAATAATGATATTGTGAAATATTTTTTTCTGAAGCAGTACCTCTGGAATATCACTCATATCATTTCCATGTGCTGTCAGTAACAATTTGATTCCCATTGTATGTGCCTCTAAAATCGCAGAAATATCCTCTGCTCCTCCAATTTCATCAGTGGCAATAATGTTCGGTCCCATACTTCTCAGCATCATCCTCATGCCAAGTGCCTTAGTACAAGTATTCATTACATCTGTCCTGATGCCAATATCATTTTGTGGCATCCCTTTGTACATCGCTGCAATTTCTGACCTTTCATCAACAAGAGAAATCGTTTGACCTCTTACAAACCCAATACCATTACTTAAGAGCCTAATAATATCACGAAGTATGGTAGTTTTACCGCAACCGAGGTGGAGAAACAATCAGGGTATTTTCAAAATTCCCTTGATGATTTTTTAAAACCTGATTTAAAACATCTACCCCACAATTTTTCACTTCACGGGCAATTCTGATATTAAGACTTGATATGTATTTCATATTTTTTATTATCCCATTTTCAAAGATACTCGTTCCTGAAATACCAATTCGATGTCCTCCCTTAATTGTGATAAATCCACTATTCATTTCATTTTGTATGGAATAAATGGAATTATCTGAAAAATTTTCAATCAGCCTCAAAATATCTTCCGTGCTTATCTTATTGCTTAAAAAAAATTCCTCTTGAAAGCAGGAAATAAGCCCAGGTTGTCCCACTCTAAATCTTATTTCACAAGCACATTTCAAAACATCTTCAGGCACTTTCAAAAAATCCTCTTTCACATTTCTAGGAAAATTAGAAATAATTTCTGACTCCATTTTAGAAAGCATATCCTTAGCACCTCACTATAATGTATATGCTGTATAGAACTAAAATAGAACAAATTTTTTTAGTACTAGAAAAAAGTAAACAGATTAGGTAACAGAGGAAAAAGTATCAATCTCGAGGAATACGTTTTGGGACACTCCTTGAATCCAATTTAGAATGGATTCAAGGAGTGTCCCAAAACATGTTCTTCACCCCTACTTACAAAATCGATGCTTGCCGATTGTTATTGTCATAGGTCTAGACCAAATCCACTTATTAGTTGCTGTTGCTGGATTAAAGTAATAGATGGCTCCTCCTGATGGATCCCAACCATTTAACGCATCTCTTGCAGCGTTATAAGCTTGTTGAGAGGGTGTGAGATTGATTTGACCATCACTTACCGCATCAAAGGCACCCGATTGATAAATGACTCCCGCTACTGTACTTGGAAATTTGGAACTTGCAACTCTATTTAAAACAACAGCACCAACCGCAACCATGCCAGTATATGGCTCACCTCTAGCCTCACCATTGATTAGTCTTGCTAGCAAATTCACATTAGAGGAATTTGTTCCCGCAGCATTACTGTTACTTGTAATTCCCATTGCAGCAAGCGTCGCATCACCTGCTATACCATCGATGGTAAGTCCATTTGCTCTTTGAAAGTATTTAACAGCGGCAACTGTCTGACTTCCATATACACCATCTATCGCTCCCTGATAATAGCCCCAATTTTTTAACCTGCTCTGTATCTGTGACACTTCTGAACCTGTAGAACCAAACCTAGAAAGTGTTTCTGAAATTCTACTATTTTCTGCACTCACATAAACAATTCCAACATATACATATAAAAGAGAAAAGATTAAAAACACGATTAATAAGCTATTTTTTTTCAAAAAAATCACCTTCTTCAGAATTCATACAAGTAGTATTTTCTGAAAAAGGCAATTTTATACATATTCTATTTAAAGCTAAAAGAAAAATACGATATCAAAACTCCGATAAAATCTACAATCTCATTTGCATTTTTAATTCCAAAGCGTTTACCGATTCCCTTTCCAAACACCATTAGTGCTGTAACTGTTGCTGTCACTAGCATAGTAACAATAGAAACTGCACTTAAATGTAAAAGGTTTGCAATATTGATAGCTACTAATGCACTAGTGGCACCAGCAAGAACTCCACAAACATCTCCAATGACATCAGCACAAACACTTGAAACTTTATCTGCATTTTTGATAATCATGACGGACTGCTTGGCACCTCTTTTTTTATCTGCTGCTTTTGCATGAAATGGTGCCTCTTCCGCAGCAGTAGCTGCAATCGCAATAATATCCGTTATAATGCTAACAATAATCACAAGTATTAAAATCACGATGGAAACAATAATGTTTAGGTTTTCAACTACTTCTGTTGATAGATAATTAAAAATAACAGATAAAATAAATGTCATTAAAAAAATCTTTATCAGCCACTGCGACTGCCCCTTGGAACTATCTTTTGAATTTTTACTCAATTTTAATCTTCTCCTATTTGCACGAATTTTCAAAAAGTGGTGGTACCTTGGATTAATTTTATGGCTTAGGTCTAGAAGGATTTCCCTATTATCTGCTGAGATGTCGCCATCTTAGCCGTTTCCGCTTAGAGATAATACCCTGCCGTTGCCTGAAATACAGGGGCCTAGATTACCACTTAGTCCACACTTCAATCCCCAAGGTACCTCTGAAAAAGAATGTTCTAGAGGTTTTCCCAAGAATCACATCTCAACTGTTTATCCTCTTTTGCAGTGAAGGTTTCAACCATGTAAAATGATATTCGCCAGCACCGCTCAAGGAAAGCTACACTGTGTACTTTACTCAAACATTAAGAAAGAAGCAAAGCCTTGCAGGTTTATCATACACCCCCTGTATCAGGAGTGCATGTCTCCACGGTAGAAGGGTCAACGCCCACATGCCATTGTGGATCGCCCTTAAACCTTACTCCCTAAAAAAACCCGAAGCTGGGCGCAACGAGCCCCTTTAAAGAACTTCATCGATATGCTCTTTCAGTGGATTTTTAGGCCCACCCTCGCAGCGATAGTGAAAACTAGAATAACACACCACTTGTACATAATATGTTAGCAAATTTTTTTCTAGTTTTCAAGTGCAAAATATTGAAATTATGTAAATTATGTGTTATAATTCTTATTGTTAATTAGGTAATCAGTCATTACCAAAAAGGAGGAGATCATATGAACTGTAGCGGATGCCCATATTATGAAGATGATGAAAAATATTCAAACTGGGGAAAATGTACATATTCAAGAAAAAGTATTAAATCTTTAACTCCTGAACAGGGATGTAAATTTTACGATATTGATGAATAAAATAAAAATTGGGAACATTTCTTTCAAAGAAGAAATGTTCCCAAATTTTTACCATATTCTATAAAACGCAATTGTTCCAACAATTCCAAGAATCGCTCCCATGAAAACCTCAAATGGAGTATGCCCTAATAGCTCTATCAATTTTTCTCCCATATCAATATTTCCATCATTTTCAATCATCTGATTTAAGACTCTTGCTTGTTTCCCAGCGGCCCTTCTAACACCTGCAGCATCATACATGACGATAGATGCAAAAATCAAGCAGGCAGCAAATTCAAAAGATTGAATTCCTCTTAAAAGTGCAGCATAAGTTGTGATTGACATAACGAGGGCAGAATGAGAACTTGGCATACCACCACTTCCCCATAGCCTTTTTAAATTAAACTTCTTAAAAATAATAATATCTGATATGGCCTTTAATAATTGTGCCAAAAACCATATTGAAACTGGTATCCAAAGAGCAGAATTCCCCCATAAGTTATTCATTTTCAGTCCTCCTACTCTTCTTCATTTGTTGCACTAAATGGTTCTTCCACAACTTCGCCATTTGCATTTTCAATTAATACCGTAATACTTTTTTCTGCCTCAGAAAGTAACGTATTACAATGATTTGAAAGCTCAATTCCTCTCTCAAATTTTTTTACAGATTCTTCTAATGTTAATTTATCGTTTTCTAATTCTTTGACAGCACTTTCAAGCTCAGCTAAAGCCTCTTCAAAACTTAATTTTTCCATACCCTTCTCCCCTCTTGATTAAACAATCTTTGCTTCTTTTTTTCCATCCTCAAGAACAATGCTAATCAAATCTCCTGAATTTAAATCCTTTACAGAATTAATGATATGTTTTTCCCCGTCATGCTCCTTCTTTTCTATGATGGAATATCCTCTTTTGAGTGTTTTTAGAGGACTTAATGTGTCAAGCATAGAAATTGCTTTTACAAGTCTAATTTTATTGTCTTTTATGTTTAAATAAAGCGTATTTGCAAGTTCCTTTTCTAGCCCCTGAACCGTGAGTATTCTATCTTTCACAATCCAATAAGGATCTCTTAACACCTTACTATCTTTTAAGTGATGATATTTATTCTTTGCAATTTCAAGTCTTTTACCAAGGAGTAATGAAAGCTTTCTTCTGTTTTCTGATAACTTCCATCTAAGTTCTTTCATTTCTGGAACAGCAAGTTCTCCTGCAGCCGATGGTGTAGGTGCTCTTAGGTCTGCCACAAAATCAGCTATTGTATAATCTGTTTCATGTCCAACTGCGGATATGACCGGAATTTCTGATTCATATATGGCCCTTGCAGTTATCTCTTCATTAAATGGCCATAAGTCCTCTAATGAACCACCACCTCTTGCAATAATAATCACATCTACATTCTTCACTTCATTAAAATACTTAATTGCCTTCACAATAGTCTCAGCAGCACCTTTCCCTTGTACGGCCGACGGAAACAACTTAAGATTCACATTAGGAAACCTGCGTGTAGTAACATTAATAATATCCCTAATAACGGCTCCTGTTTTTGAAGTAGCAATTCCGATGGATTTAGGAAGTAATGGGATTTTCTTTTTGTTCTTCTCATCAAAAAGTCCTTCTGCTTCCAGCTTTGCTTTTAACTTTTCATATTCTGCATAGAGCGCACCAATACCGTCAATTTCCATACCCTTCACATATATTTGGTAAACACCATCGCGCTCAAATACGGAAACTGATCCCAAGATAACTACACTCATGCCATCTTTTGGTACAAAATTAAGATTTGAAGTATAGGTTTTAAACATAACACACTTAATCAATGAAGACTCATCTTTCAATGTAAAATACATATGACCCGTATAATGGTTTTTAAAATTAGAGATTTCTCCCCTTATATAAACCATTTCCAGCATTTCATCATTATCTATTAAATTTTTTACATACCTATTTAGCTGTGATACTGTAATTGGTTCCGGTCTATCCATGATACCTCCAGTTTAATGATCATTTGAAATAGAATTTATTAATGCAGCAAGTAATCCATTAATGAAGCTAGGAGAGGCATCATCACAATACGTTTTGGCAAGCTCTACTGCTTCATTGATAGATACTTTATATGGAATATCCTCTCGATATAAAATTTCATAAATAGCAAGTCTTAAAATAGCTAAATCGGTCTTACCAATTCTGTCCATTGTCCAACCTTTTAAATATGTCTTTATTTTTTCATCTAATTCTTCTGTACATTTTGAAACACCAACACAAACATCTTCTATGTACTTTCTGTCTTCTGCACTTAAGCTATCAGAAGATGATGTTAGTTCATCATTCTCATTATCATTTAAAAAGTCAGTATCCCCTGTCAAAGCTTCTGCTATGTTATGGATGTTTTCCAACTCAAGCTCGTTATTCTCATTCATTTCATGTTGAAAATTATTAGAGAAAACAACCTTAAATGCTATTTCTCTTGCTAGTTTTCTGCTCATATAAATTCTCTCCTACCATTTTTCAATTAGATTTTTAAGTACAACTTTTACACTACTCTTATTTTTTTGTATGTACATGCCAAGATATCCGAATCCAATAATAATAGCAAGCGTTACTATAAAATTGCCTATTCCACAAACTACCACGATAATTCCAATGATAACTCCCACAATAAATCCAAGATACTTTTTCAAAAACTCTACTAGTTTTTCTGACAAATAACTCACCTCTTCACTTATTCTATCCTCTATTAACCCTATCAGTCAATATTTCATCACAGCTCTTTTGATATCTCTTTGCTAAATATTATCATCATTGATTTTTTCAATGTCAATATCATTCACAACAGTTGCTTGTTCATTGGATTTTACTTGATATAAAACATCATTTTCATCTTTCATATATTCATCAGATTCCTGTGATATAATAAAATCTTTATTATTCTCATACTTTTCATGAGCTGGAGTATTGGTACTTACAACTGGCTTTACCTCATCTTTTACAATCTTAACTGATTTATTAGAGGAAGGTTTTACCACATTCTTAATTCTTACATCAACATTTTTTACATCGATGCTTGTTGCATTCACGATTTGGGATTTCACATCATTTTGTACTCTTGTTACAATGTCTTTGATGTTTGTATTTTCATAAACTTGTAACACCATATACATATTGATTCCTTTTTTGGCTTTTGCCATCCTGGCTTGCACATCTTTTACCTGCTCATAATTTTTTATGACATTTTTGGCGATTCCCTCAATGGTTTCTTGATTAATTTGAATCTTTCCATGAGGAGTATCAACAAAAATTCTTTCTTTGGTTTCCGATGATAATACGGAAGAAAATACTGTTATCTTTAGACCTAATAGAATTACCACTACCGCAATAGAAATGATAATAATTTGATAGTCAAAATTAAACACATAATCCTTTAAAAGCCCCTCAATAACAGAGTAGCCTATTACATTTGTCATTACCATAATTACTGCAAATGCAAGTACAATTACTGCAATATCAAATAAAAAAGATATTAGTCTATCTATGAATCTCATTTATTCATTTCCTCCCTCTTCTTCTGTTTCCCCTTCATTTTCAACTTCATGTTCACTTTCTCCTTTTGAAGCCTTAGTATCAGTTACTTCTTTTGGTAAGTTAACACCTTGTACATGAATATTTACTTCTAATACCTTTAACCCTGTCATATTCTCAACAGAGGTTTTTACTCTGTTTTGAATTTCCCAAGCGATGTCAGGAATTCTGCAACCATATTCTACAATAATAAACAAATCAATGGTTGCATCCTTTTCTCCTACTTGAACTTTTACACCTTTTGAAAAACTTTTCTTTCCTAGGATTTCAGAGATACCCTCTACAAATCCTCCATTCATTCCATATACGCCCTTTACTTCTGATGCAGCAATACCAGCTATTTTAGCAACAACTTCTTCTGCAATCTTAATCCCGTTTACTTCAGTTTCCTTTACCTCTTCTACTGGTGCAAGAGCTTGAGCCACCTCTTCTACTACAACTTCCTTTTCTTCTTTCTTTCCACTCATATTCAAAACCTCCCTTTTTATTTTTGTCATTATCAGCAAATGACTAGATGAAATAAACTTACAACTAAAAAATATATAAATTAAAAATTTTAAAGTCTAAAAACGAAACGCATCTGCCTCTATTTGATGCCCTCTTAAAAAGTCTTCAGCCGACATCTTACTTTTATTCGGAAACTGAATTTCTGTAAGCTTCAAAGCTCCATCTCCCGTTTTCACAATCAATCCTTCCTTAGCGGATTTGGTAATCAGTTTTCCTGGTTCCATAGTCACTTTAGAAAAATCAGATTCCACTGGCAAGATATCAGCCATCCATACTTTAATCTTTTCATCACCAATGAAAGTATAAGCCCCAGGGGCTGGATTAAATCCTCTTATTTGATTTCTAATTTCAACGGAAGTTTTACGCCAATCAATGAATCCCATTTCCTTTTCAATCATAGGTGCAATGGAAAAATCTTCTGGTTGTCTATTTCTAATAAGCTTTCCTTCTGCAATTTTCTCTATTGTTGATATGATTGCTTTTCCACCAAGCACTTTCATTTTTTCATATAAAGTACCATAGGTATCACTATCTTCGATTGAAAGTTCAAACTTTTCAATCATATCCCCCGTATCCATTCCCTCATCCATATACATAGTGGTAATTCCTGTTACGGCATCACCATTTATGATAGACCATTGGATAGGAGCAGCTCCCCTATACTTAGGTAAAAGCGAGCCATGAACATTAATACAGCCATATTTAGGTATTTCCAATACTGATTTTGGAAGGATTTGACCAAATGCAACAACAACAATCAAATCTGGTTCCATTTGTTTTAGATTTTCTATAAGTGCTAAATCTTTTCTGATTCTTTCTGGCTGATAAACTTTTATGCCTCTACTCTCTGCATAAATTTTCACCGGAGTTGGAACCACATTCATTCCTCTTCCTGATTTTCTATCTGGTTGGGAAACCACTGCCAAAATATGGTGCCCCGCTTCATCTATTCTCTTTAGAGATTCCACTGCAAAATCTGGCGTTCCCATAAATATGATATTCATTATTTCTTTTCTTCCTCCGTATTCTCATCATCCTCAAATATTTCCGTTGCCTTATCAATAAACAAAACTCCATCTAGATGATCTATTTCATGACTCAAACAAATAGCAAATAAATCTTTTGCTTTAATTTTTATTGGTTTTCCATTTTCATCTAATGCTTCAACCACTACTTCTTTAGGACGAATCACATCTCCAGTCACCCCAGGAACACTAAGACAACCTTCTCTACAAACCTGCTCTCCCTTTTGCTTTATTATGACAGGATTAACAAGTTTATATACATGCCCATCTCCTTCTTCTCCAAGATCAATTACAATAACTCTCTTTAAGACACCAACCTGTGGAGCAGCAATTCCTATTCCATCATCTGCGTTCTTCATTGTTTCATACATATCATCCATTAACTGCCTTATTTTATCATCCACCACTTCAACAGGTCTAGATTTTTTCCTAAGTAAATTATCACCAACTTCTCTTATCTGCCTTAAAGCCATATTATCCATTCCTTTCAACTTACAACATGTTATTCGGGTTAACATCCACACTTACTTTAATTTCACTATTTTGGTCTTTGCGGAAAGAAGATATCTTTTCATAAAATTCGCTTAGTATCTCTTCATTTGCAATTTCCTTAATCAAAATACGCCACCTATATTCACCATTAATCTTGCTAATTGGTGCAGGAACAGGCATATACGCGTGAAATGATGTATGTAAAAGCTCATACAACCTATTTGCTTCGCTTTTTACAATTTCTTCTTTTTTTCCACTGATAACCGATATTATTATATCGCAAAATGGTGGATAATTCAACTTTTCTCGAAGATTTATTTCAGTATTGTAAAATTTTGTATAATTTTGTTCTTTTGCCGCCTCAATGCTAAATTCATCAGGCATATATGTTTGAATAATTGCGGTTCCCTTTTTATCTCCTCGTCCAGCACGTCCAGACATTTGTGTTAAGAGCTCATAGGTCTTTTCGTTTGCCCTATAATCTCCAATATTAATAGAGCTATCCGCCGCCAAAATACCCACCAAAGTAACATTACTAAAATCATGTCCCTTTGAAATCATTTGAGTCCCCAGCAATATATCAATTTTTTCATCTCTAAATTTGCTTAAAATCTTTTCATGCCCATTTTTTACCCTGGTAGTATCCACATCCATTCTAACAACACTTGCTTCAGGAAAATATTTTTTTATTTCCATTTCAATTTTTTGTGTACCACTTCCAAAATATCTTATATTCTTCTTACCACAAGCTGGGCACACAGTCATCACATTCTTAGCTCTTCCGCAATAATGACAAATGAGTCTATTTTCATCCATATGATATGTCATAGATACATCACAATCTTCACATTTTACTACATATCCACAATCTCTACACATCACAAAAGTAGAATAGCCACGCCTATTCAAAAAAAGCATGATTTGCTCTTTATTTTTGATTGCTTCTTTCATCGCATAATAAAGCTTGCGACTAAAAACAGTCTTATTTCCAGTGGCAAGTTCCTCACGCATATCCACAATCTCTATGTTAGGAAGACCGGATTTAGAGACTCTTTCCTTTAATGTTAATAATTGAATCTTACCATTTAAAGCCTCATAATAGGTTTTAATATCAGGAGTAGCTGATCCTAAAACAAAGGGAATATCATTTTGAAAAGCAAGATAATCCGCCACTTCCTTTGCATCATATTTAGGAACAGTTTCTGATTTATAAGAATCGTCATGTTCTTCATCAATAATAATAATCCCAATATTAGAAAGTGGAGCAAAAACAGCAGATCTTGCTCCAATGACAATTCTACAATTTTTCGATTGAATTTTTTTCCACTCATCAAACCTTTCTCCGAAGCGAAAGTCCACTATGAAGTATTGCTACAACATTGCCAAATCTGGACAAAAATCTATCTGTCATTTGTGGTGTAAGCGATATTTCAGGTACAAGCACAAGGGCATTTTTCCCAGAATCTAAAACTTTTTCAATCAGCTGCAAATATACCTCTGTTTTTCCACTTCCCGTAACTCCGTGAATCAAATATTTGTGATACCCTTTTATATCAATACTCTCAAAAGTATGTCTTTGTTCCTCTGTCAAAACAAGAGGATTGGTTTTTTTCAAATTCTTATGAAAAAGAGGATTTCTACTGATTTCCTCTTTTTGAACTATAATTTGTCCATTTTTTTCTAATGTTTTCAAGACAGAGTCAGAAACACCAAGAAACTCCTGCAAAAGCTTTTTGGAAACTGACTGGTTGTCCTTTAAGAAACGAATCACTCTTTTTTGTTTGTCATTTTTTAGTGTTTCCTCATGATAATCAGGGCTTAAGCAAATCACACTTTCTGTTTTTGTTTTTACTCTATTCACCACCGTGGATGTTCCAGGTGGCACTAGCAGCCTCAAAGAATCTGCCAGTGTACAAAAATATTTTTTAGAAATCCATTTAGCAAGATTTAGCTTTTCTTTATCAAAAACGGTATCAATAACCTTTATAATACTTTTACATTGATATTCTGAGGTCTCCTTTATTCCAACAACATATCCCGCTTCTGGAATCTTTCTACTTCCAAACGGAACAAGCACACGCATCCCGAAGGGATACTTCAAGTCCATCCGGGATGTGATAATCAAACGTTCTATTTAATTCTGCAGCTCTACTATTTACAACCACTTCTGCAATCATTCTACACCCTCTTAAAATAACTTAATCACATCACTTGCCGTGATACAAACCGCAAGAATAATAATTAAAACAAAGCCAGCAAGAATTAATCCCTGTTCCAATTTTTCACTCAACGGTTTTCTTCTTACTGCTTCCACTAAGAATATGACGATTCTTCCACCGTCTAAGGCTGGGACTGGAAGTAAATTAAATATTCCAAGACTCAAACTAATGGCAGACATCAAGTAGAAGAAATCACTCCATGCTTTTGTTCCGGTAATCTCCTCAGCAATTCCAACAGGACCCATCACTTCTACATTATCTAAGTTTTTCCCTGTAAGTATGCCAAATGTTCCTTCAATGGTTGCCGTAAAATAATACCCCGTTTCATCTAACGCATAAATGAATCCGCCAAAAAATCCAGGATGAATATCTTCACATAAAAGAGTGAAAAATCTCTGAGTAGTAGAGGAAGTTTGAGCTTGAACCGTCATCAATTCTCCATCTCTGATAATTTCAAATTCTATTTCAGAATTTGGTAAACTTCTAATTTCCTTAACGATTTCTGTTGCAGTAGAAGTTTGTCTTTGGTTCACAGCAACTACTATGTCATTTAATTCAATTCCAGCCTTATCTGCTGGTGAATTCTTGTAAATATATAAAACATCTCCACTGTCAGAAAAAGCTACTCCCAAATATCCTCTTTCTTCATATGGAATCACAACGGGGATTTCATACTCTACACCATTTCTTTCAATAAGAAATGTAAAATCATCACTTTTAGCCTTTTCCACAATTGTTTCAATTTCTCTTTGCGTTAAAACCTTATCTCCGTTTACACTAATGATTTTATCCCCTGCCACAATTCCAGCTTCATATAGAGGCCCTGCACTTAAATCTAAGACGGTTGTGTTTAGATAATAATTGCTTGCCGATGCAATAAAAAAGTATACAATTAAAGCAAAAATAATATTCACAAATGGTCCTGCCAGCACAATTGCAATTCTCTGCCAAACGCTTTTTTTGTTAAAAGCGTTTTCATCTTCTGAACGTTCTTCCTCACCCTCCATTTGGCAAAAGCCGCCAAAAGGTAAAAGTCTTATTGTATATTCTGTATCCCCGGCTTGTTTGCAAAAAAGTTTTGGGCCAAACCCAATAGAAAATTTATTCACTTTTACTTTGCAAAGTTTTGCAACGGTAAAATGTCCTAATTCATGAATCGTAATTAATGTTCCAAGAACAAATACTATTTTTATAAAACCAACTATCCAAGATAGTACTACACTCATAATTAAGCACTCCCTTAAATTACAATAAACTGAAATAACATGTAGATAAATGGTGCAATCATAATGACACTATCAAATCTGTCTAAAGCGCCACCATGTCCAGGCATGATATTTCCAAAGTCTTTTACACCACAATATCTTTTAATAGATGATGCCGCCAAATCACCAATTTGAGAAATAATACTAACAATAATGCCTATAAATGTCATTAAAATCAGATTTATTTCCAAACCTATACTATTCAAATAAAATGTATAAGCAGCATAAAATATTGCACAACCAACTACTCCTGCAATACATCCCTCAATCGATTTTTTGGCACTAATCTGCGTAAATTTGTGTTTTCCAAATTTGCTACCGATAAAGAAAGCAAATGTGTCTGTCATCCAGGCACCACCAAACACATACCAAATATAATAGAGACCATGTTCTATATGACAAATAAATGCGATAAAACTAAAGAAAAATGAAACATATATCAGCCCTAAAATGGTAACTGCAATATCTACAACATTACGTTTCATATTGGTAAGAACAGAACTACAAAACATGATAAACAATATAATTGGCATAATCACGAACAAAAACACCTTAATTAATGCATTGGGTATAAAACCAATCGCAAGAATAGAAAGTGTTACAACATATCCTAACATCTCATAAGGTCTAATTTCTTTTTGCTTAAAAGCATGATAAAATTCCCATAAGGCAAGCAATGCCACAGCAGTAACGGCTATATTTATCATAACCAAATTACCCCAAAAAAACACTAAAATAAGTAGTATTATTCCTATTGCAGCAGATGCTATGCGTTTTAACATTTTTTCACCTCTTTTATTTATTTTCCAAAATTTCTTTTTCTTCTATTAAATTCTTCAATTGCTTTATCAAGTTCTTCTTCATTAAAGTCAGGCCATAGCACATCTGTAAAATATAATTCTGAATAAGAAACTTGCCATAATAAGAATCCGCTAAGACGAAGTTCTCCTCCCGGTCTAATCATTAAATCTGGATCTTGAATTCCACCAGTTCTCAAGTTCTGAGATACCAAGTTTTCATCAATATCCTCTACCAATAAGTTCTCCTCTTTTACTTTTTCAGCTAAAACCTTAACCGCATTTACTACTTCTTCTCTTCCCCCATAATTAATACAAAGATTCAAAGTAATTCCAGTATTATTTTTGGTCTTTTCTTCTATTTTTTGAATACTTTCTTGAAGATAATTAGGAAGTCTTTTAATATCACCAACAAGTTTTATTCTTGCATTAGAATTTGCAAACTTTTTTTCAAAATTATTAACATACTGTGCAAGTAGCTTCATCAAATAATTTACTTCTTCCTCTGCCCTTTTCCAGTTTTCCGTGGAAAAGCAATAAACAGTTAAGAATTTTACACCAATTTTATTACAATATGTGGCTATTTTTTCAAGGTTATCTGCCCCTTTCGTATGTCCTTCTAATGTTGGTAAACCTCTTTTTTTAGCCCATCTCCTATTTCCATCTAAAATAATAGCAATATGCTCTGGTATGATAAGACTTTTGTCCATGAAAAACCTCCTAAACCGACATGATTTCCTTTTCCTTTGCTCCTGCAAGAGAATCAGCCTCTGCAACATATTTATCCGTTAACTTTTGAATCTTATCTTCTGCATCTTTCAAATCATCTTCAGTAATTTCACTGTTTTTTTGTTTTGTCTTAAATTCTTCAATACCATCTCTTCTAATGCTTCTAATGGCAACTTTCGTATCTTCTGCAAGCTTCTTAATATCTTTTGCCAATTCTTTTCTTCTTTCCTCTGTAAGTTCTGGGAATACCAATCGAATGATTTTTCCATCATTAGAAGGATTAATTCCTAAATCCGATTTTTGAATTTCTTTTTCGATATCTTTTAACAAGCTTGCATCCCAAGGTTGAATGGTTATCATTCTAGGCTCTGGAACTGCAATATTGGCAACTTGATTAATAGGAGACATGGCTCCATAATAACTAACTTGAATCCTATCCAATACCTTTGGATTAGCACGACCAGCTCTTATTTCAGATAACTCTCTTTCTAATACACTAATACTCTTCTTCATTTTTTCTTCGATATGACTATACATAAAAATCTTCCTTCCTTTTTCATTTTTCACGATTCAGCTAATTTAACTTTTCATCACTCAGATATAAAAGTACCAATCTTTTCTCCCGTTACTGCTTTCACTAAATCCTCTGCATTATTGAGTGCAAATATCAACATAGGCATATTATTGTCCCTACAAAGCGAAGCCGCAGTTGAATCAATTACTTTTAAATTTTTCTGTAAAATTTCCGTATATGTGATGGTATCATACTTTTTAGCATTAGGATTTTCTTTTGGGTCTGAATCATACACACCATCAATTGTTTTTCCGAAAATAATAATATCTGCATTTATCTCTGTTGCTCTCAAAGCTGCACAAGTATCTGTTGAGAAAAATGGGTTTCCTGTTCCACCTGCGAATATCACAATTCTCCCCTTTTCAAGATGTCTTACAGCCTTTCTCCTTATGTATGGTTCTGCAATCTGACGCATCTCTATTGCAGATTGAAGTCTCGTTGCAACTCCTCTATATTCTAATGCATCTTGCAGTGCTTGACCATTCATGATAGTAGCAAGCATTCCCATATAATCAGCCGTAGTTCTTTCCATGTGATGTGCCTGCCTACCTCTCCAGAAATTTCCACCACCAACAACAATTGCAATTTCCACTCCCATGTCATGAATTTCCTTTATGTAATCACAAATCTTTCCAAGAGTGTCTACATCTATTCCTGTTCCATTAGGCCCTGCCATAGCCTCTCCACTAAGCTTTAACAATACTCTTTGATATTTTGCTTTCGGCATATAGTACCTCCTATATTAAAATTCTTATATATTTATATCATAAAACTTCCTACTTATAAAGAGGATTCACCAAAAAAGCATAATTTTTCGCCCTTAACCATAAATCCATTTTTCGCCCTTTTCAGCATTGGTATATCACTCTTCGAATCTCCATAAGCATTGTCTATTGTGGCATCTTTTCCATATTTTTCTTCGAATCTTTTCACCTTTTCCTCTAATTTACAATTCTCACCAATTATTTTTCCGTTTTTTACATCATATTTTGTGCATATAACATTCTGTATTCCAATTTCATTGCAAAGTGGAATCAAATAAAAGTCTAACGAAGCACTAATGATAAGATCACTTTCTGCTTTCAAATCCTGATAATATTTCTTCACTTTATATTTATGTGATTGTGCAAACTCTAATGTCAATTTTTCCAACTGATTCATGGTACTAACAAATGAAAAAATATATTCTTTCAATGTTCTAAAATCAATTTTTTTTAGTTTATATAAAGCTAAATACTTCAGACATTTCAAAAGATGTACAGACATAAAAGCTGGTTTCTTGAAATAAGAAAATTTGATAAAATCCACACCAGAATCCCCATTATATATGGTGCCATCAAAATCATATACGTTCATCTCATTCCTCCAAATGATATATTCTCTTCATCTCTTCTAGTACATTTGGCAATAAATATTTATTTATATTCGCCCTTGCGTTTTTGGTAATCATACTTCTCATTCTAGAATCTAAATAGATATTTCTTATTTTTTCTACAAGGGAATCCACATCACCAATTTCAACAATATAACCATTTTTCCCATCTTCAACCAGTTCTCTTTGTCCTCTGGAATTTGTCACCACAAGTGGAAGTCCAGAAATCATTGCCTCTAAAATATTGATTGGTAATCCCTCTCTTTTGCTCGTTGCCACATATAAATCTGAAATCTTTAAAAGTTCTGGAATATCTGTTCTATAGCCAATTAAAAGGACATTACTTTGTAAAAAATTTTCCTGAATCTCTTTTTCAAATTTTTCTTTAAATGGTCCATCTCCTGCAAGCAACAGTTTAATATTTGGATATGCCGGGACCAATTTTTTCATAGCATCAATTAGCATTTTTTGATTCTTGTTATCATTAAGTTCGGCAGCATATAACATAACAAAATCCATCGAATTACAGGTAAAATTTTCTCTCATTTCATCTCTTTTAGATTCAGAAAGATCAATTTTAAATTTTTCTTCTTCTATTCCGATTCCATGGATATGTTCTACTCTTCCTGCATTTAATTTTTTCTTAGCAAATTCATAATCCTCTTCATTGATTGTAATTAACACATCTGTATATTTGGACAAATATTTTTCGATAGGATAATAAATGATCCAATTTCTCATTGGAGCACCTTTATAAAAATGAAAACCATGTGCAGTATAAATTACTTTTGTACCTTTTTTTCGTGCCTTTTTGGCAGCAAGCCTTGTCATCACACTTGCAACCGGAGTATGGCAATGAATGATGTCATATTCTCCATCATTGATAATTTTCTTTAATTCTCGATAGGCCTTTTTATTTTCTTTTCGAAAGGGACTTCTTTCAAATTCTACATTAAAATGTTTATCACAATAGTTGATTTTTTCCTCTCCATTACTTGCTACATGAACTTCATATCCCTCTTCTTTTAAGCACTTCAAATATGGAATATGAAATGTATTAATGTGTTTTGTAATCGATGCAACAAACAAAACTTTTTTCATTCGTTCTCCACCTTTTCCATTTATTATTTTCCGTATTGCTCCATGATTTAGCAAAATTTCTTCAAGTTCTCTCAAATCTTTAATGGTATATTCTTCCTTAATTTCCTCCAAATACTCTTCATTTTGATATATTGCTTCTCTTCTCAAAATCCTCACAGTGTGTACTGGGTGAATCTTAGAAATCATAAAATCCTTTTTAGGATTATCTCCCACATAAATCATTTCATCATAAGAGATATCAAATTTCTCTTTTAAAACCTCAAATCCCCTTGGGCTAGGTTTCCAAGCATCTCTTCCAAGTTTATCTGTATATAATATTTCTTCAAAAAACTTCTCCCCATCTACGGCTTTTATCTTTAATTCTTGGGTAGAAAAAATACCATCTGTAAGGATTGCACTCTTTATTCCATATTGCTTTAATAATATAAGTGTAGCTTCAACATCGGGAAAAAATTCAATCTTTGGTTCATGTTTTTTATATATTTCTACTATTTTTTCAATTTCCTCTTGTGAATAAGTTACGTTTTTAGAATCCAGATAACGATTAAAAACTAATTGTCTATTTTTTTGAAATAACTTTTCTAATTCCCCATATGTCCCTTGAAATCCATACTTTTTTTCAAGATATTCAGCCACCACTCTAAAACAACTTTTCACATATTGTACCTCAGATATTAATGTATCATCCAAATCAAAAACAACTAGTTTTATCATAAAAGCTCCTCCTCATTCCACACAAACTTATTGAGGTAACATGATTGAATCATCAAATCTTAAAAATGTGATATTATCCTTATAATCTTCCGTATAGTTTAATTTTTCACCAAGCAAAAGCCTGTATAAAGATTCGCAAGAATCTGCTCCCGCTTTAATGCTCATTGGTGCACCTCCACCAAATCTTGGATTAATTTCTATGTACTGTATTCCGTTTATTGGTTTTCATGCACTGAATTGTAATCTGTCCAATTGGTTTTAGAACATTCAGTAGCCTTTTCACATCGTCAATGATATCCCTATCTTTTGAAATTTTTCCTTTTAAAACTTCACCTGCACGAGTAGCAAGCCTTATTCTTGGCACAACAGAAATGATATTTCCATCAAAATCTAAAAAAGCATCAATCGTATATTCTGTTCCACTCATAAACTCTTGAATAATGGGATTCTTTATATATTTCTTAAAAAATTCCAGCTCCTCCACATTGTTTACTTTAAATGTATTGATGCTTGAACTTCCATCTAACGGTTTTATAAAAACTGGAAATTCCAAAGGAATTTCATCCATTTTTATTTCTTTAGGAACTCCAAAACCATTTTCTTCAAAAAATTTTTGTGTATTCTTTTTATTTCTACAAATATCAATGACACGCTTATCTGAAATTAAAACTTTAGCATCACATTTTTCCTCTATCCAATTCTTATAATCCGCAAGAATTTTTAGTTCTGTATCTATTGTAGGAACAATTAATTTCACATTTTCCGTTTGGCAAATATCAACAATAGACTGGAGGTAACCCTCTTCACCAATCCTAGGTATTTGATATCTTTTATCAGCAAAATAAACTGCAGGTGCTGTACTAGAAATATCCGTGGCAATAATCTTACTATTGATTTTTAATTTTTGGGCAGCATTTCGAAAACATTCTATGAGTTCCACACGTCTGCCTACACTTAATATTAAAATATTGATATCATTCTTCATTCTCATTTCCCCTGTTTTCATGATTACCTCTAAAGAGTTCCATGGTTTCTCCTGAAGATGTGGTAACTCCGCTTTTTACTAAAGACAGCTCCAATCGTTTCAAAAAATATTTTGATATCACCTATCAGTGTCACATTTTTTGCATATTCTACATCCAATTGAAATCTTTCTTCCCAAGAAAGTAAATTTCTCCCCTTCACCTGGGCAAGTCCCGTCAGTCCGCTTCTTACATCATGTCTATGTTTTTGCTCATCATTATAATATTCTAGATATTCTACTAACAGCGGACGAGGACCCACAAAACTCATATCTCCCTTTAAAATATTGAATAATTCTGGGAGTTCATCTAGGCTTGTGCTTCTCAATATTTTTCCAAACTTGGTTAATCTTTCTTCATCTGGAAGTAAATTACCTTCCCTGTCTTTTTTTTGATTCATACTTCTAAATTTATATAGAGTAAAAATTTTTTCGTCCTTGCCCACTCGTTCCTGCTTGAATATCGCCGGTCTACCTAATTTTATGATTACCATAAAATATAAAACTAAAAAAACTGGTGAAAGAAAAATCAGTAAGAATAAGCTAAGGACAATATCAATTACTCTCTTTCCATATTTATCATATATATTCATTCGTCACCCTAAATTAAAAATTTTCATCACAAATTCAATATTTTCTTTAATTCTGATATGATTACGCTTTGCTCTTCTTCTGTCATTTTTGTATCACTTGGAAGACAAATTCCGTGTTCAAATAAATCTTCCGCAACACTTTTTTCAGCCACCTTAATAAAATCATACTTTTCAAATACCGGCTGCTGATGCATCGGTTTCCATACTCTTCTTGCCTCTATATTATATCCTTGCAATGTCTCTACAATGTTTACAGGAGTAATATCCGTTTTATGAGCATCAATCACAGCCACTGATAACCAATGATTTGGCTCTGTGTTAACTGGAACAGGAATCATTGATAAAATTCCACCAGACTCCAACTCTTTTTTGTATATCTGATAAATATTCGTTTTCTGCTGAATCCTCTCATCTAAGACCCTCAATTGGCCCCTGCCTATTCCAGCACAAATATTACTCATCCTATAGTTATATCCAATTTCCTTATGTTCATAATGTAATGCCTTTTCTCTTGACTGAGTGGCCCAAAATCTTGCCTTTTCTATTTTTTCACTATCATTTGAAACAAGCATTCCGCCTCCACTCGTGGTAATTATCTTGTTACCATTAAATGAAAAAATTCCATAATCTCCAAAACTTCCTGTTTCTTGATTCATGAGTTTTGAACCAAGACTTTCTGCTGCATCTTCTATTAGGACACAATGATGTGCATCACAAATTTGCTTTATCTCTATTAGTTTAGCAGGGTTACCATACAAATTAACAACAACAACCGCTTTTGCATTTGGATACTTTTGAAAGGCAGTTTCTAGCGCTTCAGGATCCATATTCCATGTATCAGATTCACTATCTATAAATACAGGGATAGCTCCTTCATAAATAATAGGATTTGCACTCGCCGAAAAGGTAAGAGACTGACAAAAAACAATATCTCCCTGACTCACTCCTGCTGCTTTTAGTCCTAAATGAATGGCTGCTGTTCCAGAAGATAAGGCTGCCGCGCTTTTAATCCCCACATAACTTGCAACTTCTTCTTCAAATTGATTCACATTTTCACCAAGAGGAGCAATCCAGTTAGTATCAAATGCTTCCTTGATATATTCTTTTTCATACCCCGCATCGGACATGTGAGGGGAAGATAAATAAATTCTCTTCATTGTATTTCTCCTTTAATCTTCTAAATCAATAAATGTTGGCACAATTTCTTTCATTACTTCTTTTACGTCACTTCTTGAGTGCTTGCTTCCTTCCACTAAATTTCTTAATTTTTCTATGTTTTGCTCCATTTCACTGTCCGTTGGGGCATTAATTCGAGAAATCATAATTTTCTCATGGAGAGTTTTTATAAGCCCTTCTTCTGCCATTAAAAGCTCCTCATATAATTTTTCTCCTTTTCTTAAGCCCACAATTTCAATAGAAATATTTTTTCCTGACATTTTTATTAATGTTTGTGCCAAATCATATATCTTAACCGGCTCACCCATATCAAGCACAAATATCTCTCCACCATTGGCAAATGTTGCCGATTGCAGAATTAATCCAACTGCTTCTGGTATCAGCATAAAATACCTTGTGATTTCTTTATGTGTTACCGTTACAGGACCTCCATCTTCGATTTGTTTCTTAAATAATGGAATAACACTACCATGACTTCCTAAAACATTACCAAATCTAACAGCAGAATATGTTGTTTTGCTATTTCTATTTTTTGCCTGAATAATCATCTCGCAAATTCTTTTGCTTGCTCCCATAATACTCGTCGGATTAACTGCCTTATCTGTGGAAATGAAAGTAAACTTTTCTACTCCATATTTGTCACTACATTCAGCAACATTTAAGGTTCCAAATACATTATTTTTGATAGCTTCTATAGGACTAATTTCCATTAAAGGAACATGTTTATGCGCTGCAGCATGAAATACAATTTGAGGTTTATATTTATCAAAAATTTCTTCCATACGTTTTTGGTCTCTTACACTTCCGATAACAGTGACAATAGGAGCATTTTTATTTTTTTGTCTCAATTCCATTTCTGTTTCATATAAAGTATTTTCGTATATATCAAGCATCACAAGTTTTTTTGGCTTAAAATCCACTATTTGTCTACAAAGCTCACTTCCAATAGAGCCACCAGCACCTGTGACTAAAACAACTTTTCCAGAAATATAATCCGATATTTTATTATTATTTAATTCTATCTGCTCTCTTCCCAACAAATCTTCCACTTCGACATCACGAATTGCATCGTGAAGATTCTTTTCTGAAATAATTTGATCCAAAGGTAAAACCATTTTCACTCTGGCATCTGTTTTATCGCAAATTCTTAAGATTTTATTTTTTTCTTTTGGCTTAATATTAGCAATAGAAAAGAAAATGACATCAATATTTTTTTCCTCACAAATGGATACGATATCATTTCTATCGCCAATCACCTTCACGCCATACATCATTCTGTTATACTTGTCTGGGTCATCATCAATAATACCTACAATTGTATACTCTGAAGCAAGTGACGTTTGTAACGTTTTAATAATCTGCGATGTTGAATTTCCAGCACCAATAATTAATAACCTTTGCTTGCTGCGTGACGTTCTAGAAATAATTGTGTACTGCAAGCCTCTTAAAAACACCCTAAAGACAACGCTGAAAACTGCTGTAAACATGGCGGCAAGAAGAATAATATTTGTTTCAAGTGTAAAAAATCTAAAATATTCTTTAGCCGTACAAAAAAGGGCAGCAATAATAATAGAAGAAGCACCAATCGTAATATAATCTTTTGTGCTAAAATACTTCACCATTCCTTTATAAGTTCCCAGTAGATGTAACGCCATTAAGTACATGACTAAAATTGAAAGTACTGTATTTTGGATTGCTGGATCTTTGAAAGTAAAATTCATATTCTCTTCAAACGTGATTGCAACATAAAATGATAATATAACTATCATTCCATCCATAAGAGTTAATAAAAAGGTTTTTAAATTATTCGGTAAATTTTCAAATTTTGATATTATTTTCATACTTACTCCATCCTAATCTAAGTGTACTTATCATCCTTTAGTCTACTTATTTTTCCCCGTTTTTATTCTTAAGTCTTTACTCTCCTTATCTCTTAATTCCATCATCCCAAGAATCACAAATCCAACAAATATGTAAAAATATCCTGAAGTATAGAAACCTGAATTTCCAGTCATCGATGAAATGATATAAGAAACGATTACTGCCATTCCCATGTAAGAAAAAGCATCCCATTTCTTGATATTTTTTAGATTACTAATAAAAATCCAACCTATTCCTAAGAAATATAATATTGCACCTGGTACACCAGTAGTACCAGCAAGCTGGAATAATAGACTATGCGATCTTCCTTCTGAATCTCCATTTTCATTTTTTAATGTATAGATTAAATTTTCTAATCCCTTTCCTAAAAAGAAAGTCTTTATTTTGCCAGTAATTGTTTCATCAGATTCTCCCATAATGATTTTTACTGTATTCTTCCATAATGTGTATCTTCCAGAACCAGCAGCTGCAACATCTGTAGAAGAGGTTGCATTAGTAGTAGCAGGTGTATTATTCCCTGTATTTTCTCCAGTTTCTTCTATTCCTGCACTATTTTCTATATTTTCACTATTTCCTCTATTAGTATAAATCCCCACAATTTTCAAAATATCATTGGTTGTATTTTCAAAATTCCTTCTTGCCACAAAAATACCCTCTGCATTTTGAACATAGATAGATAAAACCACAAAGACAGCTACAACAATTACCGTTTTAATAAAATCTTTTTTCATAATAAGCGAAGTAATAAACATGAAAACTAATCCAAGCATAACACCAAGGTATGAGCCAAAGGTATCATTTAAAATTAACATATACGCCATAACACAAAAGCTGATAGCATATAAAACCTTTGAGGTTAAAGCAATCCAAAACGATTTTTTATTTTCATACGATGGTATTTCTGTTTTCACAAACATAGCGGCAGCAACAATTACAGCAATCGACAAGAAATATCCATAATGATTACTATTATTAAACACGCTCGCTGTTATATTTGTCAAACTTAATAGATATCTTTGAACAATTGGTATTGAACCTATCACAGGCTTTCCACTTGCTAATGCATAATAATCAACTAAAGTTAAGATAGCGATAATGGTAGCTGTTACCAAGAATATATTTGTAACAAGTCTTTTGGATTTATCACTATTCTTACCAAGTAATAATACACAAGTTAGAACCGAACCATAAAACATAAATGAAACATAACCATCACGCAAATTATAACAACCGATAAATGATCTAAATTTATCATAAGCACAAAGAGAACTAATAAATGTCCATGTCATGAACAAAAATAAGAAAAATAGGCCTTTATTCTCATGAAAGAACTGTTTGATACGTTCCTGAAGACTCCCCTCATATTCTTCCATAATGACCACCATATAATACATACAAAGTCCAATTTCAACTACAAGGAAAAGAATATTATAGGTATGAATAAACTGCATACCATTATCTGTTTCTTGAGATGGTCCAGCACCTTTACTCCTATACCATATTTCTGTGTAAAAACTATTTATCTCTTCATCAGTGATACTTCCATCTCCATTCTTGTCATTAGAAAATGGAATGATGTTTAATAAAAATAAATAAATGATAAACTGTACACAAAGAACCACCAAGAGCCATTTGGCTATTTTAGAAATTCTATCCTTGTCTTTTGCTATACGGCGTGAAGCTTTTCCACTAATTTTTGCCACTTTCATGTCCTCCTTTTACATTGTATAAATACTCTTGGTTATTGTATCATATATATCCGTAGAAGTTAAGCCAAACAGAAAAATATTTTCAACTTAACATAAGAAAAACCACACAAATAGGGGCAACCATTTTTGTGCGGTTTCTAAAAACACGCTCTCAAATAAGCTGAGAACATATAAAAACATTATTCTATCTTTCCATCAAGCCCATCAGGAAACTTTTCATGAAAGAACTCATAAGTTTTAGGGGCATGCTCCTTAAGGTCTTGCGGAAACAGAAAATAGCATGAAAATGTAGATGCAAAGTATTCCACAGAATCCTTTAAGTTAGCCCCCACATTTCCATTAGGAATATGATTAAACTTACTTTCTTTAAACATTTTCTTTTCCTCTTGATATGCCTTACGAAATGCCTTTGATGAGCTATTTTTTTTGCCTGCAAAGCTATCATACGCATGCCCAAGTTCGTGTAACAAGCTGTCAAACGCTACCAATAAGCTGAGTGATTCATTATCGTACTCCTCGAGCATCTCCTCAGGCACACCCTTACGCTTAAAGTATGATATGTAATCTTTTACATACGCCTCCATACGAAGAGTATGCTCTTCATAATAGTAAAATGCTAAGTAACCTGACCACTTGTCATACCCATACACAATGATCTTTAATCTCTTTTTTGCATATAAGTCCCGTAATTCCTTTGGTAACCGACTATATAGTTCTTGTAGTTCTGCCGTAAAAGGACAACTATCATCAATCTTCCATACTGGATACTGAGTTTCACCAACCGAAGTAAAAGTAATTGTAAACAATGTAAGGAAAATTAGAAAAAAAGATATCACCCGCAACTTCAGATTCTTTAACATACAGACTCCTCCTAAATACATGTAATAAAGATAAATAAGGAACACGATGACGAAAGTTACACATCCAATAGTATCCATTGGTCATTCAAAAATATATTGTACAATAATCATTATACATGTTTTTTAAAAGTTATGTCAGCTTTTATGTGCCAAATAATTAAATTTCACTCTATACCTAGTTTCACTCTATCCCTAGATATTTCAAAAAACCAGTTGAGATTTCTCCCAACTGGTTTTTTGAAATTAACCATTAATTTGTTTCATTACTTCTTCCGCAAAGTTTTCTTCTTTCTTTTGAATTCCTTCGCCTCTTTCAAATCTTACAAATCTTCTGATGGTAATGTTTTCACCAATGTTTGCAATCTTTTCTGTTAATACTTGACCTACTGTCTTGTCTGGATCTTTAATGAAGTCTTGCTCTAGTAAGCATACCTCACCATAATATTTATCAATTCTGCCTTCTACAATCTTTGCTGCAACAGCTTCTGGTTTGCCTTCATTTACTGCTTGTGCTTTCATGATTTCT
>JAFUGC010000009.1 GCA_017469565.1 Clostridia bacterium | reverse complement strand
CGTATCAATTGGTGTATTTTATGATAGAATTATAAAATTATATGATAACTATCCGCATTGGCAAGTATTTTAAAATAATATCAATAGAAGTGGTGGATGAAGATGAGAAGTTTTAAAGAAATAGCAATATTATTGATGATTTTATTAGTGTTCACAGCTTGTAGTACAAAGAAGGCTGTAAAAACAGGTAATAATAGCACAGATGATGAAGAACTACAACAAATAGAAAATACAGAAATTTTGGAAGAAAAGAACGATATATTTGATAGTGGTGAACAAGATGCTATTGAGAATGAAACAAATGAGATGAGAGAAGAAAAAATCGTATTTGAAAATGATAAACTTGTCTTAAAGACAATTAATTTTGAAGACATTGATTTGTGGTGGGCATACAATGATAATCCTGAGATTCATTTGATTGAAAATGACCAAAAGCTTGTTGTAGAGTGGTATGGTGGAAATATAAGCGATTATTTTTATTTAAACGATAATATTCTGTCGATAGTGGATAATGGTGGTGAAGCAGGTGGAGCTTGGTATGATATTTTTAACATTGATATTGACTTAAAGCAAATATTATCAAATGAAGATATTTTAAAACTCGCAGGGCAAAATGCCAAAGAAATGGAAGAGTATGCTAAGAATGTTGGACGCAGTGTGATTAATGAGAAAATAGAAGAAGACAGAGAATATATAGAACAGCATGAATACTTTCAAGAAAAAATAAAATGGGTTTTTGAAGAGTTTGATGAATATTTTGATAACTTTTATCCTTCTATTAAATTTTTCTTAGGTGATAATGCTCATCTGTGTTATGCGATTAAAATAAGTGATCCTGTTTCAAATATTATGGGTGCAGGTTCGGATTCTGCATATTATTTATATGATACAATATCAAATCACATTATTGCATATAATCATAATTAATTTATGTCAAAATGTTTTTGGGGACACCTTCCGAAAACAGCATAAAAAAATCAAGTGCTGTTTTTGGAAGGTGTCCCTATTAGCAGAATTAAAAGTTGGTATGTAAAGAGAGGCTTAATCAAGCCTCTCTAATTCCTTGCAAATTCAACAGTTGCTATTTGCTCCAAATAGGAAACAGGATGAAGATGTAGTTCGTTAGCTAACTGTGTATAAGTTTCTTGAAAAGAGGAAAATTCTTTGCGTGCTGGTTCTTTGGTTGCAATGATGATTCCTTGTTTGGTAAAGCTGTAGAAGAATATCGTGTGGTCTGGAATGTCTTCGAATATAATGATTTTCTCGATGTCTTTGGAATGTAGAATTACGTACTCACGAAATTCTGGTTCGGAATTGAAGATAATCGTCTTTAGTTCCATGATGTATCATCCTTTCATCAATGAATTATAATTTATTATATGAAAACAGGACTAGAATGTTATGCTTTGAGAGATGTTTTTGGAAGGTGTCCCCAAAAGCATCCCCAAAAGTAAACTTGCCCCAAAAACTTTGTCACGAGTTAAAAATTTTGTGCATACATTATTGTATAAGAAATATGAAGAAGTTGGGGTGAGTTAGTTGAATTCTTACATAATTGAAGGTGGGCAGAGGTTGGAAGGTGAACTTGACGTTTCGGGTTCTAAGAATGCATCGCTTCCTATCATTGCAGCTACCATTTTAAATAAAGGCACAACAGTCATTCAGAACGTTCCTGAAATTAGAGACGTGAAAATGATGTGCTCTATTTTGGAATCGCTTGGATGTAAAATCACAAAAGAAGAGGGGACTCTGATAGTGGATGCGAAAAGCATTATCAATAGCGAGATTCCCGATGATTTGATGCATGAGATGCGTTCTTCAGTTATTATTGCAGGCGCACTTTTAGGAAGGCTTCATGAGTGTAAATTCACATATCCGGGGGGATGTGAAATTGGTAGTAGACCAATTAATTTACATTTAGAAGGTTTTAAACAACTTGGTGTTGGCATTGATGAGGCGAATGGTTTTATCAAATGTGAATGTGAGAAACTCATTGGGACGGAGATTGTGCTTGATTTTCCATCGGTTGGTGCAACGGAAAACATTATGCTTGCCAGCTGTCTTGCCGAAGGTACTACTTATATTAAAAATGTTGCCAGAGAGCCAGAGATTAGAAATCTTCAAGATTTTTTGAATGCGATGGGAGCGAATGTGGCAGGAGCAGGTAGTAATACCATCGTTATCAAAGGTGTGAAAACACTTCATGATGCAGAATTTTCTATTATACCGGATAGGATTGAAGCTGGTACTTATCTTTGCATGGCTGCTGCAACCAAAGGAGATGTGAAACTAAATCATGTGAATGCAGAACATCTTTCTTCTGTGATACACAAACTAAAACAGATGAATTGTAAAATTGGTTTTTCTAAGAATTCTATTTATTTAAAAGTTCCGCGTGAGTTAATTGGAACGAATATTAAAACGATGCCTTATCCCGGTTTTCCAACAGATATGCAATCGCAGTTTGTTACTCTTCTTACTCTTGCTAGGGGAACATCGATTGTGGTAGAGAATATTTTTGAAAACAGATATAAGTATGTGAATGAACTTATAAAGATGGGAGCTAATATCACCATTGAGGGAAAAGCGGCGATTATTCAAGGAGTGCCTAAACTGTCACCAGCCAATTTGGAGGCAAAGGAGTTAAGAGGCGGAGCAGCACTTATCATGGCGGCACTCACGGCAGAGGGTGAGTCTAAAGTGACAGGAATAGAGTATGTGGAACGTGGTTATGAAAATTTAGTGAAAAAATTAACGATAGTAGGTGCAAAAATTCAAAAGGCGTGATACAATATATGGCGAGACTTTGATGTTTATCATTCATGAACATCAATTTAGGAGGTTTAGATGGCTAAAAAGGTGGAAAGTTTTAGAGATTTAAATCAAGAAAATAAAAAAAATACTCCTACCCATGAGGTAGGAGATATTTCAAGAAAGAAAAAGTACAAGGATGACAAGCAGTGGGTAGACAATCAGGAAGGGAATCCTGCTGCTAAGGTTTTCATATTTTTTATCATTCTTGTAGTGATTGGTATTTGTATTGGCGTCATATTTTCTCCTGTTTTTAATTTGACAGAACTCATCATAGAGGATGGTGTAAATGTTAGTAGCGCGGAGATTTCTAGTGCGGTTCATGTGAATATGGGGGAAAATATTTTAAGACAGAACTATGGCGAAATCAAAGGTGCAGTGCTTGCACTCCCATATATCAAAGAGGCAAGGGTGAAAGCAGTGTTTCCTAATAAAATTGCTATTATTTATGAAGAAAGGCAGCCTTACATGATTTTAAAATACCTAGAATCATTCTTTGTGGTGGACAAGCATGGCTATCTATTAGAAATTAAAAAGGAAAATGATATGCCTGAACTTCCAGTTGTTTATGGAGTGGAAATTGATTCTTATGAATTAGGAGAAACACTGGGGGATACCTCAAGAATCAAATATAATAATATGGTGACTTTACTAGAAACAGCAGCACAAAGGAACTTCCCATATGCAATCTATGAGATTAATTATGAGACCATTGGAGAAGTAAAAATGTGGGTTCAGGATTATGATATTGATATTGTTTATGGTGAAATTGATAAGAATTTAATTAGTGATAAATTAAATTATTTAGCAGGAATTCTTGAAACACTGAAGGGTAAGAAGGGTAGATTGGATTTGAGCAGTAGTAATTATTTAGAAAAAACCATTTTTACAGAAAGATATTAGGCTTGGTTCAAGAGAAAATGCTTAAAAACAGAAGAAGGAGGGACTAACGTGAATTCTTTAGAAAAAATGAAAAAGTTTAACATAAGAAAAATCAATAGTACACAAGTGATTATCTGTTTAATTTGTTTCATTATATCGTTATCTGTTACCATTCAGGCAAGAACGATTAATACAAGTGAGTCAGATATTTTACGTCTAAAGAGAGAGAATGAGCTTCGTGATGAAATTGCACAATGGAAAGAAGTCTATGAGGTAGCAAATGAGAAAATTGCAGAGCAAAATAAAAAGATAGAAGATTATAGGAATGCCTCTGCTAAAACAGATGATACCGTTGCACTGATAAAAAAAGAATTAGATATTGCTAATTTACTTGCGGGTGTATCAGCAGTAAAGGGACCAGGAATTACTGTCACCTTAGATGATAGCGCTGCTATTGAGAAGATTGCCATAGATGCAGGGTATTATAATAATAATGTTTATATTATCCATGATACGGATATCATGTCTATTATGAATGAACTTTCTGTTGCTGGGGCTGAAGCCTTTAGCGTGAATGGACAAAGAATTATTTCTACTTCTGCAATAAGATGTGTTGGCCCATTAATTCAAATAAACGGAATTAACCTTTCGGCACCTTTTACCATCACGGCAATTGGTAATCCGGATACATTAGTTGGCTCTTTAAACCTAAGGGGCGGAATTATTAGTGAGATTAAATCTGCGCAAATAGATGTTACTATTGAGAAACATGAAGAGGTTACGATTCCTGCTTATGATAAGATTATAGAATATAAATATGCAGTACCAGTAGTGGAGGTGGATAAATAATGATGACTTTTACCCTTGGATTAATATGTGTTATTTTGGGTTGTGTTGTGGGATCATTTATGCCAACAATTTCTTATGTGTATTCTAAATACTTAGCTATTGCTATTATGGCTGCTTTAGATAGTATTATAGGTGCTTTGTCTTCTACAACACAAAATAAATTTGATATGAGTGTTTTCATTTCTGGATTTTTTGTGAATGCCGTGATTGCAATCATGTTTACTATGATTGGTGAAAACTTGAATGTAGATATTTATCTTGCAGCAATCTTTGTTTTCGTTTATCGAATCTTTAATAATTTGGCTGTCATTAGGAGACATTTTATTGGAAAAGTTGTTGAAAGGAAAAAGTAAAATTGCCATGTAATTTCTCTGTAATATTTTTGTAATATTTTTGTAATAAATTTATTGACTTTTTTGTCGCAATATAATATTCTTAGATTGCAGAATTTGATTAGGGGGTGTGAGGCTTGGCAATTGGTGACATAATAGTTGGAATAGACATAGGCACCTCTAAAGTATGTTGTTGTTTAGGTCAAATAAATAAGTTCAATCAAGTGGAAATTTTAAATTCATCAAGTGTCGCATGTGAGGGATTAAAGAAGGGAAGAATTGTAAGTCAGGAAGCTGTGGCTAGAGCAATCAGATTTGCAATTAGTGATATAGAAGCAACGCAAGACTTTATTATAAAATCAGCCTATGTAAATATTGTTGGGAGTTATGTCTCAGTATTCAAAACAAAATATAGTGTAAAGCTAGAAGATAAATATGCTGGCGTTTCTCAAAATGATATTGATACTATTATAAAAAGTGTGGGAAAAATAGAAGTGCCAGAAGGACAGCAAGTCATAGATGTAATTCCTTCAAAGTTTATTACAGACTCGAGAATCACAGATGATCCGATTGGAATATTTACAAACTTTTTAGAAGCAGAATTAGATGTCATCATTGCAGATAAGAGCGTAGTAAAAACAATCGGAATGGCTATGCAAAAAGCTGGTTTGCAGATAGATGGCATTGTTACTAATGGCTTTGCGATGAAGGATATTGTTTTATCAGAAGATGAAAAATCGCAAGGAGTATTGTTATTAGATATTGGCGCTGGAAATGTTGATATTTCCGTTTTCAGTGATAATGGAATTTTGTATGCAGATTCTATTCCTGTAGGTGGAGATACCATCACAAATGATATTTCCATCGGTCTTGAAATTTCTTATGGGGAAGCGGACAAGCTTAAAAAACAGTATGGACTATCAAGAGTTGCATACATCGATAATGATTATAGCATCACCTTATCTACTTATACGGGTGATGAAAAAAATAAAACAGTGAAATGTTCAGAATTGGTGGAAATAATGGAGGCTAGGGTAGAAGAAATCTTTATGATTATCAAACAAAAAATAGAGGAGAATCATTTGAAATCTTTGATTCACTCTTGCGTAATTTCTGGACAAGGGATTAACTCTATTAATAAGAGCGAAAAAACGGCAGAAGAAATCTTAGGTGTTCCGGTAAGATTTGGAAATTCAAAAACGGCAAACTTGATCAAGCCAGAGTGTGTTGGTGCGTATGGCATTGTGAAGTATGTTTCCAACATCAAACATTCTAAGAATATAGGAAGTAAAATTCAAGAAGACGTGGATCAAACATTTTTCGAAAATATTGTTCAGTCTTTCAAAAGTATTTTAGGTGCAAAACCTAGTAAATCAAGGAAGTAGGGGGAGTTAGTAGTGTACGAACAAGAAGTTAGTTATGATGGAATGGCAAAGATAAAAGTAATAGGTGTTGGTGGCGCAGGTAATAACGCTGTTAACAGAATGATTGATGCCAGGGTTACGGGTGTTGAATTTGTAGCTGCAAACACGGATAAGCAGGTATTACAATTATCAAAAGCGCCAACCAAAATTCAAATTGGAGAAAAATTAACAAGGTGCCTTGGCGCTGGAGGAGATCCTTCTGTTGGCGAAAAGGCTGCGGAGGAAACCAAAGAGGAGATTGCAAATGCCCTTAAAGGTTCAGACATGGTATTTGTTACAGCCGGTATGGGCGGTGGTACTGGAACGGGTGCTGCTCCAGTAGTTGCTCAAATTGCAAAAGAACTTGGTATTTTAACGGTTGCTGTTGTAACAAAACCTTTCTCTTATGAAGGAAAAAGAAGAATGCAAAATGCAGAAAGAGGAATTGCTAGCTTAAGAGAAAAAGTAGATACTCTAGTTGTCATTCCTAATGATAGAATCATGCAAATTGCTGATAGAAAAACATCTTTTACAGAGGGCTTTGTTATGTCAGATGAAGTACTTCGTCAAGGTGTACAAGGAATTTCTGATTTGATTGCAATTCCTGGTTTAATTAATCTTGACTTTGCAGATGTAAAAACAATTATGTGTGATACAGGTATGGCTCACATGGGGATTGGTAGAGCTTCTGGAGAAAATAGAGCAGAAGAGGCTGCTAAAGCTGCTATTAATAGCCCACTATTGGAATCATCTATTGAAGGCGCAAGAGGTGTTCTTCTTAATATTACTGCTGGTCCAGATCTTGGAATATTTGAGGTAAACACAGCTGCAGAACTTGTTCAAAAGAGTATTGATGCAGATGCAAATATTATTTTTGGTGCAGTAATAGATGAAAAAATGGGAGATGAAATGTCAGTTACTGTTATTGCAACAGGGTTTGACAAAGATAGAGTTCCGCTATCTGCAAATGCCGTTGGAAAAATCTTGGGAAATCCACCATTTGGAAAAACAGAAGGTTCTACTATCAAAACACCATCATCAGATCCTAATAATTTAGATGTTCCTACTTTCTTAAGAAATAAAAGAAAAATTATTGATACAAACAACTTCTAATTTAATGAAAAGATAAAGTCAAAACAAGTCACAAATTAGTGGCTTGTTTTTTTTATTCTTTCCACCGTTAGACAGATTTTTTAGGAAGAGCGTATTAGAATAAGAACAAGCATGGAGAAAATAAGAGGAAAGAAGAGAGGAAATGGATGACAATTTACATTGACGTACTCTTTGCGAAAGAATTCTTGATTAATTTCATCATCCTAATAACAGTTGGCAAAATAGTAAACCAAAAAGCAGATGCTTGGAAACTTCTTCTTTCCAGCGTACTTGGTGGGCTTTCCACCATTGTTTGTCTGATAGTTCCAACAACATTAATAGAAGTGATAAGGATTATAAGCGTGTTTGCTATTGTTACTATAGCGTATCAGCCTGAAAACTTGATGGATTGGATAAAAACTTTTATAACATTTTATATCATCACGTTTATGATAGCTGGAATAGGATTTTATACTTATGGAGAAGAATTGAAGAATGTCCTTTATGTAATTGCAACAGTTACTTTTCTCTTCGAATGGATCAAATCATACAAAGAAAAATACAGAATCAATCATTATATATATGACTTAGAAATTGAGATAAAAGATAGAAAATACCAGATTTCTACTTTCTTAGATACTGGGAATGAACTAACCTCGGCATTTGAAGAGGATGTTATTGTGGTATCACCAAAAACTATCAAGAGAATGGAGGACGAGGAATTAACAAATATCTTAATCAATCAAGATATATCACATCTTACCGACTGGCAGGAAAATATCAGAACAATTCCTTTTAGCTCACTTGGAAATCCTAATGCAGTTAGATATGGAGTGAAAGTTCAAAACACATTTCTCACTTATGAGGACAAAACAATCAGTAAACCCGCCGTGATAATTGCATCGGATTCCAATTTTAGGTTTTATGATTCTATCATTGGTCTTCACTATTTAGAAACATTTTCGAAAAAGGAGGTATTAGATTGGAAATCTTAATATTAATGAAGGAAAAAGCCAAAAACTTATTTGCAAAGTTCCTAACGCATTTGGGTATTAGCAATCAAAAATCGATTTACTACATAGGAGGAGCGGATACTCTGCCACCACCGCTTTCTGCTGAAGAAGAAAATAGCACGCTAGAGCGCCTAATGAACAATGATGAGAGCGTTAAGAATATATTGGTAGAAAGAAATTTAAGACTTGTTGTATATATTGCCAAAAAGTTTGAAAATACTTCAATACCACTTGAGGATTTGGTCTCTATTGGTACCATTGGCTTAGTGAAGGCGATTAATACTTATGATGTGAAGAAAAACATAAAACTTGCTACTTATGCTTCCAGGTGCATTGAGAATGAAATCTTAATGCATTTGAGGCGAACCAATAAATTAAAGAATGAAGTTTCCATCGATGAACCGCTCAATATGGATAGCGATGGAAATGAACTTCTGCTATCCGATATAATTGGAACAGATGATGATTGTGTTTTTAAGAGGTTGGAAAAGGCTGTGGATAATCAGTTGATTAGAGAATCGATTGAAAAGCTGAGCAAACGTGAGAAAATTATTATGGAACTAAGATTTGGTTTTGTCAGTGGCAAAGAGAAAACACAAAAAGAAGTTGCTGATATGCTTGGAATCTCACAATCGTATATTTCCAGACTTGAAAAAAAGATTATCGCCAGAATGAGAAAAGAAATGGTTGCGAAAATGTGAATGTTTTTCCTCCTTTTGTAAATAATACAAGTATCGATTATTTACAAGAGGAGGTTTTTTATGATTAAGAAGGTTGAGATATGTGGTGTCAACACCTCCAAACTACCAGTGCTATCGAATGAAGAAAAAGAAAAATTATTGATTGAAATCAAAAAAGGAAATCAGGAGGCAAGGGAAGCCTTTGTGAATGGTAATTTAAAGCTTGTTCTTAGTGTGATTAAAAGATTTAATAATAGAAATGAAAATGTAGATGACTTGTTTCAAGTGGGGTGCATTGGGTTAATTAAGGCAATTGACAATTTTGACTTATCTCAAAATGTGTTGTTTTCCACTTATGCAGTACCTATGATTATCGGAGAGATAAGACGTCACTTGAGAGATAATAATTCTATCAGGGTGAGCAGGTCACTCAGAGATACTGCTTATAAGGCATTGCAAGTAAGGGAGAAAATTTTAAATGAACAAAACAGAGAGGCAACCTTGGAAGATATCTCTAAAGAGTTACAGATTCCAAAAGAAGACATTGCTTATGCGTTAGATGCTATTCAGGAGCCGATTTCCTTGTATGAACCTGTTTATAATGATGGAGCGGATGCTCTTTTTATCATGGATCAGGTGAGTGATAATAAGAATATTGATGATAACTGGATTGAGGATATTGCCATATCGGAAAGTTTGAAGAAATTATCTGATAGGGAAAGGATGATTATCAGGAAGAGATTCTTTGATGGCAAGACACAGATGGAGGTTGCAGATGAGATTGGAATTTCTCAGGCGCAAGTGTCAAGACTAGAAAAAACAGCGCTTGCACATATGAAAAAGAATATATAAAGATTCAAAAAGAGGGACCACACAAAAAGGGACAACCATTTTTATGCGGTCTCCATTATACATAATTTTAAAGTATCTGTTGTAAGATAATCTGCATATAATATAGTAGAAAATACATATTAGGAGAGTGAAGTATGGGGAGGACACTTACTTTTAAACAGAAAGAGGTTATTAATTTGAACGATGGCAGAAGGCTTGGCTATGTGCAAGATGTAGAGGCTAATTTTGAAACTGGTGAGATAACAGCTATTGTAGTACCAGGTACATCAAAGTTTTTTTCGGTTGGAAATAAAAACGATATTGTGATTCCGTGGAGTAATATCAGAAAGATAGGAGATGATATCATTCTGGTTGAAATATAAAATAGGTTTTTGGAGGAGCAAAAAAACTGCCAAAAATTTCATGAAAATTTCGTAAAAAAATTGTTGACTTTTGTTGCTCGCCATGCTAATATATTAATTGTTGACACGGTGAACGTAACACAGTTACAGACCGTTATGAATTATCAAAATAGAAAATGAATTTTGGTAAGAAAAGGCTTTTAAAATTTATTAAAAAATATTTAAAAAAGTTGTTGACAAATTATTATACATTTAGTATAATTCAAAAGCACTCACAAAAAGAGTGACAAGCACATTGAAAAGTAAACAATGAGAAATAAGAAAAACCAAGCGAGTTTTTAAAGAGAACATGAAAATGTTTACCTTTGAAAATAAGTACTATACAGTACAATAAATAACCTGAAGTTCGAAAGAACTAAAAAAACAAGATCAAAAGTCTTTGAAAGATAAGACTAAAAATAAATCTGAGAAATCGGATAAACAAATATGAGAGTTTGATCCTGGCTCAGGAGAAACGCTGGCGGCGCACATAAGACATGCAAGTCGAACGGAACTTAGATTTTTGTTTACAT